>NZ_MOWM01000128.1 GCF_016082275.1 Variovorax sp. E3
CCCCGCACCCGCCGCGTCCAAGGCCGCGCCCGCGCCGGCCCCCGCTTCGGCGGCCGTGGCCGTGTCGAGCTACGGCGGCAAGGTCGATGTCGAGTGCGACGTGGTCGTGCTCGGCGCCGGCCCCGGCGGCTACTCGGCCGCCTTCCGCGCGGCCGACTTGGGCCTGAAGGTCGTGCTGATCGAGCGCTACGCCACCCTCGGCGGCGTGTGCCTGAACGTCGGCTGCATTCCGTCGAAGGCCCTGCTGCACGTGGCTTCCGTCATGGACGAGGTCAAGCACTTCGCCGACCTGGGCGTGAGCTTCGCCGCCCCCACGGTCGACCGCGCCAAGCTGCTCGGCCACAAGAACAAGGTGGTGGGAAAGCTCACCGGCGGCCTCACGGCCATGGCCAAGATGCGCAAGGTGACGGTGCTGCGCGGCGTCGGCAACTTCATCGACCCGTACCACCTCGAGGTCGAAGAAACCTCCGGCACCAGCTGGGACACCACGGGCAGCAAGCAGACCGTCAAGTTCCGCAACGCCATCATCGCGGCCGGTTCGCAGGCCGTGAGCCTGCCCTTCATGCCGAAGGACCCGCGCGTGGTCGACTCGACCGGCGCGCTCGAGATGGGCACCGACCCCAAGCGCATGCTGATCCTGGGCGGCGGCATCATCGGCCTCGAAATGGGCACGGTGTATTCCACGCTGGGCGCGCGCCTGGACGTGGTCGAAATGCTCGACGGCCTGATGCAGGGCGCCGACCGCGACCTCGTGAAGGTCTGGCAGAAGATGAACGCGCCGCGCTTCGACAACCTCATGCTCAAGACCAAGACGGTCGGGGCCGAGGCCACGAAGGAAGGCATCAAGGTGACCTTCGAGGGCGAGAACGCGCCCAAGGAGCCGCAGGTGTACGACCTGGTGCTGCAGGCCGTGGGCCGCAGCCCGAACGGCAAGAAGATCGGCGCCGAGAAGGCCGGCGTGTCGGTGAGCGATCGCGGCTTCATCCCGGTCGACATCCAGATGCGCACCAACGTGCCGCACATCTTCGCCATCGGCGACATCGTGGGCCAGCCCATGCTGGCGCACAAGGCGGTGCACGAGGCCCACGTGGCGGCCGAGGTCATTGCCGGCGAGCAGAAGGGCGACAAGGAGCTGTCCAGCGCCGCGTTCAACGCCCGCGTGATCCCGAGCGTGGCCTACACCGACCCCGAAGTGGCATGGGTCGGCCTGACCGAAGACCAGGCGAAGGCCGAAGGCATCAAGATCAAGAAGGGCCACTTCCCGTGGACCGCTTCGGGCCGCGCCATCGCGAACGGCCGCGACGAGGGCTTCACCAAGCTGCTGTTCGACGCCGAGACGCACCGCATCCTGGGCGGCGGCATCGTCGGCACGCACGCGGGCGACATGATCGGCGAGATCGCGCTGGCCATCGAGATGGGCGCCGACGAGATCGACATCGGCAAGACCATCCACCCGCACCCGACGCTGGGCGAAAGCATCGGCATGGCGGCGGAAGTGGCGCACGGCACTTGCACCGACTTGCCGCCGGCCCGCAAGAGCTGATATTCATGGAAAGGGCGCTCGCCGAGCGCCCATGAAAAATCCCGCCGCGGCGGGATTTTTTCGTCCTGGATTTCCATCCAGGGAGGGATCAGTTGCCGCTGTGCGCGACTGCCGCCGCCTTCACTTCGTCCGCCGGGCCGGCCAGCACGCGGCGGGCGCCGTCGAAGCGGCGTTGCCAGTAGCTGCCGTTCATGTCTTCCACGCGAACCTGGGCGCCGGAGCGGGGCGAGTGGATGAACTTGCCTTCGCCGACGTAGATGCCGACGTGGCTGAAGGCGCGGCGCATGGTGTTGAAGAACACGAGGTCGCCGGGCTTGAGCTGTTCGCGATCGATCTTCTCGGTGGCGGCGGCTTGCTCTTCGGCGCGACGGGGGAGCATGTGGCCCACCGTCTGGTTGTACATGGCACGAACGAAGCCGCTGCAGTCGAAGCCGGCTTCAGCGGTGTTGCCACCGCGACGGTAAGGCACGCCGAGGAAGCCGATGGCCGTGACCACGAGGTCGGAAGTTCGTTCGGAGACTGTTTGACGGACCTGTTGCAACTGGCCGATCAGGCCTTTGTCTGCAAGCATTCGGGCCATCTCGTCGTCTGATCGGTCCTGTTGGGGGGCTGCGTGGGCAGCGACGGCAAGCAGGAGGGACGCGGGTAGGACGAAAAAACGCATGGCGCGTAGGATATTGATGACGCGCGGTTATGTCAATTTAAACAGAATTAGCGATTACATCCGTAAACCATTGATTTACATCAGGATTTTCAATTCGGCCCAAGAAAAAATGTAACGGTGAACGTTTATGGCCCATAAGTGGTTGTCACGGAATGGGCCCTCGTCATTGAGGTAAACACCGGTCCAGGCTCGTCCTGGTTGCTATTCGTCGTCAAGATTGCGCTATCTGCCTGGAAAAGTCATGATCTTGCGGATTATTGCGCCGATGAATACTTTTGGCTGAACCGCCGCCGTCCTCGAGCTGGGGTTCTGTAGCGCCGTATTGGCGCAGGCCCGACCCGAAACCGTGGCTTCCGGCCTCGAAAACCCCCGGGGCGTGAGCTTTCTGCCCGGCGGGCGTTTCTGGTGACCGAGCGCCCCGGACGGCAAGCCGCTGCGCCTGCGGCCGAACTGAGGCTGAAGCGTTCGCGCCGTCAGCCGGGGCAGCCCGGCAACGGCAGTGTCGGCAGCATGCGCTGCCACAGGCGTTTCCACTCCGGCCAGTCGTGGCCGCCTTCGGTCGTGAAGACGCGCTCGGCGGGCAGCGCCGCCGCCAGCAGCCGGTGGCTGAAGGCGAAGCGGTCGTCCACGCCGTAGCCCAGGTAGAGCGGCGGGCGCGGGGCGGCGGTCTGCGTGAAGCCGACATAGCCGCGCAGCCATTGCCAGAGTTGCGTTTCGTTCGGCGTGCGCGGAACGCCTTCGCGCGGATCGGTCAACGGCCCTTGCCACCGTGCGAGGCCGCCCGCGTTGGCGATGTCGGTGCTTTGCGCGCGTTCGCGAGGTAGGGTGCCAGCGTCACCACGCCGGCGAGTTCGCCGGGATGCGTCTGCGCATAGAGCAGCCCGCCGAAGCCGCCGACCGAGATGCCGACGATCCAGATGTGGCGGTAGCCTTGTTTGCGCGCGGGCGCCATCACGTCGGCGCTCAGGCGCTCGAGGATGGTCTTGTTGTTGTAGTAGCCCAGGTGCGCGTCGACCCGCATCACGTCGGCCGCGAGCCGGGCGTCGCGCACGGCCTGCACGAAGCCCTCGCGCTCGAACTCGTCGGGGGTGGAGTAGGCGCCGGGCAGCATGACCAGCAGGGTGTCGACGTTGCGCGCGCAGCGGCTCTTGTCGAGCGTGGTCGCCAGCGGCACGGTGGTGGCGCGCACGCCGCCGCAGGCCGCGACCAACAGCGCGGCGCCGACCCCCAGGGCCACGAGGCAAAGGCGCGTCGACGCAAGCTTCATGCGCCGCAGTTTAGGCGCGCTGAGACGCCGGCAGTTCGACCATCACGGGCTGGCCCGGCGTGGTGCAGCCGGTGTCGCAGCATTTGCCGGGCTGGCGGTTGCGGGTGATGGCGCGGGCCGGGTCGTGCGGCGCGGCGGCGGGCGACCCGTCGGCCGCGATGCCGCGCTCGAGGATGCGCTCGACCAGCTCCACCTTCGAGCCGACCGGGTAGTTGCGCCAGATTTCCTGCTTCATGGCCGCAGGCGAGCCGCCGCCGTGCAGGCTGATCACGCTGTACCAGCCGCCCTGGTAGCCGGCCGTGAGGTCTTCGATGAAGCGCGCGGTCTCGATGCGCTGTTCGTAGGGAATGGCCGGGTTGGCGCGCAGCACGTCCGACAGGCGGGCGGCGGTCTCGGGGTTGTGGTCTTCGTCGGGGCCGGGCAGGGTGACGATCAGCCCGCCGCTCACGTAGTGCGCGATGCGGTGCATGTCGTAGATCTTCGTGGCCAGCAGCAGCTTGCCGATGTTGCTGAACACCGGGTCGGGCATGAAGACCTCGCAGTGCTCGTCGGCCTTGCCGTAGACACTGGCCGCCACGCCGCAGGCGAAAAAGCTCTCGGTGATGGTGATGAGCTCGACCATCTGCTCGCGCAGGTGGCTTTCCTTGCCGGGGTCGAAGCCGTTGGCCTCGCACATCAGCGCGCCGGCGCCGATCAGCAAATCGCCGAAACCCGCGCGGGCGCCGATGCAGCTGTGGCGATGGTGCGTGGCGTAGCTGTAGGTCAGGTGGCCCGAGTGCTCCCATTCACCGGCGTAGAACACGTGCTCCCACGGCACGAAGACCTTGTCGAACATGCACACGCCGGTGCTCTGGCCGTACTTGCGGCTGAAGAGGGCATCGCCATGCTCGAGCTTTTCGCCGGGCCGGCCGGCCGGTCGCGCGACGATGGTGAGGCCCGGCGCGTCCAGCGGCACGGCGCAGCAGACGGCAAAGTCGGCGTCTTCCTTGCCCATGTTGCGGCAGGGCATGACCAGCAGTTCATGCACGTAGGGCGCGCCAGTCACGATGGCCTTGGTGCCCGAGATGACGATGCCGCGCGCGTTGCGCTCGACCACATGCAGGTAGCTGTCGACGTTGGCCTGCTCGTGCGGCCGGCGGCTACGGTCGCCCTTGGCGTCGGTCATGGCCACGCCCAGCGTCAGGTCCTGGTCTTGCACGCGGTGCAGGTACTCGCGAAAGCGGGCGGTGTGCTCGGTGCTGCCGCGTGCGTCGTCGATGTGCGCCGACACCTGGGCGATGGCGTTGAGCGCATCGTGCGTCAGATAGCGCTGGGCGCAGCCGGTTTCCTGGCAGACCAGCCGCACGGCCTCGAGCTTGTTGAGCAGGTCGCCGGCGCTGGTGTTGATGTGCGAAAGCCGGTTCACGCGCTTGCCGCTGGTGTGCTGCACGGCGGTCATCAGCGGCTCGTATTCCGACTTCAGCGCGTAGTCGTAGGTGAGGGCGATCGCATTGATACCGGGCTGGAAGGCGGGCTCGTCGGCCACGCTGTCGACGCGGCGGCCGTCCACGAAGACGCTGGAGCGGTAGCGGCGCAGCGAGTCGCGGTAGTCGGCGCCGGACATCAGCGAGGCGGCGGGAAGTGGGGCGTTCATCGTTTCATGTCTCCATCGTGGTGTGCTTCGAGCAAGATTTAAACACTGTTCAATTTATTGATCAATGCTCAGAAAATTGATTCGGCGATCAATCGGGGCGCTATAGTCCCTGCCATGCAAGCCAAGCTCCAACGCCGCCAGGCGCTCACCGACGCGCGCCGCGCGCTCGTGCTCGACGCGGCGCGCGCCGTGTTCCTGGAGGCCGGCATCGAGGGCGCGAGCATTCGGGAAATCGCGCGCAAGGCCGGCTACACGCCGGGGGCGATCTACTCGTACTTCGAGAGCAAGGAAGCGATTTACGCGGCCCTGCTGGACGAGTCGATCCAGCGGCTGCAGGCAGCCGTGACCGACGCTCCCGAGTCGCAAGGCCGCCCCGACCTCACGCTGGCCGCCAAGGCTCAGGCCTGGTTCGACTTCTATGCCGCGAACCCGCGCGAACTCGACCTGGGCTTCTACCTGGTGCAGGGCATGCGCCCGCGCGGACTGACCAGTGAGCTCGACCACGAACTGAACGATCACCTCCATCAGGCCCTGCGCCCCTGCGAAGACGCGCTGCAGGCCATGGGACTCGACGCCGATGACGCCCTGCGGGAAAACACCTCGCTGTTCGCACATGGCGTGGGCCTGCTGCTGATGCAGCACACGGGGCGCATCCGCATGTTCAGGCAGTCGGCCGACGCGCTGTTCAAGACCTACGTGGCGCAACTCGTTCAGCGCGTTGCCGCCGGCGCGGGCCAACCCGGTCTTTTCGGTGGTACGGTTTAGCCCAAGCTCAACCTCTACAAGAAAGAAACTGTTCATGCTGCTCGACGCTTCGCAATCCCAACTCGTGCTGGTCGATTACCAGGCACGGCTGATGCCGGCGGTCTTCGAAAACGAGGCCGTTGCGAAGAACGCCGTGCGCCTCGGCCAGATGGCGCAATGGGTCGACGTGCCGGTCTGGGGCACCGAGCAGAACCCGTCCAAGCTCGGCGAAAACCTGCCGGACATCCGCGCGCTGTGCAAGAAGACGCTGGCCAAGATGCACTTCAGCGGCGTGGAAGAGGGCCTCGGCGAATGGCTGCGCGCGCCCGCCAAGGCCGCGCCGCAGGGCAATGCCCGCAGCCTGCCGAAGCATCTGCAGAAACCGCAGGCCGCGCCTGAAGAGCGCAACACCATCGTCATTGCCGGCTGCGAAGCGCATGTCTGCCTGCTGCAGACGGCGCTCGACCTGCTGGAAGACGAGTTCGAGGTGTGGGTCGTCACCGACGCCTGCAGCTCGCGCACCGAGCGCAACCGCGACGCCGCCTTCGACCGGCTGGCCGGTGCAGGCGCCGAGCTCGTGACGACCGAGATGGTCGGCTTCGAGTGGCTGCGCACCGCCGAGCACCCGGCGTTCCGCGACCTGCAAGCCCTGATCCGATAAGCCGGCGCGGTGGGAGTCGACCGGATTGTTCCGGTCGTCAGCTTGCTGCAAGATCGGTCTCCATAATTATGAATTCAGTTTTGGCGCTGCCGCCGGAACGGAAACATAAAACGGAGACAAGTCCAGATGAGCCGCTATGAAGAGTTCTACCGCCAGTCCGTCGATGCGCCCGAGGCCTTCTGGGCCGAGCAGGCCAAGCTGATCGACTGGCACACGCCCGCGCAGCAGGTCCTCGACGCCAGCCAGCCGCCGTTCGCGCGCTGGTTCGTGGGCGGCACCACCAACCTGTGCCACAACGCCGTCGACCGGCACCTGGCCGCGCGCGGCAGCCAGCCCGCGCTGATCTTCGTGTCGACCGAAACCGGCGTCGAAAAGAGCTACAGCTTCGACGAGCTGCATGCCGAGGTGCAGCGCACCGCAGCGAGCCTGGTCGAACTGGGGGTGGGCAAGGGCGACCGCGTGCTCATCTACATGCCGATGATTCCCGAGGCCGCGTTCGCGATGCTGGCCTGCGCGCGCATCGGCGCCATCCATTGCGTGGTGTTCGGCGGCTTCGCGAGCGGGTCGCTGGCCACGCGCATCGAGGACGCCGAACCCAAGGTGATCGTGAGCGCCGACGCGGGCTCGCGCGGCGGCAAGGTCATCGCGTACAAGCCGCTGCTCGACGAGGCGATCCGGCTGTCGAAGTACAAGCCCGCGGCCGTGCTGCTGACCGACCGCGGCCTGGCGCCCATGGAGCTGACGGCAGGGCGCGACCACCTGGCGGCAGACCTGCGCCGCAAGCACATCGACGCCAAGGTGCCCTGCACGTGGCTCGCCTCGACCGACATCAGCTACACCATCTACACGAGCGGCACCACCGGCAAGCCCAAGGGCGTGCAGCGCGACGTGGGCGGCTACGCGGTGGCGCTGGCCGCGAGCATGAAGCACATCTTCGACGGCCGGCCCGGCGAAACCTATTTCTCGACCAGCGACATCGGCTGGGTCGTGGGCCACAGCTACATCGTCTACGGACCGCTGATCGCGGGCATGGCGACCATCATGTACGAGGGCCTGCCCACGCAGGGCATCGACAAGCAGCCCGACGGCGGCATCTGGTGGCGCCTGGTCGAAAAATACAAGGTGACGGTGATGTTCAGCGCGCCCACCGCGGTGCGCGTGCTCAAGAAGCAGGACCCGGCGCTGCTGAAAAAGTACGACCTCTCGACCCTGCGCGCGCTGTTCCTGGCCGGCGAGCCGCTGGACGAGCCCACCGCGCGCTGGATCAGCGAGGGCCTGGGCGTGCCGATCATCGACAACTACTGGCAGACCGAATCGGGCTGGCCGATGATCACCATCGCCAACGGCGTCGAGGCCAAGCCCAGCAAGTTCGGCAGCCCGGGCGTGCCGATGTACGGCTACCGCATCAAGATCCTGCACGAGTCGACGGGTGAAGAGCTGACCGGCGCGAACGAGAAGGGCGTGGTCGTGGTCGAGGGCCCGACGCCGCCGGGCTTCATGCAGACCGTGTGGAAGGACGACGCGCGCTTCGTCAACACCTACTGGAAAAGCGTGCCCGGCAAGATGGTCTATTCGACCTTCGACTGGGGCATTCGCGATGCCGACGGTTATTTCTACATCCTCGGGCGCACCGACGACGTGATCAACGTGGCGGGCCACCGCCTGGGCACGCGCGAGATCGAAGAGAGCATCTCGGGCCATGCCAACGTCGCCGAAGTGGCGGTGGTCGGCGTGGCCGATGCGCTCAAGGGCCAGGTCGCGATGGCTTTCGTCGTCCCCAAGGACGGCAAGGCCCTGGCCGACGCGACGTGGCGCTCAAGCTCGAGGGCGAGATCATGAAGGTGGTGGCCGACCAGCTCGGCGCGCTGGCCCGGCCGGCGCGCGTGCGCTTCGTGAGCGGGCTGCCCAAGACGCGCAGCGGCAAGCTGCTGCGCCGCGCCATCCAGGCCGTGTGCGAACAGCGCGACCCGGGCGACCTGACCACCATCGACGACCCCTCGACGCTGCAGCAGATCAAACAGTTACTTTCTTCCGTGTGAATGAGAGGGCGTGGGGCTTGCGCATCAACTCCGAACCGTCATATGGTTGACGTGGCACAATGCCAAGGTACTCAGGCCCTTCCCCAGCCACAGTCGCATCCGCCAACCGGTTCAGCCGTGTCGCGGAAGGTTTCTTAACCAGCTAGTGCTTCCCTCAGGGAAGCGAAGGTCAGCGGATCATGAGCGATTCATCGACGCCATCGGCGTACACCGCCTATCAAGGCAACACCTACCTCTTCGGCGGCAATGCGCCCTATGTCGAAGAGATGTACGAAAACTACCTCTCCAACCCCGGCAGCGTGCCCGACAACTGGCGTTCGTATTTCGACGCGCTGCAGAATGTCCCCGCCGCCGACGGCACCAACGCCCGCGACGTTCCCCACCTGCCCGTCATCAATGCTTTCGCCGAACGCGCGAAGCAGGGCACGACCAAGGTCGTGGTGGCCAGCGGCGCCGATTCCGAACTCGGCCGCAAGCGCACCGCAGTCCAGCAACTGATCGCCGCCTACCGCAACGTCGGCGCCCGCTGGGCCGACCTCGACCCGCTCAAGCGCGCCGAGCGTCCGTCGATCCCCGAACTCGAGCCCTCGTTCTACGGCTTCGCCGACGCCGACCTCGAGACGGTGTTCAACACCAGCAACACCTTCTTCGGCAAGGACACCATGTCCTTGCGCGACCTGCTCAACGCACTGCGTGAAACGTACTGCGGCACCATGGGTGCCGAGTACATGTACACCACCGACCAGAACCACAAGCGCTGGTGGCAGCAGCGGCTCGAAAGCGCCCGCACCAACCCCAAGCTCAGCGCCGAGCAGAAGAAGCACGTGCTGAACCGCCTGACGGCCGCCGAAGGCTCGAGCGCTTCTTGCACACCAAGTACGTCGGCCAGAAGCGCTTCTCGCTCGAAGGCGGCGAGAGCTTCATCGTCGCGATGGACGAGCTGATCAACCAGGCCGGCGCCAAGGGCGTGCAGGAAATCGTGATCGGCATGGCCCACCGCGGCCGGCTGAACGTGCTGGTGAACTCGCTGGGCAAGATGCCCGCCGACCTGTTCGCCGAGTTCGACCACACCGCCCCCGAAGAGCTGCCCAGCGGCGACGTCAAGTACCACCAGGGCTTCAGCTCGGACGTCACCACCCCCGGCGGCCCGGTGCACCTGAGCCTGGCGTTCAACCCGTCGCACCTTGAAATCGTGAACCCCGTGGTCGAAGGCTCGGTGCGCGCCCGCATGGATCGCCGCGGCGACCCGCTGGGCAAGCAGGTGCTGCCCGTGATCGTGCACGGCGACGCCGCCTTCGCGGGCCAGGGCGTCGTGATGGAAACGCTGGCGCTGGCCGAAACCCGTGGTTATTCCACCGGCGGCACGGTGCACATCGTCATCAACAACCAGATCGGCTTCACCACCAGCGACCCGCGCGACAGCCGCTCGACGCTGTATTGCACCGACATCGTCAAGATGGTCGACGCACCGGTGCTGCACGTGAACGGCGACGACCCTGAAGCCGTGGTGCTCGCCACCCAGCTCGCGCTCGAGTTC
Source organism: Variovorax sp. E3 (assembly GCF_016082275.1). Classification (GTDB taxonomy): domain Bacteria; phylum Pseudomonadota; class Gammaproteobacteria; order Burkholderiales; family Burkholderiaceae_C; genus Variovorax. Next base: position 10,089 of record NZ_MOWM01000128.1, read on the forward strand.
CGCATGGAATTCCAGAAGGACGTGGTCGTCGACATCATCTGCTTCCGCAAGCTGGGCCACAACGAGCAGGACACGCCTTCGCTCACCCAGCCGCTGATGTACAAGAAGATCGCCAAGCACCCCGGCACGCGCAAGCTGTACGCCGACAAGCTGGCGGCGCAAGGCCTGGGCGAGACGCTCGGCGACGACATGGTCAAGGCGCAGCGCGCCGCGTTCGACGAAGGCAAGAACACGGTCGACCCCGTGCTCACCAACTTCAAGAGCAAGTACGCCGTCGACTGGAGCCCGTACCTCAACAAGAAGTGGACCGACGCCGGCGACACCGCCATTCCCTCGAGCGAGTGGAAGCGCCTGGCCGAGAAGATCACGACCGTGCCCGCCGGTTTCACCGTGCACCCGCTCGTGAAGAAGGTGCTGGACGACCGCGCCGCCATGGGTCGCGGCGATGTCAACATCGACTGGGGCATGGGCGAGCACATGGCCTTCGCCTCGCTGGTGGCCAGCGGCTACCCGGTGCGCCTGTCGGGCGAAGACTCGGGCCGCGGCACGTTCACGCACCGCCACGCCGTGCTGCACGACCAGAACCGCGAGAAGTTCGACACCGGCACCTTCACGCCGCTGCAGAACGTGGCTGAAAACCAGGCGCCGTTCGTCGTGATCGACTCGATCCTGTCGGAAGAAGCCGTGCTCGCGTTCGAATACGGCTACGCCTCGAACGACCCGAACACGCTCGTCATCTGGGAAGCCCAGTTCGGCGACTTCGTGAACGGCGCGCAAGTGGTGATCGACCAGTTCATCGCTTCGGGCGAAGTGAAGTGGGGCCGCGTCAACGGCCTGACCATGATGCTGCCGCACGGCTACGAAGGCCAGGGCCCCGAGCACAGCTCGGCACGCCTGGAGCGCTTCATGCAGCTGAGCGCGGACACCAACATGCAGGTGGTGCAACCCACCACGGCCAGCCAGATCTTCCACGTGCTGCGTCGCCAGATGGTGCGCAACCTGCGCAAGCCGCTGATCATCCTGACGCCCAAGTCGCTGCTGCGCAACAAGGACGCGACCTCGCCGCTGTCCGAGTTCACCAAGGGCAGCTTCCAGACCGTGATCCCGGAAAGCAAGGCCCTGAAGGCCGAGAAGGTCAAGCGCCTGATCGCCTGCTCGGGCAAGGTCTACTACGACCTGGCCAAGAAGCGCGAGGAAAAGGGCGACGACGACGTGGCGATCATCCGCGTCGAGCAGCTCTATCCGTTCCCGCACAAGGCCTTTGCCGCCGAGATCAAGAAGTACCCCAACCTCGTGGACGTGGTCTGGTGCCAGGACGAGCCGCAGAACCAGGGCGCCTGGTTCTTCGTGCAGCACTACATCCACGAAAACATGCAAGACGGCCAGAAGCTCGGCTACTCCGGCCGTGCCGCTTCGGCGTCGCCGGCGGTGGGCTACTCGCACCTGCACCAGGAACAGCAGAAGGCGCTGGTCGACGGCGCGTTCGCCAAGCTCAAGGGCTTCGTGCTGACCAAGTAAACCCGTCCTCTTTTCACACGAACACCCTCAAGAACAAAACGGAGCTCACTCCACATGTCTATCGTAGAAGTCAAAGTCCCCCAGCTTTCCGAATCCGTGGCCGAAGCCACCATGCTGACCTGGAAGAAGAAGGCCGGCGAAGCGTCGCCGTCGATGAAATCCTGATCGAGATCGAGACCGACAAGGTCGTGCTCGAAGTGCCCGCGCCGTCGGCCGGCGTGCTGGCCGAAATCGTGCAGCCCGACGGCGCCACGGTGGTGGCCGATCAGCTGATCGCCAAGATCGACACCGAAGGCAAGGCTTCGCGCCGCGCCGGCTGCAGCTGCTGCCGCCGCACCGGCCGCCGCCGCGCCTGCCCCGGCCGCTGCCGCCGCAGCCGCAGCCGCCACCGGCGGTTCGAAGGCCGACGTGGCCATGCCCGCCGCCGCCAAGCTGCTGGCCGACAACAACCTGAAGACCAGCGACGTGGCTGGCTCGGGCAAGGACGGCCGTGTCACCAAGGGCGACGTGCTGGGCGCGGTTGCTTCGGGCGCCAAGCCCGCGGCCACCATCCCCGCACCGGCCGCCAAGCCCGCGCTGCAGCAAGTGAGCGCACCGACCGGCGCGCCCGACCTGGGCGAGCGCCCCGAACAGCGCGTGCCGATGAGCCGCCTGCGCGCCCGCATCGCCGAGCGCCTGATCCAGTCGCAGTCGACCAACGCCATCCTGACGACCTTCAACGAAGTCAACATGGCGCCGGTCATGGACCTGCGCAAGCGCTTCCAGGACAGCTTCACCAAGGAACACGGCGTGAAGCTCGGCTTCATGTCCTTCTTCGTGAAGGCGGCCGTGCACGCGCTGAAGAAGTACCCGGTGATCAACGCCTCGGTCGACGGCAACGACATCCTGTACCACGGCTACTTCGACATCGGTATCGCCGTCGGTTCGCCGCGCGGCCTGGTGGTGCCCATCCTGCGCAATGCAGACCAGATGAGCTTCGCCGACATCGAGAAGAAGATCGCCGAGTTCGGCAAGAAGGCGCAAGACGGCAAGCTGGGCATCGAAGACATGACCGGCGGCACGTTCTCCATCTCGAACGGCGGCACCTTCGGCTCGATGCTGTCGACCCCGATCATCAACCCGCCTCAATCGGCCATCCTGGGCGTGCACGCGACCAAGGACCGCGCCGTGGTCGAGAACGGCCAGATCGTGATCCGCCCGATGAACTACCTGGCCATGAGCTACGACCACCGCATCATCGACGGCCGCGAAGCCGTGCTGGGCCTGGTCGCCATGAAGGAAGCGCTGGAAGACCCGTCGCGCCTGCTGTTCGACATCTGATCTCACCCCCAGGCTGCGCGCACTTCGTGTCGCTTCGCCAACCCCCTACCGGGGGCAACACCTGCGGCCCGGCAAAGCCGGTTCCGCGGTGTTTCGCGAAGGGTACAGACCCGGTGACGCGCCCGCCAACTGAAACGGAAATCCCATGAGCAAACAATTCGACGTCGTCGTCATCGGTGGCGGCCCCGGCGGCTACATTGCCGCCATTCGCGCCGCTCAACTCGGCTTCAACGTGGCCTGCATCGACGAGTGGAAGAACGCCAAGGGCGGTCCCGCGCTCGGCGGTACCTGCACCAACGTCGGCTGCATTCCCTCGAAGGCACTGCTGCAATCGTCGGAGCACTTCGAGCACGCCGGCCACGGCTTCGCGGACCACGGCATCAACGTGTCGGGCCTGTCGCTCGACATCGGCAAGATGCTGGCCCGCAAGGACCAGGTCGTGAAGCAGAACAACGACGGCATCACCTACCTGTTCAAGAAGAACAAGATCGCGTCGTTCCACGGTCGCGGTTCGTTCGTGAAGGCCGCTGAAGGCGGCTACGAGATCAAGGTGGCTGGCGCCGCCGAGGAAACCATCGTCGGCAAGCACATCATCGTGGCCACGGGCTCCAATGCCCGCGCGCTGCCCGGTGCGGCCTTCGACGAAGAAAACATCCTGTCGAACGACGGCGCGCTGCGCATGGGCGCGGTGCCCAAGAAGCTGGCGCTGATTGGCTCGGGCGTCATCGGCCTGGAAATGGGTTCGGTGTGGCGTCGCCTCGGCTCGGAAGTCACGGTGCTCGAAGCACTGCCGACCTTCCTGGGCGCGGTGGACGAGCAGATCGCCAAGGAAGCCAAGAAGGCTTTCGACAAGCAAGGCCTGAAGATCGAACTCGGCGTGAAGGTCGGCGAAATCAAGTCGGGCAAGAAGGGCGTGTCGATCGCCTGGACCAACGCCAAGGGCGAAGCGCAGACGCTGGACGTCGACAAGCTGATCGTGTCGATCGGCCGCGTGCCCAACACCATCGGCCTGAACCCCGAAGCCGTGGGCCTGGCGCTCGACGAGCGCGGCGCCATCAACGTCGACGGCGACTGCAAGACCAACCTGCCGAACGTGTGGGCGATCGGCGACGTGGTGCGCGGCCCGATGCTGGCGCACAAGGCGGAAGAAGAGGGCGTTGCCGTGGCCGAGCGCATTGCCGGCCAGCACGGACACGTCAACTTCAACACCGTGCCCTGGGTCATCTACACGCACCCCGAAATCGCATGGGTCGGCCAGACCGAGCAGCAGCTCAAGGCCGAAGGCCGCGCCTACAAGGCCGGCACCTTCCCGTTCCTGGCGAACGGCCGCGCGCGCGCACTCGGCGACACGACCGGCATGGTCAAGTTCCTGGCCGACGCCACGACCGACGAGATCCTGGGCGTGCACATGGTGGGCCCGCAGGTCAGCGAGCTGATCTCCGAAGCCGTGGTGGCCATGGAGTTCAAGGCGAGCGCGGAAGACATCGCGCGCATCTGCCACGCGCACCCGTCGCTGTCGGAAGCCACCAAGGAAGCCGCGCTGGCCGTCGACAAGCGCACGCTGAACTTCTGATCTCTTGACCAGCGTCAAACAGGCCTACGAGGCGGAACTCGCTGCGCGCGGGTTCCACGCCGATCCCGCGCAGCTGCGTGCCGTGGAGGCGCTGGATCGGTGCGCCAACGAATGGGCCGACTACAAGGCCCAGCGTTCGAACGCGCTGAAGAAGTTCATCAACCGGCCGGAGCTTCCGCGCGGCGTCTACATGTACGGCGGCGTCGGGCGGGGCAAGAGCTTCCTGATGGACCTGTTCTTCAACGCCGTGCCGCTGCGGCGCAAGACGCGCCTGCACTTTCACGAGTTCATGCGCGAAGTGCACCGCAAACTGCGCGAGCTGCAGGGCACGGTCAATCCGCTCGACGAGCTGGGCTTGCGCATTTCCAAGCGCTACAAGCTGATCTGCTTCGACGAGTTCCATGTGGCGGACATCACCGACGCGATGATTCTTCATCGGCTGCTGGTGTCGCTGTTCGAGAACGGCGTGGGCTTTGTCACCACCTCGAACTTCAAGCCCGACGATCTTTACCCGGGTGGGTTGCACCGCGACCGCATCCTGCCCGCCATCGCGCTTCTGAACGAGAAGCTCGAGGTGCTCAGCGTCGACAACGGCACCGACTACCGGCGCCGCACGCTGGAGCAACTGCGCATGTACCTCACGCCCAACGACGCGGCGGCCGAGAAGGAAATGCGCAAGGCCTTCGACAAGCTGGCCGAGGTGGCCGACGAAAACCCGGTGCTGCACATCGAGGCGCGCGAGATCCGCGCGCGGCGCAAGGCCGGTGGCGTGGTGTGGTTCGATTTCAAGACGCTGTGCGGCGGTCCGCGCTCGCAGAACGACTACCTCGAGATCGCGAGCCAGTTCCACACGATCCTGCTGTCCGACGTGCCGCACATGCCGGTGCGCATGGCGTCGGAAGCACGCCGTTTCACCTGGTTGGTCGATGTCTTGTACGACCGGCGCTGCAAGCTCATCATGTCGGCTGAGGTTCCGCCCGAGGCGTTGTACACCGAGGGCCCGCTGGCGCACGAGTTCCCGCGCACGGTGTCCCGGCTCACTGAAATGCAGTCGAGCGAGTTCCTCGCCCTTGAACGCCGTATCGTCGACACCCGACTCACATGAAAAAATTCGCTCTAGCCCTGTTGATGACGTTGGCCAGCCTGCCGCTGTGGGCGCAGTCCAATGCGGCGTCGGGCACACTCGACCTCGAAGCCGAGAAGCGCAGGCTCTCCTCTGAGCGCGAGGCCATCGAGAAGCGCTTTCTGCTGGAGCGCGCGGCCTGCTACAAGAAGTTCGCGGTGGAAGACTGCCTGAGCGAGAGCCGCGTGCGGCGTCGCACCGAAACCGACAACATCAAGCGCCAGGAAACGGCGCTCAACGACATCCAGCGCCAGCGCAGTGGCGCGGCCGAGCTGCAGAAGCTCGACCAGAAGGCGGCCACGCAGCGCGAGCAGGACACGCGCGAAAAGCAGGATCAGTCGATCCAGAACCAGAAGGACCGCGAGCAGCGCGCGGCCGACCATGCGTCCAGCCGTGCCTCCACGGCGGCCGGCGCGGCCGAGCGCGAACGCGACTTCCAGTCGAAGCAGAAGGCGCATGCCGACGAGCAGGCCAAGACGGCGCAGCGCCAGGCCGAGGCGCCCGAGGCCGTCAAGCGCTTCGAGGACAAGCAGAAGCGGGCGGCCGAGCACAAGGCCAATCTCGAGCGCCAGAACGCGTCGCGCGACAAGCCGCGTGGTGCGCCGCTGCCGCCTCCGCCGCCGGTCACCCCGGCGCCGGCAACGCCCTGATTCAGCCGGCGGCCGGGAGCGCGTCGAGCTTCAGCACCGCGATCGAGATGTTGTCGCCGGTGCCGCGCGCCCGGCGGCGTGCTTCGCCCACCAGGATTTCCACCGCGTCGCGCGGCGGCTGCGCATAGAGCACGCTCGCCAGTTCTTCGGGGGTGAAGTAGTGCCACAGGCCGTCGCTGCATGCCATCAGCAGGTCGCCGGACTGCATCTTCGGAATGTAATGCGGGTCGATGGGCGGGGGCGTGGTCGTCATCCCGAGGCAGCCCAGCAGGATGTTGCCCTGCGGGTGGACATTGGCCTCCGCCTCGCTGATCTGGCCGCGGTCGATCAGGGCCTGCACGTACGAATGATCGCGCGTGCGCTTGACCAGTTGCCCGTCGCGGAAGTGATAGATGCGCGAATCGCCGGCGTGGATCCACGCGCAGTCGCCCTTGGGCGTCATCAGGAAGGCGGCCAGCGTGCTGTGCGGCTCCTGTTCGCTGGAGACGGCCGTGAGCTTGATGACCGTGTGCGAGTCTTCGAGCATCTGCCTGAGCAGCACTTCGGGGTCGTCGCGGCCGGGCGTGTAGCGTGTGAAGAGCTGGCGGGCGGTCATCAGTACCTGGTCGGAGGCCTTGCGCCCGCCGCTGCGCCCGCCCATGCCGTCCGCCACGACGCCCAGCACGCAGCCGGGCACGCGGGGGTGACTCATCATCAGGACCTGGTCCTGCTGGTACGGGCGGTCTCCCTTGTGGAGTCCGGTGGCCGCTGCTAGTCGAAAGCCTTGAGTCATGAGGCATATGCGCCGAAGCGCGTGGTTCTGTCTTCTCGGAGGATCGAGTCAGGACGTATTATCGAATGAACACGCGACGCGCCAATCTGCGTTCGCTTCCCCACCGTTGGACTCCAATCTTCATTCCCTTTCCCGGCAGCTGATCGAGCTGCGCATCGAGCATGCCGACCTCGACGCCACCATCGACCGGCTGGCCGAAGGCTCGCCGCAAGACGAGCTGCTGCTGCGGCGCCTGAAAAAACGCCGCCTCGCGCTGCGCGACCAGATCGCGCGCCTCGAAAACGTGCTCGACCCGAGAGAGCCGGCGTGACGGGCGCGCTCGAAGACAAGGTGCGCGACGTTTTCGCGCAGGGCGGCGCGCTGTCGCGTGCCGCCGATCAATTCCGCGAACGCTCGGGCCAGACCGAAATGGCCATGGCCGTGGCCCGCACCATCGACGAAGGCGGGGTGCTGGTGGTCGAGGCGGGCACGGGCGTGGGCAAGACCTTTTCATACCTCGTGCCGGCGCTGCTTAGCGGCGAGCGCGTGCTGCTGTCGACCGCCACCAAGACCCTGCAGGATCAGCTGTTCGGCCGCGACCTGCCCAGGCTGGTCGAGGCCCTGGGGCTGCCTGTGCGCACCGCGCTGCTCAAGGGCCGCGGCAGCTACCTGTGCCTGCACCGCCTGGACACGGCGCGCCACGATCCGTCGCTGCCGGAGCGCGGCAGCCTGCGCACGCTCGCCAAGATCGAGCAGTGGTCGAAGGCCACGCGCACCGGCGACCTGGCCGAGCTGCCGGGGCTGGACGAGCGCTCGCCGCTGATTCCGCTGATCACCTCCACGCGCGAGAACTGCCTGGGTGCGCAATGCCCGCAGTTCAAGCCCTGCCACGTCAACCTCGCGCGGCGCGAGGCGCTGGCGGCCGACGTCGTCGTCATCAACCATCACCTGTTCTTCGCTGACCTCGCGGTACGCGAAACCGGCATGGCGGAGCTGCTGCCGACCGTGAGCGTGGTGGTGTTCGACGAGGCCCACCAGCTCAATGAAACCGGCGTGCAGTTCCTGGGCGCGCAGCTCGGCACCGGGCAGGCGCTCGACTTTGCGCGCGACATGCTGGGTGCGGGCCTGCAGCATGCGCGCGGCCTGGTCGACTGGCAGCAGTTGGTGGCCGGCGTCGAGCGCGCCGCGCGCGAGCTGCGGCTGGTGGTGGGCAAGCAATGGCCGGGCGCCAAGCTGCGCTGGGTCGGGCCCGCGCCCGAAGGCATCGACCCCGATGCATGGCAGAGCGCGCTGGACGACCTGCAGCACTCCTTCGAGCTGGCGGCCGAGGGGCTGGCGACTGTCAGCGAAATCTCGCCCGACTTCGTGCGCCTGCACGAGCGCTCCCGGCAACTCGCGAAGCGCACCGCGCGCTTTGCCCTGGCTTGCGAGGTCGATTCGGTGCGCTGGGTCGACGTGGGCGCGCAGCTGCGGCTGGTCGAGTCGCCGCTGGACATCGCCGACGCCATGCGCAAGCGGGTGCTCAAGATCGCCGATGCTTCGGCCGATGCGGGCGAGGGCGACGATGAAGATGATGAACTCGACGGCTACGGCGAACGGCCCGCGCGCGAGACGCCATCGCCCGCGCAGGAAGACAGCGGCCGCGCCTGGGTCTTCACCTCCGCCACGCTGGGCGACGAGCCCACGCTGCGCTGGTTTACCGAGCCCTGCGGCCTGCACGACGCCGAAGTGCTGCGCGTGCAGAGCCCGTTCGATTACGCCTCGCAGGCCGCGCTGTATGTGCCGCGCGCGTTCCCCAAGCCCAATGATCCTTCGCACAGCCAGCGCGTCGCCGAGTTGGCCGCGCGCGGCGCCACCGAGCTCGGCGGGCGCACGCTGGTGCTGACGACCACGCTGCGCGCATTGCGCACCATCGGCGATGGGATCAGGCAGCGCTTCGAGCTGCTCGAGAACGAAGTCCGCCCCGAGGTGCTGGTGCAGGGCGAGCTGCCCAAACGCGTGCTGATGGACCGCTTTCGCGAGGGCGCGAGCGGTGGGCGCACGGGCTGCGTGCTGGTGGCGTCGGCGTCGTTCTGGGAAGGCTTCGATGCACCGGGCGATGCGCTGCAACTCGTGGTGATCGACAAGCTGCCGTTCCCGCCACCCAACGATCCGCTGGTCGAGGCGCGCTCGCAGCGGCTCGAAGCGCAGGGGCGCAGTTCGTTCGCGGATTATTCGTTGCCCGAGGCTGCGGTGGCGCTCAAGCAGGGGGCGGGGCGGCTGATCCGGCGCGAAACCGACAGCGGCGTACTGGCGATCTGTGATACCCGCCTGGTGGCCATGGGCTACGGCCGCCGGTTGCTGGCGGCGCTTCCGCCGATGCGGCGGCTCGAAAACGAAGCCGATTTCGACGCCGCGCTGGACGCGCTCAAGAGTTAGGCAACTGCTCGAGCGCGTCGTCGGGTCAGGTCTTTACCAGACCTTCCACCACGGGTCGTCCTTGCCCTTGAAGCCGTTGGCGAGGTAGGTGCTTTGCGGGTAGTTGGTGGTCAGCACGCGTTGTGCGTCGTCGCGCAGGTCCTTCATGCCGAGCGCGTCGTACGACTTCACCATGATGTACAGGGCTTCTTCGAGCGCCGGCACTTCGCGGTAGTCGGACAGTGCGATTTGCGCGCGGTTGATGGCGGCCAGGTAGGCGCCACGCGAGTAGTAGTAGCGGGCCACGTGAACTTCGTACTGCGCGAGCGAGTTCACGATGTAGTTCATGCGCTGGCGCGAGTCGGGGGCGTAGCGCGATTCAGGGAAGCGCGTCACGAGGTCCTTGAACGACTCGAACGATTCCTTGGCGGCCTTCTGGTCGCGCTCGGACAGGTCCTGGCGCGTGAGGAACGCGAACATGCCCAGGTCGTCGTTGAAGTTGATCACGCCCTTCAGGTAAAGCGCATAGTCGAGCGCGGGGCTCGCCGGGTGCAACTTCATGAAGCGGTCGATGGTCGAAATGGCGCTGGCCTTTTCACCCGACTTGTACTGGGCGTAGGCCTTTTCCAGCTGGGCCTGCTGGGCGAGCGGCGTGCCGGCGGCGCGGCCTTCGAGCTTCTCGTAGAGCGGCACGGCCTTGTCGTAGGCCCCCGATCCGGCCTCGTCCTTGGCTTCCGCGTAGATCTTGTTGGGGCTCCAGTTCGCGGTCTTGTCAACGGAGGTCGACGAGCAGCCAGCTGCTAGCAGAGCCGCCGCGCTGAGCGCGATCCAGGTGGGGACCGATAATTTGGCGCGAAACATCACATACGGCTTTCGTGAAACAGTTACCCTCAATTATATCGACCGACCCCATGGGCAATACCCCCGAGAACCTGGAGGCGGCCGAACACGAGGAGGGCGCCGACATTGTCGAGCCCAGCGAGCTTCGTTCCTTCACCGTCGATCCGGCCCAGCACGGCCAGCGGCTCGACCGCGCGCTCGCCGCGCTGGTGCCCGAATTCTCCCGCAGTTACCTCCAGCAACTGATCGAGGCCGGCGTGGTCGAGCTGCAGGGGCGCACGGTCACCAAGCGTCCGCCAGCGTCAAGGCGGGGCAGGGCGGGCGCATCGAATTGCGGCCCACGCCCCAGAGCCAGGCCTTCCGCCCGGAGGCGATGGACATCGTCACCGTGCACGAGGACGAGCACCTGCGCATCATCGTCAAGCCGGCCGGGCTGGTCGTGCACCCGGCGCCCGGGCATTGGAGCGGCACGTTGCTGAACGGCCTGCTGGCGCTCGACCCCAAGGCCGTGCTGCTGCCGCGCGCCGGCATCGTGCACCGGCTCGACCGCGACACCAGCGGCCTCATGGTGGTCGCGCGCACCCGGGCCGCCATGGACGCCATGGTGGCGCTGATCGCGGCGCGCGAGGTCAAGCGGCAGTATCTGGCGATCGGGCACAAGCCCTGGGTGGGGGCGGCGGCCCGCCAGGTCGATGCGCCCATCGGCCGCGATCCGCGCAACCGGCTGCGCATGGCCGTGGTCGACCTCGAGCGCCATCCGGGCAAGACCGCGCGCACGCTAATCGAGCGGCTCGACAGCCATTCCGAAGGCTGCGTGGTGCGTTGCACCCTCGAAACCGGGCGTACCCATCAGATCCGGGTGCACATGGCGTCGATCGGGCATCCGCTGGTGGGCGATGCGCTGTACGGCGGCGCGCCCGCCGTGGGGTTGTCGCGCCAGGCGCTGCATGCTTTCAGGCTGGCCTTCGTGCATCCTGTCACGCAGGCGCCCATGGAGTTCCGCTCGCCGCCGCCGCCCGATCTCATTCAGGCGTTGCAGTCCTGGGGGCTGGATTACAATCGCGCCTGACGGCCCGAGGGCCGCGCCGGCCATTCGATGCCGGCCTTGCGTTGCACTCGCCGCGTGCCGGCAACGCCTACTCCTTTCATCCTTGTGAGCCAGCGCCTACCCAGGCGCCTTTTCCCGGATAACGCGAACCATGAATACGGCGGATGCCAAGCGCATTCTCGAAACCGCCTTGATCTGTTCGAGCCAGCCGCTGCCGGTGCGCGATTTGCGCGTGCTGTTCGACGACGAGCTGGGCGTGGACACCATCAAGGTGCTGTTGCTTGAATTGCAGGAAGACTGGGCGCAGCGCGGCCTGGAGCTTGTGAGCGTCGGCAGCGGCTGGCGGTTCCAGAGCCGGCCCGAGATGCGCGACCACCTCGACCGCCTGCACCCCGAGAAGCCGCCGCGCTACACGCGTGCCGCGCTCGAGACGCTGGCGATCATCGCGTACCGGCAGCCCGCCACCCGTGGCGACATGGAAGACATCCGCGGCGTGACGATCAACTCGTTGATCCTCAAGCAGCTGGAAGACCGGGGCTGGGTCGAGGTGATCGGCCACCGCGAAACAGTCGGCCGGCCGGCGCTGTACGCGACCACGCGCCAGTTCCTGGACGACCTGGGCCTGGCATCGCTCGACCAGTTGCCGCTGATCGAGACGCCGGCGCAGCAGGCCGCGCTGGTCGATGCGCTGGAGCAGGCGTCGGGCGGCCAGCAGGGGTTGCCGATGGACGGCGATGCCGACACCGAGGTGGCTGCTGAAGCGGTTGCCGCGGTCGAGGCCGAGGCGCTGGTGCTGACCAATGCTCCGCCCGAAGCTGTCGAGGCCGCTGAAGCGGTGGAGGCCGTGGAGGCTGCGCAAGCGCAAGTCGCCGAAAACGAGGCTGCCGCGAACGAGGCCGAAACGCTGCCGGTCGCAGCGCCTGAACCATCCGCCGAGCTCGCGGCAGACCCCGAGCCCGAGACCCAGACCCAGCCGGCCCCCGAGCCGGCGCAAGAACCCGATGCCCCGTCCACGGACGAGGTCGACCCCCACGCAGTTTCTCCCGGAAAAACCTCATGAGCCCCTCCGACACCGACGACGCGGCAATGCTGCCGGCCGAGCCCGAAGTCAAGAAAAAGAAGAAAGCGGCCACGCCCAAGAAGGCCGAGTCGGTAGCGCCCGAGGCCGTGTCCGAGGAGTCCGCGGCGCCTGTCGAGGCGCAAGCCGAAGTGCAGCCCGAGGCGCCCAAGAAGCCCCGCGCGCCGCGCAAGAAGAAGGTCGTGGAGCCGCCGGTGTCCGAAGAAGTGCCCTCGCGCCCGAGCCCGTGGTGGCGGTTGCTGCCGCCGAACCCGAGGCGCCGGTCGTCGTGGAGGCTCCCAAGCCGGTCAGCGAGCCCGCGCCCGTCGAGGCGGCCCGCGAGGCGCCGAAGGCCGAGGAAGCTCGCCGCGACACCCGCAGCGAGAGCCATGACGACTACAGCGAAGACGACGAGGACGAAGAAGAGCCCGACGAGGAAGAAGACGATCTCGACCGTGCCCGCCGCGCCGCCGAGCGCGAGCAGCGCAATGCGCTGCCGCCCGAGCCGATCCGCTTCGCCGACGTCATTTCGGGCCAGTTCGACGCCGACGAGGAAAGCCCCGAGGTACCGCCGCTCAAGCGCGTGCTGCTGCCCGAGGCTGATTCGCCCAAGCTGCACAAGGTGCTGGCGCAGGCGGGCCTGGGGTCGCGCCTCGAAATGGAGCAGCTGATTCTCCAGGGGCGCATCTCCGTCAACAACGAGCCGGCCCACATCGGCCAGCGCATCCAGTACGGCGACCAGGTCAAGATCAACGGCAAGCCGATCCGCTACCGCATCGCGCCGCCGCCGCCGCGCGTCATCGCGTACCACAAGCCTATCGGCGAAGTCGTCACGCACGACGATCCGCAGAACCGGCCCACCGTGTTCCGCAAGCTGCCGCGCCTGCAGCAGGGCAAGTGGCAGTCGGTCGGTCGGCTCGACCTGAACACCGAAGGCCTGCTGCTGTTCAGCAGCTCCGGCGACCTGGCCAACCAGCTCATGCACCCGCGCTTCGGCCTGGAGCGCGAGTACGCGGTACGCGTGCTGGGCGCGCTCAGCAGCGAAGAAAAGCAGAAGCTGCTCGACGGCGTGCGCCTGGACGACGGCATGGCCCAGTTCGGCACCATCGAAGAGGGCGGCGGCGAAGGCTCCAACTGCTGGTACCGCGTGACCATTTCCGAGGCCGCAACCGCGAGGTGCGCCGCCTGTTCGAGTCGGTGGGCCATGCGGTCAGCCGGCTGATCCGCATCCGCTACGGCGCGATGGTGCTGCCGCGCGGCCTGAAGCGCGGCGCCTGGATGGAGCTCGACGAGCGCGACATCCGTGCGCTGTTCCAGGCCTCCGGCGGCGCGGCTGCCCGGCCCGGTCCACAGCAACGCGGCCCCGGCCAGGAGGGTGGCGGTGGCGGCAACGGCCGCAACGGACGCAACAAGAAGCGCCGCGGCAAC
>NZ_MOWM01000129.1 GCF_016082275.1 Variovorax sp. E3
CCAGGCCCGCGCCCTGCGCGCCGCCTTGCGCCAGGCCGGCCTGCAGCCGCGCGACGTGGGCTACTGCAACGCGCACGGCACGGCCACGCGCATCGGCGACGTGGTCGAGCGCAATGCGCTGGCCGAGGTGTGGGGCGACGACCTCGGCGCACTGCGCGTGAGCTCGACCAAGGCGCTGCACGGCCACATGCTGGGCGCTGCGGGCGCGCTCGAGGCGCTCATCACCGTGCTCGCGTTGCACGAACAGCAACTGCCGCCCAATGCGAACTGCGCCGAAATCGACCCGGCCTGCAGCCTGAACCTCGTGCAGCCGGGCGACACGGCGGCGCCGTCGCTCGAAGCGGCCGTGAGCAATTCCTTCGCCTTCGGCGGCACGAATTCCGTGCTGCTGTTCCGCCGCGCCTAAGCCGCGGCCCCGAGCAGCCATTCGACGAAGGCGCCGACCAGCGCGTCGTCGGTGCGGCTCGGTGCCACGAACACGCTGTAACCCCGGCTCGACGGCGCGCGGTGCGAGCAGGCCAGCACCAGTTCGCCCGAGCGCAACTCGCGCTCGATGAAATATTCCGGCACCAGCCCCACGCCCAGGTCGGCGCGCACCGCCGCGACCAGCGACGAGAACAGGTCGAAGCGATGCCCCGCCACCAGGTTGTCGGGCGCACGCGCATGCGCCGTCTGCCCGAACCACTCTTCCCACGCGCCCATGCGCGTGCGCAGTTGCAGCAGCGGCGCCGCGCGAAAGTCGCCGCGCGCCATCGCCGCCCGGCCCTTGGCCTTGGGCGAGCACACGGCCACGCACGGCTCGCCCATCAGCGGCAGCGCATTGGCGCCGGGCCACACCGCGTCGTCGTACTGCACGCCCACGTCGAAGGGCATGTCTTCCATGTAGAGGTGCGTCGGGAACACCTGCAGATGCAGGCTGCAGCCCGGGTGCTGCGCGATGAATTCCGGCAGCCGCGGCGTGAGCCAGCCTTCGGCCAGCACCGGCACCGCGCCCACCAGCAGGCGCAGGCCGTCGGTGCGCTGGGCCATCGCCTCGAGCGTGTGGTTCTGCAGCCGCAGCAGGTCGCCGGAAATCTGGCCGTGGTAACGGCGCCCGGCCTCGGTGAGCTCGGTGCCGCGCGCGGTGCGCTGCACCAGCCGCACGCCGATCTGCGACTCCAGCAACCGCAGCTGCTGGCTCACCGCGCTGTGCGTGAGGCACAGCTCTTCGGCCGCCTTGCCCACGCCGTGGTGGCGTGCCACGCGTCGAAGGTCAGCAGCGCGCGGGTGCTGGGGATGTGGCGGCGCATGGGCTCGGGTCGGGTGGGGTCGGGCTTCGTTAGAAAAACTGACAACGCCAAAGATTAAACCAGAGCACGCGCTTAGCACAGCCACAAGAATCGCTGACGACGCCGCGTCGTCGGCGCCACCCTTTCCGCTCTCCGCTTTCCGCTCACTTTCTCAAGGACGCTCCCGCACCATGCCACGCCCTGCCTCTCTTCGCCTCGCCCCGCTCGCCCTTGCCCTGGCTTGCGCCACCGCCGGCCTCGCGCATGCCCAGACCGGCGCCGTCGCGGCCACGCCTTCGCAGGTGCGGCCCGATGTGGACAAGGCCTACACGCAGCTCATGGCGTCGCCGCAGGTGCAGAAGCTGCTCGACGCGGTGAAGGCCGACCACGATCGCTCGGTCGAAGACCTGAAGATGCTCACGGAGATCGAGGCCCCGCCCTTCAAGGAACAGAAGCGCGCCGAGGCTTTTCTCGCGCGCATGAAGGCCCTGGGCCTCACGGACGCGAAGATCGATGCCGAAGGCAACGTGGTCGGCCTGCGCAAGGGCACGGGCAACGGGCCCAAGCTGCTGATCTCGGCCCACCTCGACACCGTGTTCCCCGCCGGCACCGACGTGAAGGTCAAGGAGCGCGACGGCAAGCTCTACGCGCCCGGCATTTCCGACGACACACGCGGCCTGTCGGTGCTGCTGTCGTGGCTCAAGGTGCTGAACGACAACAAGGTGCAGACCGTGGGCGACCTGCTGTTCGTGGGCAATGTGGGCGAGGAAGAGCTGGGCAACCTGCGCGGCATCAAGGCCGTGTTCCGCGACCACCTCGACATCGACGGCATGGTCGGCCTTGAGCCTGCCCCCGACGGCACGGTGCTGATGCTGGGCACCGGCAGCCACCGCTACGAAGTGACCTTCAAGGGCCCGGGCGGCCACAGCTTCGGCGCCTTCGGCCAGGTGCCCAGCGCCATCCACGGCATGGGCCGCGCCATCGCCAAGATCGCCGACATCCGCACGCCGAGCTTCCCGAAGACGACCTTCACCGTGGGCACGGTCGGCGGCGGCACCTCGGTCAACACCATCGCGCCGGACGCGCGCATGGCGGTCGACATCCGCTCCGATGAAATGGCGCCGCTGCTCGAGACCGAGAAGAAGATCCTCGCGGCCATCGACGAGGCCGTGGTCGAGGAAAACAAGCGCTGGAACGTCAACACGCTGAGCGTGAGCACCAAGCTCATCGGCGACCGCCCGGGCGGCCGCACGCAGTCGGACACGGTGATCGTCGAGGCCGCCACGCGCGCCAACGCGGCCTTCGGCCACAAGACCCTGCTCACGGGCGCCAGCACCGACGCAACGTGCCGATGTCGCTGGGCATTCCGGCCATCATCATCGGCGGCGGCGGCAAGACGGGCGGCTTCCACGCGCTGAGCGAATGGATCGACGTGACCGACGGCTGGAAGGGCGCGCAGAACTCGCTGGTAACGGTGCTCGGCCTGGTCGGCGTGCAGGGCACCAGCACGCCGCTGCTCGAAAAGCGCCCGCCGCGCACGAAGTAAGCGGGCGGCCGTCGGGCGCGCGCCGAGGGGCTGCGCGCCTCGACTCTCCGGTATGCTGGTGGCCGCTTTTCACCATGCGTACCGACAGGAGGACACCATGCACGCCCGCTCCACCCTCATCGCCCTGGCCCTGCTCGCGGCAGGCGCCTCGGCACAAGCCAACAACCTGCTCGACCAATTGAAGGAAAAAGCCGGCGAGGCCGCCAGCGCCAACTCCCAAGGCAACGCGGGCGGCACCGGCGGCTCCGCGCTCGGCAGCCTGGGCAACAACCTGGGCTTCAAGATGCCCGCCATCGGCTCCAGCACCATCGGCAACGCCGCCGGCGTGCTGCAGTACTGCGTGAAGAACAACTACCTGGGCGGCGACGCGGCCTCGGTGAAAGACAAGCTGCTGGCCAAGATCACCGGCCAGAAGCCGCAGGAAACCGGCTTTGCCAACGGCGCCAAGGGCCTGCTCAAGGGCGGCGACGGCCAGACGCTGAACTTCAAGGTGCTGTCGTCCAAGCTCAAGACCAAGGCCTGCGACTACGTGCTCAAGAACGCAACTTCGCTGATCTGATTCCGCCAGCTTCCCCGCATCGCTGTCGCGCGGCGCACCGCGCACCGCGCAAATGCTGCTCCGATTTCTCAGTGCGCCCGCCCATGCCCATGACCCCGGCTGCCCCCTCCGCATCGTCCCCTTCCCTGCGCCAGCGCCTCGCGCGCTGGGTTCCCTGCCTTGCCTGGCCCCGCCCCTCGCCCGCGCTGCTGCGCAACGAGGCCATGGCCGGCATCACCGTCGCGCTGATGGTCATTCCGCAGGGCGTGGCCTATGCGGCGCTGGCCGGCATGCCGCTGGTGACGGGTGTGTACGCGGCGCTGTTCCCGGCGCTGATCGCGGTGATGTTCAGCTCGTCGCAGCGGCTGTCGGTCGGGCCCACGGCGCTCACCAGCCTGCTGGTCGGCGCCTCGCTCGCGCCGCTGGCGGTGGCGGGCAGCGCCGAGTGGGTGGCGATGGCGGTGTGGCTCACGCTGATGTCCGGCACCATCCAGATCGTGCTGGGCGCGGGGCGCTTCGGCTGGCTGCTGCGGCTGGTCAATTCGCCGGTGCTCATCGGCTTCACGCAGGGCGCGGCGGTGCTGATCGCCATTTCGCAGTTGCCCGCGCTGCTGGGCTTCACAGGGCGCACGATTCCTCAGGTGTTGCAGGGCGGCCCGCTGCCCGACCTCGTGGCCATTGCCTTCGGCCTGGGCAGCATCGCGGTGCTGTGGCTCGGCAAGCGCATGCTGCCGCGCTTCCCCACCACCATGGCACTGGTGGCCGGCGCGGCCGCCATCAGCTGGGCGGTCGACTACGCGCTGCGCGGCGGCGCGGTGGTCGGCAGCCTGCCTTCGGGCCTGCCCTCGTTCTACTGGCCCGGCCTGCTGCCCGTGAGCACCTTCAGCGCACTGGTGCTGCCGGCGCTGATGATCACGCTGGTGAGCTTTCTGGAAACCGCGTCGAGCGCCAAGGTCGACAACGCGCGCGCCGGCACGCTCTGGAACGAAAACCAGGACCTGATCGGCCAGGGCCTGGCCAAGCTGGCCTCGGGCTTCACGGGCGCGTTCCCCACCAGCTCGTCGTTCTCGCGCTCGGCCATCACGCTGTATGCGGGCGCGCAGACCGGCTGGGCCACGCTGTTCAGCGTGGTGGTGGTGGCGGGCGCGCTGCTGTGGCTGATGCCGCTGCTGTACCACGTGCCGCAGGCGGTGCTGGCGGCGGTGGTGGTCACGGCCATCCTCGGGCTGGTGAAGCCCGCGAGCTTCACGGCGCTGTGGCGCGTGTCGCGCATCGAGGCGGGCATTGCCTTCGGCACCTTCGTGCTGACCATCGCGACGGCGCCCAGCATCTACTGGGGCGTGCTCGGCGGCCTGCTGGCCAGCATGGCGCACTACATGTACCGCCACCTGCACCCACGCATCATCGAAGTGGGCCTGCACCCCGACGGCAGCCTGCGCGACCGCAACCTGTGGAAGCTGCCGCCGCTGGCGCCGCAGCTGTATGCGCTGCGCATGGACGCGGAGCTCGACTTCGCCTCGGCCTCCACGCTCGAACGCGCCCTGACCGTGGCGCTGGCCGAGCGCCCCGAGCTCACCGACGTGTGCCTGTTCGCGCAGCCCATCAACCGCATCGACATCACGGGTGCCGAGGTGTTCGGCTCGATCCGCCGGATGATGGAATCCAGGGGCGTGCGCCTGCACCTGAGCGGCCTGAAGCTGCCCGCGATGCAGGTGCTCGAACGCGCCGGCCTGCTGGCGCCGGGGCCGATGCTGTTCAGCTACCGCACCGACGGCGAGGCGCTCGCGGCGCTGATGCCGCGTATCGAGGTGCCGGTGGCCGAAGCCACGAACTGAAGACGCGGCCTCCATGAAATCCACCATCGAAGAACTCGTCGCGTTCCGCACGGTGGTGGACACGGGCTCGATCACCGCCGCGTCGGAGCAGCTCGCGCAGACCGTCTCGGGCATCAGCCGCGCGCTGAGCCGGCTCGAGCAGAAGCTCGACACCACGCTGCTGCGCCGCACCACGCGCCGGCTCGAACTCACGGAAGAAGGCGCGGCCTTCCTGCAGCGCACCCGCGCCATCCTCGATGCGATCGACGACGCCGAAGAGCAGATGGCCGCGCGCCGCCAGCAACCGGCCGGCCGCCTTCGCGTGAATGCCGCCTCGCCCTTCATGCTGCACGCCATCGTGCCGCTGGTGTCGGAGTTCCGCCGGCTGTACCCGCAGATCAGCCTGGAGCTGGACACCGACGACCTGCCCATCGACCTGCTGGAACGCCGCACCGACATCGCCATTCGCATCGGCCCGCTGCGTGACTCCACGCTGCATGCGCGCCCGCTCGGCACGCACCGGCTGCGCGTGCTCGCGAGCCCCGCATACCTCGAAGCCGGCGGCAAGCCGCGCAAGGTGACCGAGCTGGCGGACCATTCGCTGCTTGGCTTCACCCAGCCCGAGTCGCTCAACCGCTGGCCCCTGCGCGGCACGCACGGCGACGAATGGGCCATCACGCCGACGGTGGCCGCGTCCAGCGGCGAGACGCTGCGGCAGATGGCGCTGGCCGGCGTGGGCATTGCCTGCCTGGCCGACTTCATGACCGCCAGCGACCGTGCCAGCGGCGCGCTGGTGCAGGTGCTGACGAAGGAGACGGTGGACGTGCGCCAGCCCGTCAATGCGGTGTATTACCGCAACACGCAGCTGTCGGCGCGCATCACGTCGTTCCTGGATTTCTTGTCGCAGCGCATGACCTGACGCGTGGCCGCGGCGGCGCGCAGGCTACTGCGGCTACTGCGGCTACTGCGGCTGCTTCGGCGTAAAGCGCTCGACAGCGGCCGAGGCGATCTCGTAGCCGCTCACGCCCATGTCCACCGACGCATAGCGCGCCGCCTTCAGCGTGCCGCTGACATACACCGTGTCCATCGCATGCAGGCTCTTCACCGGGCTGGGCGCGATCACGTGCACGATCTGGTTGGCGGGCGGTGGCGGCGTGTGAATACAGGCGCCGAAGTACGGCACCAGCAAAAACTCGCGAATGCCGTCCTGCGTGGCGTCGAGCGGCACGACAAACCCCGCGAGCTTGGCGGGCTTGCCGTCGAGCGCGACGTTGACCGGCGCGTTGTCCCACACGGCGCGCATCTCGTCGAGCATCTGGATGGCCTGCGGATCGTTGTCGCGCAGCGCCTCGAGGCTGATGTTGCGGTAGCGCTTGGTCGGGTCCCAGCTCTTGGGGATCAGTGCCTCCCACTTGAGCTCGGGCGCCACGGCGCTGCCGGCCCCCTGCTCCGCCGCGGTTCCCGGGCCGCAGCCGCCGAGCAGCAGCGCGGCCGGCGTCAGCAGAAGCGCCGACAGCAGGACGCGTGAAAACTGGCTTCTCATGACCGCGATTGTGCGCGGGCGCTGTTTCAGACCCGCAAGGCAGGGCCTTTCGCATTCAGTTCACGACGACGCGGTCAGTCCCGCACCGGTCCGCGCGAGCTCTTGATCTGCGAGCGCTGGCTCTTGCCCTCGAGCCGGCGCTGCTTCGAGCCGTAGGTCGGCTTGGTGGCGCGCCGCACGCGCGGCGGCGTGGCCACGCCGTCGATCACCGCCTGAAGACGCGCCAGCGCATCGGCACGGTTCATTTCCTGCGTGCGATGCTGCTGCGCCTTGAGCACCAGCACGCCCTCTTGCGTGATGCGGCTGTCGCGCAGCGCGAGCAGCCGCTCCTTGACGTCGGCCGGCAGCGAACTCGCGGGGATGTCGTAGCGCAGGTGCACCGCGCTCGACACCTTGTTGACGTTCTGCCCGCCGCGCCCTGTGCCCGGATGGCGCTGATCTCGACTTCGTCGGGATCGATCAGGAGCGGAGGGCGAAGCATGCGGGCGAGTGTGCCTTCAAACGCGCTCGAACACGGCGGCAATGCCTTGGCCGCCGCCGATGCACATCGTGACGAGCGCGTAGCGGCCGCCCGTGCGGTGCAGCTCGGCAATCGCCTTGGTCGTGATGATCGCGCCCGTGGCGCCCACCGGATGGCCCAGCGAAATGCCCGAGCCGTTCGGGTTCACCTTCGCGGGGTCGAAGCCCAGCTCCTTGATGACCGCGCAGGCCTGCGCCGCGAAGGCTTCGTTCGACTCGATGACGTCGAAGTCGCTCACCTTCAGGCCCGTGCGCTCCAGCACCTTGCGCGTGGCCGGCACCGGGCCGATGCCCATGTACGCGGGCTCGACGCCGGCGTGCGCGTAGCCCATCAGGCGCGCCAGCGGCTTGAGGCCGCGCGCCTTCACGCTGTCGCCGCTGGCCAGCACCACGGCGGCGGCGCCGTCGTTGATGCCCGAGGCGTTGCCGGCGGTCACGAGACCGTCCTTCTTGAACGCGGGCTTCATCTTGCCGAGCGTCTCGGCGGTGGTGTCGGCGCGCACATGCTCGTCGGTGTCGAACAGCACCACGCCCTTGCGCGTCTTCACCTCGACCGCGACGATCTGTTCCTTGAAGCGGCCCGCCGCAATGGCCGCGGCGGCGCGCTGCTGGCTGGTCACGGCCAGCGCGTCCATCTGCTCGCGCGTGATGCCGTAGCGCGCGGCCACGTTCTCGGCCGTGATGCCCATGTGGATCTTCTCCCACGGGTCGTGCAGGATGCCGAGCATGTAGTCGACCAGCACCGCGTCGCCCATGCGGGCGCCGTAGCGCGCCGAGGTGTCGAAATACGGGCCGCGGCTCATCGACTCCGAGCCGCCGCCGATGGCGATCTCGCAGTCACCCAGCGCAATCGCCTGCGCCGCCGACACGATGGCCTGCAGGCCCGAGCCGCAGAGGCGGTTCACGTTGAAGGCCGGCGTCTCGATGGGGCAGCCGGCGTCGATGGCGGCCACGCGGCTCAGGTAGGCGTCTTTCACGTCGGTGGGAATCACGTTGCCCATCACCACGTGCCCGATGGCATCGCCCGCGAGGCCGCTGCGCTCGATGGCGGCCTTGACTGCGGTGGTGGCCAGTTGCGTGTTGGGCACGTCCTTCAGCGCACCGCCGAAAGTGCCGATGGCGGTGCGGGCGGTGCCGACCACGAAGATGTCGCGCTGGGTCATGAGTGGATCTCCTGGGTTTGATGAAAACGGTGTCAGCGGCCCGTGAAGGCCGCCGGCTTCTTGTCGAAGAACGCGTCGAGGCCGATTCTGAAGTCGTCGGTCGCGGCGCAGGCCTGGAAGGCGGCCGACTCGGCGTCGAGCTGGCTCGCCAGGTCGCGGTCGAGCGAGCCGCGCATCAGGCGGCGCAGGTTGCCCAGCGCCACGGTCGGGCCCTTGGCCAGCCGCTGCGCGAGCGCCCTCGCCTCGGCCTCGAGGTCGGCGGCGGGCACCACGCGGTTGACCAGGCCCATGCGCTCGACAGCGGCCGCGTCGTAGGTGTCGCCGAGCATCGCGATTTCCAGCGCGCGGCGCATGCCGACGAGGCGCGGCAACGCCCACGACGCACCGACGTCGCAACTGGTGCCGATGTTCACGTAGGCCAGGTTGAAGCGCGTGCCCTCGGCCGCGAGCACGAAGTCGGCCTGCAGCATCATGCTCAGGCCCGCGCCGGCCGCCACGCCGTGCACCTGCGCGACGAGCGGCGCGTCCATCGCGTCGAGCACGGTCAGCGCCTCGTGCAGCGGGCCGATCAGGTCGGCGGCGCCCTGCTTGGGGTCGGCGCTCAGCACGCCGAGATCGCCGCCCGCCATGAAGCCCTTGCCCGCCCCGCTCATGAGCACGGCGCGCACGCTCCGGTCGGCGGCCAGCTCGCGCGCGGCGGCCAGGAAGGCGTTGGCCATCGGCACGTCGATGGCGTTGAGCGCGGCCGGGCGGTTGAAGCGCAGGGTGGCCACCGCGCCGTCGCGGCCCCGCAGCAAGGGAGCAGCGTCTGTCGTCGTCATGCGGTTTTTCCTTTTGTCTTCGTGGCCGGCTTGCGTGTTTTCTCGACCGGCGCCGGGCGCTGCAACACGCCATTGAGCAGCAGCGCGATGCCCTGGTCGGCGATCTGGTCGGGCGTGAGGTCGCCGTCGGGCCGGTACCAGCGGCCGATCCAGCTCAGCGCGCCGGCCAGCATGAAGGCCGCCATCTTCGGGTCGCAGGGCGCGAGCGAGCCTTCGGCCACGCCGTCCTCGATCAGCCGGCGAAACTGCCCGTCGATACCGGCCTTGAGGCGGCGCAGCTCCTTCTTCAGCGGCTCGGGCAGCGGGTCTTCGCCGATGCGGATCACGCACATGCCGAAGTCCTGCGTCACCACGCTCGAGTAGATGCGCATGCACGCCTTGAGCTGGTCGATGGCGCTGCCGCCCGCGGCGCGCACCTCGCCGATGCGTCCTGCATCAGCTCGAGCGCGATCTTCACGCACTCCAGCAGGATCTGGTCCTTGTTCTCGATGTAGTAGTACAGCGTGGGCTTGCTCACATTCAGCCGCTCGGCGATGTCGTCGAGCGAGGTCGCGTGGAAGCCGCGCTCGTTGAAAAGCCGGGCGGCCATCTGCAGCACGGCGTGGCGCTTGACCTCGCGCTGCTGGGCGCGCTTGCCGGCGGGCTCCCAGGGAGAAGACGGGGTGGGCGATGGGGCTGTGGCTGAACGGGGCATGGGGTTTGTGCGGGCGGGGAAAGTCCGGATGCCGCGCAGTGCGACGAACGTAGACATTACCCGCCAGTAGGAATTTTACGGACCAGTAGCTTTCGGGGTGCTGGACACAAACCCTGACCTTACAACGATGCTCTGAGCCATGCCTGACGCGCCCTCCGCTTCCGTGCTGCAGGTCGATGCGCTGACGCTCGCGTTCGGCGGCGTCAAGGCGCTCACGAACGTCGGCTTCAGCGTGGCGCCCGGCTCCATCACTGCCGTGATCGGGCCGAACGGCGCGGGCAAGACTTCGCTGTTCAACACCATCTCGGGCTTCTACAAGCCGTCTCAAGGCCGCGTGCTGTTCCAGGGCGAGGACATCACCCGCCTGCCCGCCCCGAAGCGCGCCGCGCTGGGCCTGGCGCGCAGCTTCCAGAACATCGCGCTGTTCCGCGGCATGACCGTGCTCGACAACATCAAGCTCGGCCGCCACGCGCACCTGAAGACCAACGTGTTCGACGCCCTCTTCTACCTGGGCCGCGCGCGCCGCGAAGAGGCCGAGCTGCGCCGCGACGTGGAGGAGCGCATCATCGATTTCCTCGAGATCGACCACATCCGGCACGCGTCCGTCGCCGCCCTGCCCTACGGCCTGCAGAAGCGCGTGGAAATGGCGCGCGCCCTGGCCATGCAGCCCCAGGTGCTGATGCTCGACGAGCCCGTGGCCGGCATGAACCGCGAAGAGACGGAAGACATGGCGCGCTTCATCCTCGACGTGCGGCGCGAGTGGGGCATCACGGTGCTGATGGTCGAGCACGACATGGGCATGGTGATGGATCTGTCGGACCACGTGGTGGTGCTCAACTTCGGGCAGGTCATTGCGCAGGGCTCGCCGGCCCACGTGCAGGCCGACCCCGAGGTGATCCGCGCCTACCTGGGCGCCGGCGACGTGGGCGAACTGCGGCGCCGACTGCGCGGTGATACGGCCGTGGAGGCCGCCGCGTGATCGACTGGGCCTACCTCTTCGAGATCACGCTCACCGGCATCGCCGGCGGCGGGCTCTACGCGCTCGCGGCGCTGGCCTTCGTGCTGGTCTACAAGGCCACGCGGGTCGTCAACATCGCCATCGGCGAAATGCTGATGGTCGGCGCGTACCTGTTCTTCGCCTTCGCCGCGAGCTTCTCGCTTCCGATCTGGCTCGCGGTGCTGGGCTCCGTCATCGGCACCGGCCTGCTGGGCGCGGTGATCGAGCGCACCATGATCCGCCCATTGCTGGGCGAGCCCCCGATTTCAGTATTCATGGTCACGGTCGGGCTCGCGTCGATCCTGGTGGGCCTGGTCGAAATCATCTGGACCGCCGACCAGCGCCGCCTGCCCGAGTTCCTGCCCAACAGCCCGGTGATGGTCGGCGAGGCCTTCCTCGCCCCGAAGATCGCCTATGGCGCGCTCATCGCGGTGGTGCTGATCGGTCTCGTGCTGCTGCTGTTCCGGTTCTGGCGCGGCGGCGTCGCGCTGCGGGCCACGGCGTCGGACCAGGCGGCGGCGTACTCGATGGGCATCAACGTATCCCGCGTCTTCTCCCTCGCATGGGTCGCCTCGGCCATGATCGCCGCGGTGGCCGGCATCATCGTCGGCTCGATCGGCGGCATCTCCTCGTCCATGGGCGTGTTCGGTTTGTCGGTGCTGGTGGTGGTGATCGTCGGCGGACTCGACAGCGTGCTGGGCGCACTCGTCGGCGGTGTGTTCATCGGGCTGGTCGAGGCGCTGGCGGGCTCGTACCTCGGCGGCGAATACAAGCTGCTCGCCACCTTCATCGTGCTGGTGCTCGTGCTGATGGTCCGGCCCTACGGCCTCTTCGGCACCCACGAGATCGAGAGGCTTTGAAATGACCGGCAGCCTGGTCTTCTTCAGATGCCATCCGTGCACGCCCCTTGAACAGGAGTCGCAATGCGCATAGGCACCCTGAAGCAAAGCTACGTGGCGGACGCAGCGCTGTTCGACTCGCGCACGCAAAAGGCGTGGCTGGCAATAGGCACAGCGCTCCTGGTGCTGTTCCCCTTCATGGCCAGCGACTACTGGCTGTACCTCGCGTGCCTTGTCGCCATCAACGTGGCGAGCGCCACGGGGCTCAACATCCTCACGGGATACACAGGACTCGTGAGCCTGGGGCAAGCCGCGTT
Source organism: Variovorax sp. E3 (assembly GCF_016082275.1). Lineage (GTDB taxonomy): Bacteria > Pseudomonadota > Gammaproteobacteria > Burkholderiales > Burkholderiaceae_C > Variovorax. The sequence continues at coordinate 12,060 of NZ_MOWM01000129.1, forward strand.
CATGGGCCTCGGGGCGTACACGGTGGCAATCATGCAGACGCGGCTCGGCACGCCCTTTCTGCTCAACCTCTTCGCGGGCGGCGTGGTCGCCATGCTCGGCGGTTTGATCGTCGGCATTCCCTCGCTGCGCGTGAAGGGGCTGTACCTTGCCATTGCGACCATTGCCGCGTCGTTCATCACGCACTTCCTGTTTGCCAATCTCAAGCTCACTGGCGGCACCACCGGTCTCTCGTTGCCGCCCGCGCAGTTCTTCGGCCTGCCGCTCGATACCTCGTTCCGGCTCTACTGGGTCATCGTGCCCGTGATGATCCTCATGGTGCTCGGCGCGGCCAACCTGTTTCGCACACGCGTGGGGCGCGCGTTCATCGCCATCCGCGACCGCGACATCTCGGCCGAGGTGCTGGGCATTCCGCTGCTTCGCTACAAGCTGCTGTCGTTCGGGCTTTCTTCGTTCTATGCGGGCGTGGCCGGTGGGCTGTGGGCCTACTTCTTTCGCGTCGTCACGCCCGAGAGCTTTCCGCTGCTGATGTCGATCTTCTTCCTGGCCGCCATCATCGTCGGCGGCATGGGCACGGTGCTCGGCGGCATCTTCGGCGCGGTGTTCATGACGATGGTGCCCGAGCTGCTCAAGCTCGTGGTCGACCTGCTGCCGGGCGGCACGGAGATGACCGTGTTCCTGTCGCCGGTGCGCACCGTGGTCTTCGGCCTGCTCATCGTCGGATTTCTGGTGTTCGAGCCGCATGGGCTCGCAGAAGTGTGGCGGCGCATACGCCGCTTCTTTCATCTATGGCCTTTCCGCAACTGACAAGGAACCAGGAGACAAGCATGCAGAACAAGACACCGACGAAGCTTTCCCACCAGCGCCGCGCCCTGCTGCTCGCAGCCGGCCTGGCCGCCGCCGTGCCCTTCGCGGCTCACGCGCAGGGCAACGACGACATCGTCATCGGCGGCTCGATTCCCATGACCGGCGTGTTCGCCTTCGCGGGCGTGGGCATCAACGCCGGCATGGCCGACTACGTGAAGATGGTCAACGACGCGGGCGGCATCAAGGGCCGCAGCTGCGCTACGTGCCCGAAGACACGGGCTACAAGGTCGACGTGTCGGTGGCGGCGTTCAAGAAGATCACGAGCCAGAACAAGGTCAACCTCTACTACGGCGACTCGACCGGCTTCTCCAAGACCATCAACCCCGAGCTGGACCGCAGCGGCCAGATCCTGATGGCGGGCGCCTCGTTCGCGACCGAGCTCAACGACCCGGCCAAGTACCCGAACCAGTTCCTGGTGGGCCCCGACTACACCGAGCAGATCGGCATTCTGCTGCGGCACATCGCCAAGGAGAAGCCGGGCGCGAAGGTGGCCTTCGTGTACTCCGACTCCGAGTTCGGCCGCGACCCGATCGAGGCCAGCGAAGCCGCCGCGAAGAAGCTCGGCCTCACGGTGCCCGTGAAGCTCATGACGCCGGCCGGCAGCGTGGACGTGTCGACCGAGGTCATCAAGCTGCGCCGCGCGGCGCCCGACTACACCATCTTCCACGGCTACATCCTGGCGCCCATTCCGGAGTTCGTGCAGCAGGGCAAACAGATGGGCATGACCAGCAAGTGGATGGGCACCTTCTGGACCATGGACAGCTCGACCGTCATGAAGATGGGCGAGGCGGCCGACGGCTTCATGGGCGTGATGCCCTACCGCTACTACTACGACACCTCGGCCAAGGCGCCGATGCTCGACAAGATCCGCGCGCTGCGCCCCGAGTACCAGAGCACGGCGTACACGCAGGGCTTTCTCACGGCAATGCTGTTCACCGAAGCGGCCAAGCGCACGCTCGACGCGGGCAAGCCGCTGGACGGCAAGAACCTGAAGGCGGCGCTCAACACCATCAAGGACTTCGACACGGGCGGGCTCATCGGCACGCCGATCACCATCAAGGGCAACTCGATACCGGTGGGCCGCGTCTACAAGGCCGACATGAAGGCGCAGAAGATGGTGGCGGCGTCGGACTGGATCAGTCTCGACAAGTAAGCCATGCACAGTCGACGGTACTTCCAGGAGCACCGCAGAACCGGCTTTGCCGGGCTGCTGGTGTTGCCCCCGGCAGGGGGTTGGCGAAGCGGCACGAAGTGCGCGAAGACTGGGGGCGAGCCATGAATGTATTGGAGGTCAACAACATCGAGGTGGTCTACAACAAGGTCGTGCAGGTGCTGCGCGGCCTGTCGCTGGCCGTGCCGCGCGGGCAGATCGTGGCGCTGCTGGGCAGCAACGGGGCGGGCAAGTCGACCACGCTGAAGGCGGTGTCGGGGCTGCTCGCGCTGGAAGACGGCGAGGTCGAGGCGGGCCGCATCACCTTCGACGGCGCGCCGACCGCACAGCTTGCGCCGCAGCAACTGGTGCGGCGCGGGCTCAGCCACGTGATGGAAGGCCGGCGCGTGTTCGAAGACCTGACGGTGGAAGAGAACCTCGTCGCGGCCACGTATGCGCTCACGGGGCGCGATGGCGCCAGGCCGCCGCGCAACTTCGACGACGTGTACGCCTATTTCCCCCGCCTGCACGAGCGGCGCAAGGGCCTTGCGGGCTATCTCTCGGGTGGCGAGCAGCAGATGCTGGCCATCGGCCGCGCGCTGGTGGCGCAGCCGCAGCTCATCCTGCTCGACGAGCCATCGCTGGGCCTCTCGCCCAAGCTGGTGGAAGACATCTTCACGATCATCGCGCGCATCAACGCCGAGCGCGGCACCTCGATGCTGCTGGTCGAGCAGAACGCGAGCGTGGCGCTGGCCATCGCGCACACGGGCTACATCATGGAAAGCGGCAAGGTGGTGATCGACGGCAGCGCCGAGCGGCTGGCGGCCGACCCGGACGTGCGCGAGTTCTACCTGGGCGTGGGCGGCAGCGGCGAGTCGCGCAGCTTTCGCGCGCTGAAGCACTACAAGCGCCGCAAGCGCTGGCTGTCATGACGACGAACTCGCTCCCCTCGCTGACCCTGCCGCAGATGCTGCGCGAGCAGGCCCGGCGGCAGCCCTGGCGCATCGCGATCCGGCAGAAGGACTTCGGCATCTGGCATCCGCTGGACTGGGCCGGCTACCTGCGGCGCGCGAGCCATTTCGGGCTGGGGCTGCACGCGATGGGCCTGGCGCCCGGCGGGCACCTCGGCGTGATCTCGGAGAACCGCGTCGAGTGGCTGCTGTCGCAGATGGGCGCGGGGCTGATCGGCGCGGTGACGGTGGGCGTGTACCCGACCAGCCCGAGCAACGAGGTGGCCTACGTGGTCGGGCACGCGGACATCGAGGTGATCGTCTGCGAGGACCAGGAGCAGACCGACAAGGTGCTCGACGCCATCGAGCAATTGCCGCGCCTACGCAAGATCGTGGTCATCGAAACGAAGGGGCTGGCGAGCTACCCGCCCGAAGTGCGCGAGCGCATCGCGACCTTCGCGGAAGTCGAGCAGGCCGGTGCCGAGCTGCATGCGCGCGAAGGCGATGCGCTGATCGACGCCGCGCTGCAGCGGCAGACGCTCGCCGACATCGGGCTGATGATCTACACCTCGGGCTCCACCGGCAAGCCCAAGGGCGCGATGATTTCGTACCGCAACATCCGCGGCGTGGTGCCCGGCATTGCCGACCGGCTGGGCCTGGGCGGCGACACCACGCACCTGTCGTACCTGCCGCTGTGCCACGTGGCCGAACAGATGCTCACGGCCTTCGTGCCGGTGTACCTGGGCTCGCAGGTGAACTTCGGCGAATCGATCCGCACGGTGCAGGAAGACCTGCGCGAAGTGGCGCCGACGATGTTCCTGGGCGTGCCGCGCATCTGGGAAAAGCTGCACGCGGGCATCAGCATCAAGATGCAGGAGGCGGGCCGCCTGCAGCGCGCGCTGTTCGCGCGTGCGATGGCCGCCTGCGCGCCGCTCGCGGAAAAGCCGCGCAGCCACTGGACGCTGGCCGAGCGCGGGCGCTTCGCGCTCGCCTACTGGACCGTGCTGCGCGCGCTGCAGAACTTCATCGGCCTGCGCCGCGCGCGCATCGCGCTCACGGGCGCGGCGCCGATTCCGGCGGACGTGGTGCGCTTCTTTCGCACGCTGGGCGTGCCGCTGGTGGAGGTGTACGGACTGACCGAATCGACCGGCATGATCGCGGGCCACAGGCACGACGCGGTGAAGATCGGCACGGTCGGCGCGCCCACGCTGGGCACCGAGCATCGCGTGGGCGAAGCGGGCGAACTGCTGGTGCGCGGCGACATGGTGTTCGAGGGCTACTACAAGAATACGGAGGCCACGGCCGCGTCGATCCGCGACGGGTGGCTCTACACCGGCGACGTGGTGCGCGAGGAAGACGACGGCCAACTGCGCATCGTCGACCGCCTGAAGGACATCATGATCACCGCCGGCGGCAAGAACCTCACGCCCTCGGAGATCGAGAACACCATGAAGGGCAGCCCCTTCATCAAGGAATGCATCGTGGTGGCGGACGGCCGCAAGTTCGTCGGCGCGCTGTTGCAGATCGACTACGAGACGGTGGGCAAATGGGCCGAGGCCGCGCGCATTCCGTTCACGCATTTCCGCTCGCTGGTGGAAGAGCCCCGGGTGCGCGCGCTGATCGACGCGGAAATATCCAGGGGCAATGAAAAGCTGGCGCAGGTCTCGCAGATCCGGCGTTTTCACTTGCTGACCAAAGAGTTGGACCACGACGACGGCGAGGTCACCGCGACCATGAAGGTGCGGCGCTCCAGCATCTACAAGACCTACGCCGGCGAGATCGAGGCGCTGTACAGCGCCTGACCGGTCCGCTGCCTTCGCAGGCGCGAGCCCCCAAAACCTCACGGGCTATCGGATTTGAGTTTCGGGGGATTTGCCCTCGGCTTTGCCCTCTGCGTTGTACAAGGGCGGCCCGCTCGACGCACGCAGAAAAAAATAATTCAAGCGCATGTCGAAATCCGACGCGCGACGGCGTCCTTGCTGCATCGGAACAAAAAAGGAGACCGCCGATATGCCATTGACCATCACGACCCTCTATGCACTGCCACTCGTACTCGTGTGGTTCCTGCTTTGGACAGGTGTCACTTCATCACGCCCCGGCTTCCATCAGTCGATCGGTGACGGCGGCAGGCCGGAGCTGCTGCTCAAGATCCGGCGCCACGGCAACTTCATCGAATGGGTGCCCTTTGTCCTGTTGCTGATGATCCTCGCGGAAGCGCAGGGAGCGAGTGCCCGCTGGCTGCATGCCGCGGGCGCGCTGCTGCTGGTCGGGCGCGTGGCCCATCCCTTCGGTCTCAAGATCGACAACGGCAACCATCCGCTGCGCTATGTGGGCAACGGCACCAACCTGCTTGCCGCAGGCATCCTGTTCGTCGCGCTCGCCCGCATCGCCACGGGCTTCTGAGCCCTCACTCCTCACCCTCCCCCGCTCCAAGGAATTCGACATGAAATACATGCTCCTGATCTACAACGACCCCCAACGCGAACCCGCCTATGGCACGCCCGAGTTCCAGCAGATGATGGGCGGCTTCTTCGCGCTCAACGAGAAGATGACGGCGACGGGGTCCTGCTCTCCGGCGAAGGACTGCAGGGGGTCGAGACCGCCACCTCGCTGCGCATTCGCGGCACCAAGGTGGCAACCATGGACGGCCCGTTCGCCGAAACCAAGGAGCACCTGGGCGGCTACTACGTGATCGATGTCGCCGACCTCGATGTCGCGCTGAAGTACGCGCAAGCGGTCCCGTCGGCCAGCTTCGGCACGGTCGAAGTGCGGCCGCTGATGGACTACAACCCGGCGGGCTGACCGGGCCTCGCCACCGGGCAGCCGGGCAACCGACGATGAGCTCACCCGCCTCCGGCGCGGTCGCCGTGACCCAGGCCCTCAACAGGCTGGCGCGCGACGATCGGGGGCGTTTGATTTCTGCGCTGATCGCCCGGCTCAACGACTTCCAGCTAGCTGAAGACGCCTTGCAGGACGCCATGCTGTCGGCGGTGTCCCATTGGAGCCGCTCCGGCATTCCGTCTTCGCCCCTTGGCTGGCTGCTGCGCGTGGCCTACCGGAAGGCGCTGGACCGCATCCGCGCCCACAGGACGGCCGACAGGATCGGCGTCAGCCTGCAGGTGCTCGCGGGTGACGAGGCCTACGAAGCCGAGACGGAACCGATTCCTGACGAGCGGCTGCGCCTGATCTTCACCTGCTGCCATCCCGCGCTGGAGCGGAAGTCGCAAGTGGCGCTGACGCTGCGCGTGGTCGCCGGCCTGTCCACGGCCCAGATCGCGCAGGCATTTCTCGACCAGGAAGCCACGATGGGGCAACGCCTGTCCCGCGCCAAGGCGAAGATCGCCGCGGCCCGCATCCGTTATGCGGTTCCGGAGCCCGCCGAGTGGCCGCAGCGCCTCCAGGCCGTGCTCGCGGTCGTCTACCTGATCTTCAATGCGGGCTACACGGCCGGGCCCAAGGCGGGCCGCGATCTGGCGGAAGAGGCCCTGTACCTTTGCGCGCTGCTGGACCGGCTGCATCCTGGCGAAGCGGAGGTCGAAGGGTGCCTGGCCGCGTTGATGATCAGCCATGCCCGCCGCGCGCCCGCACCGATGCCGACGGCCAGGCGACAGTGCCCATGGGTCGACAAGACCGGGGGCTGTGGAGAAAGGACGAGATCGCGGCCGGCGTGGCCATTCTGGAGCGGGCGCTGCGCCGGCGTGCCCCCGGGCCGCACCAGATCAAGGCCGCGATTGCCGCCTGCCATTGCGAGGGTGAGCATTCGGACTGGGCGCAGATCGCGCTGCTCTACGACAGCCTGCTGCGGTTCGAGCCTACCGACGTGGTGCGCCTCAATCGGGCCGTGGCCCATGCGGAAGCAGGCGCGCTTGACGCGGCGCTGGCCGAATTGACGCGAATCGAGCCCGCCCTGCGGGACTACCAGCCCTTCCACGCAGCGAAGGCGGAGTTGCTGGCCCGCCAAGGGCGGCATGCCCAAGCCCGAGCGGCCTACGAGACCGCGATGAGCCTGGCCCCATCGGCCGCCGATATTGCGTTTCTCGATGGGCGCATGAAGCGCCTCCCCGGCCTGTAGGCGCTCGCGGGGGCGTTCGAAGAAAGAGCCGCCGGCCCGGTTTCCGGCTATTCGCCGCGCACGGGGCGGGCCCGCACGTCGGTCACGTCATCGGCGGGGCCGATGGCGATAGGGCTGCGCGCCGACTCGCCGCGTGCGCGTGCATTGGCCACGTCGGCGGCGGTCGGCTCGACCGGCTGTGCCGCATGGCGAAATTTATCGAAGCCCGAGCGCGGGTTGAAGCGCCCGCCCATCGAAGACATCCAAGGCGTCACGGGCTTGCCCGTGAGACGCCCCCAGGCGTAGCGCACACCCCACACCGCCGCCAGCAGCATGACCGCCACGGCCAGGCTGGCCGCGAAGACCAGCCCCAGGAGCAGAAGAATGACGCGAAAAATGAAGTTCATCATCCGACTTTAGGCCGAAGCAGCCGCCGTTGGTTCCCCGCTCCTGGCGAACCTGAACTGGCCGGGGGTCTGGATCGGGTCGGTCGTGACCTCGATCGTGTCCTTCGGCCCGAAGCTGCCGTCCAGCAACAGCTTGGAGAGCGGGTTCTCGATGCGCTGCTGGATGGCGCGCTTGAGCGGTCGCGCACCGAACACCGGGTCGAAGCCGACCTTGGCGATCTCGGCCAGTGCCGCGGGCGACACCTCCAGGCCCAGGTCCATCTTCGCGAGCCGCGCCTGCAGCACCTTGAGCTGGATCGCGGCAATCGACTCGATGTTCTTCGCGTCGAGCGCATGGAACACCACGGTCTCGTCGATGCGGTTCAGGAACTCGGGGCGGAAGTAGTTCTTCAGCTCGTCCCACACCGCTTCCTTGATTTCTTCCGAGGGCTTGCCCACCATGGCCTGGATGATGGGCGAGCCGATGTTGCTCGTCATCACGATCACGGTGTTCTTGAAGTCCACGGTGCGGCCCTGGCCGTCGGTGAGGCGGCCGTCGTCGAGCACCTGCAGCAGCACGTTGAACACGTCGGGGTGGGCCTTCTCGACCTCGTCGAGCAGCACCACGCTGTAGGGCTTGCGGCGCACGGCTTCCGTGAGGTAGCCGCCCTCTTCATAGCCCACGTAGCCCGGCGGCGCGCCGATGAGGCGGGCGACCGAATGCTTCTCCATGAACTCGCTCATGTCGATGCGGATCAGGTGGTCTTCGCTGTCGAACAGGAAGCCCGCGAGCGCCTTGCACAGCTCGGTCTTGCCCACGCCCGTGGGGCCGAGGAACAGGAACGAACCGGTCGGGCGGTTCGGGTCCGACAGGCCCGAGCGCGAGCGGCGGATCGCATTGGCGACCGCACCGATGGCCTCGTCCTGGCCCACCACGCGCTCGTGCAGCTTGTCTTCCATCACGAGCAGCTTGTCGCGTTCGCCCTGCATCAGCTTGGCGACCGGAATGCCGGTGGCGCGCGCCACGACCTCGGCGATTTCTTCCGAACCGACCTGCGTGCGCAACAGCGTGGGCGCGCTCGACTTGCCCTTGGTGGCTTCAACGTCCTGCGCTTCCTTCAGGCGCTTTTCGAGCGCCGGCAGCTGGCCGTACTGCAGCTCGGCGACCTTGTTGAAGTCGCCCTTGGCGGTGAACTCGGCAATCTGGAACTTGATCTTGTCGATGTCCTCGCGCACCTTGGCGCTGCCCTGGGCCTGTGCCTTCTCGGCTTGCCAGATCTCGTCGTAGTCGGCAATTTCCTTCTGCAGCTTCGCGATCTCGTCCTGGATCAGGCCGAAACGCTTCTGCGAAGCCTCGTCCTTCTCGCGGCGCACGGCCTCCAGCTCGATCTGCAGCTGGATCAGGCGACGGTCGAGCCGGTCCATGACTTCGGGCTTGGAGTCCATCTCGATCTTGATCTTGGCCGCGGCCTCGTCGATCAGGTCGATGGCCTTGTCGGGCAGGAAGCGGTCGGTGATGTAGCGATCGCTCAGCTCGGCCGCGGCCACGATGGCCGGGTCGGTGATGTCCACGCCGTGATGCACTTCGTACTTTTCCTTCAGGCCGCGCAGGATGGCCACGGTGGCTTCCACGCTGGGCTCGCCCACGATGATCTTCTGGAAGCGGCGCTCCAGCGCGGCGTCTTTCTCGATGTACTTGCGGTACTCGTCGAGCGTGGTGGCGCCCACGCAGTGCAGCTCGCCGCGCGCAAGGGCGGGCTTGAGCATGTTGCCCGCGTCCATCGCGCCCTCGGCCTTGCCGGCGCCGACCATGGTGTGCAGCTCGTCGATGAAGACGATGGTCTGGCCTTCGTCCTTCGCGAGTTCGTTGAGCACGGTCTTCAGGCGTTCCTCGAACTCGCCGCGGAACTTGGCGCCGGCCAGCAGCGCGGCCATGTCGAGCGACAGCACGCGCTTGCCCATCAGCGACTCGGGCACTTCACCGGAGACGATGCGCTGCGCCAGGCCTTCGACGATGGCGGTCTTGCCCACGCCGGGTTCGCCGATGAGCACGGGGTTGTTCTTGGTGCGGCGTTGCAGCACCTGGATGGCGCGGCGGATTTCCTCGTCGCGGCCGATGACCGGGTCGAGCTTGCCCAGGCGGGCACGCTCGGTGAGGTCCATGCAGTATTTCTTGAGGCTTCGCGCTGGCCTTCGGCGTCGGCGCTGTTCACGCCCTGCCCGCCGCGCACGGCGTCGATGGCGGTCTCGAGCGACTTGCGGCTCAGGCCGTTTTCACGCGCGAGCTTGCCGATGTCGGCCTTGCTGTCGGCCAGCGCCAGCAGGAAGAGCTCGCCGGCAATGAACTGGTCGTTGCGCTTGATGGCTTCCTTCTCGGTGGCCTGCAGCAGCTTGCCGAGCTCGGGCCCGACCTGCACGATGTCGTGGCCCTGCACCTGCGGCAGTTTCTTGATGGCGGCTTCGGCCGCGTTCAGCAGGCCCGGCGCATTGACGCCCGCACGCTCCAGCAGGGCACGCGGACCGTCGTCCTGGCGCAGCATCGCGACCAGCAGGTGAGCCGGTTCGATGTAGGCGTTGTCGTTGCCCAGCGCGAGCGACTGTGCATCGCCCAGGGCTTCCTGAAATTTGGTGGTGAGTTTGTCTTGTCGCATGGCTTGATTCCTGCATTCAAAATAGGGCCGTTCGCCGTCCCTTCAAGTGCAAACGCGTTTGCGGGTTCTTCTTTCTTCTCTTCCACTCTTGTTGTTTTTGGAGTCCATCATGTCCTTTTCAAGGCGCAATGTCGTGTCGCGCGGTGTGCAACTGCTGCTGGCACTGGGTCTCTCGGGCGCCGTGCTGGCCCCGGCGCAGGCCCAGAGCGGCACGCCCATCCGCCTGCTGGTCGGCTTCCCCGCCGGCGCCGGCACCGACGCCATTGCACGCACGCTGGGCGAAAAACTCAAGGACGTGCTGGGCGTGCCCGTGGTGGTGGAAAACCGCGCGGGCGCGGGCGGCCAGATTGCCGCCACGGTGCTGAAGTCGTCCCCGGCCGACGGTCACACGCTGTTCCTGTCGCATGACCACACCATATCGATCCTTCCGCAGGTCGTGAAGAACCCCGGCTTCAACCCCGCCACCGACTTCGTGCCCGTGGCCGGCTTCGCCACCTTTGCCAACGTGCTGGCCGTGTCGGGCGGCACGCCGGCCAAGACCATGGACGAGTACGTGAAGTGGGTGCGCACGCAAAAGGGCGGCAAGGAGACCATCGGCATTCCGGCGCCGGCCTCGATTCCCGAGTTCCTGGTGAAGATGATCTCGGACAAGTACAAGATCGACGTGCAGCCCGCGCCCTACCGCGGCAGCGCCCCCATGACGGCCGACATGCTGGGCAACCAGATCACCGCGGGCATTGCCTCGGTGCCGGACTTCATCGAGAACCACAAGGCGGGCAAGGTGCGCATCGTGGCCTCCATCGGCGCCAAGCGCCAGGCCGTGATTCCGAACGTGCCCACGTTCACCGAGCTGGGCTTCGCGAACCTCGACGACCTGCCCTACTACGGCATCTTCGCGCCGGTGGGCACGCCGCAGCCGATCATCGACAAGTACGGCAACGCGCTGCAGAAGGTGCTGGCCATGCCCGACGTGAAGCAGAAGCTCACGACGATGGGGCTGACCGTGGGCTACGAGCCGCAGGGCCAGTTCGCGGGCCGCGTGCGCACGTACACGCAGACCTGGGAACGGATCATCCAGGCCAGCGGCTTCAAGCCCCTCTAAGGAAGGTCTGATCAAGTCGTAAGTTGCTTGATGGCGAGCGCGCGTATTTGGTCGTTGCGCTTGCGGCGCCCGTCTCGCCAATCGCCCCATGCGTTTGAGAGCCCCTGCGGCTCTTCACGCCGTCTGCGGACGCACCTGCCCTAGCATCGCGATCAGCTTCTTCCTGGCCATCCACAGATTCGACAACGCAAACAGCGTGATCACATGCGCCGTGTTCTTGGCCAGTCCCTTGAACCTCACTTTCGCGAGGCCGAACTGCCGCTTGATCACGCGGAACGGGTGCTCCACCTTCGCGCGGATGCTGGCCTTGCGG
>NZ_MOWM01000130.1 GCF_016082275.1 Variovorax sp. E3
TTGCGAAGGCGAACACGGCCGCCACCGCGACCAGCACCCACAGCAGGCCGTTGCCGCCGCCCTGCTCGGACGGCGGCGAGTCAGCCTTGTCAGCGGCCGACGAGTTCACGCAGTTCGCGCTTGAGCACCTTGCCGATCGCGCTGCGCGGCAGTTCGTCGATGAAGCTCAGCCGCGCCAGGCGCTGCGTCTTGCCGAGCTGGTCGTTGGTCCATTGCAGCAGCGCGTCTTCGGTGGTGGCGTCGCCCGCGCGGCGCACCACGAAGGCCACGGGCGTCTCGCCCCATTGCTCCGACGGCACGCCCACCACGGCCACGTCGGCCACGGCTGCATGGCCGCGCAGCACGGCCTCGAGGTCGCTCGGGTAGATGTTGAAGCCGCCGCTGATGATCATGTCCTTCTTGCGGTCGAACAGCGTGAGGAAGCCGTCGGCGTCGAAGCGGCCCACGTCGCCGGTGCGGATGAAGCGCTTGCCCGTGGCGTCGAACCACTCGGCCTCGCGCGTCTTCTCGGGTTGGCGGTGGTAGCCGGTCATCATGCCGCCCGAGTGGCCCACCACCTCGCCGGCGGCCTCGGTGTCGCCGCGCGGCAGTTCGTTGCCCTGCTCGTCGATCAGGCGGATGTCGCTGCCCTCGGCGGCCTGGCCCACGGTGTGCAGCTTGGTCGGGTGCAGGTGCGCCTCGAGGATGCAGGTGCCGCCGCCTTCGGTCATGCCGTAGAACTCGACCAGCCCGCCGGGCCAGCGCTTGAGCACGTCGGCCTTGAGCGCGGCGTTGAAGGGCGCGCTGGTGCTGAACTTGTGGCGGAACGAGGACAGGTCGTGCGCGTCGAAGCGCGGATGCGCCATCAGCCGCTGGTACTGGACCGGCACGAGCATGGTGTGCGTCACGCGGCGCTGCTGGGCCAGCTGCAGGTAGCCCAGCGCGTCGAACTTGGGCATCAGCACCACGCAGCCGCCGAAGGCGATGGTGGGGAAGAACACCACCAGCGTGGTGTTGGAGTAGAGCGGCGTCGACAGCAGCGTGACGGTGTCGGGGCTGTACTCGTACTTGGCGCCGCGCTGCACGTGGGCCCAGCGCATGCCATGGCCCTGCACGATGCCCTTGGGCTCGCCGGTGGTGCCCGACGAATAGATGATGTTGAAGGCCCAGGAGGGCTGCGTCTCGACCGGCGCGGGCTGCGTGCCGGCCGGTGCGAGCCAGGCGGCGAAGTCGCGGCCCACGGCCGAGCCGTCCAGCGCGATGCGTGCAATGCCGCCTTCCCTGGCCGGGCCGATCACTTCGGCGGCCGATGCGTCGCTGAACAGGATGCGCGCGTCGGCGTCCTCGATCATGCGGGCCAGGCTGGCGGGCGTGGAGCCGGGGGCCAGCGGGGCCACCGCGACACCCGCGCGCAGCGCGCCCAGGAACACCGCCGCGTAGTTGACCGACGACGAGGCGCACACCGCGATGGCGTCGCCGGCCTTGAGCCCGTCGCGCTGCAGGCTGGCCGCGACGCGGTCCATCAGCGCGTCGAGCGCGCGGTAGTCCAGCGTCTGGCCGGCATCGGCCAGCGCGGGGTTGTCGGGGGTGTGTTGCGCGTGGAGGCGGACCAGGTCGGCGATGGCGCCGAAGTTGCGTTCCATCGCGGCTTGAACGGCGGGGTGCGTTTGCAAAGTCATTCCTTCTTCTTGACCAATCGGCAGGATAGCGAAATGTTCACGCTTTCGGCCAGCGCCTTGGCGACCGGGCGGCTGTAGGGCGGCGCGCCGTCAGGCGGCGCTCAGGCTGGGCGGTCCACGATCCTTGCGCCATCTTCATCAGGCAGGCAACAGGGAGTTTTTCGTGCACATCATCTGGACCATCCTGATCGGTTTCATCGCGGGGTTGATCGCCCGCGCCATCCTGCCGGGCAACAACTCGATGGGGTTCATCCTCACCGTGGTGCTCGGCATCGCCGGCTCGCTGGTGGCCACCTATGCAGGGCAGGCCCTGGGGTTGTACGCTGCGGGCGCGGGCGCCGGCTTCATCGCCTCGGTGATCGGCGCGGCCCTGCTGCTCGGGGTCTGGCATCTCGTGACCCGCTAACAAGGAGTCTCTCCATGGGTTTACTCGACATCCTCCAGCAGGCCATCGGCGGCAACGGCAGCCCCGAGGCCCACATCGACCAGGTCACGCAACACGCCTCGACCGACGAGCTCGGCGCGGGGCTCGCGGCGGCCATGCGCTCCGACCAGACGCCGCCCTTCGGCAACATGGTGGGGCAGCTCTTCGGCCAGTCGTCGCCGCAGCAGCAGGCCGGCGTGCTCAACCAGATACTGGCCACGCTCGGCCCGGCCGCCGCTTCGGCGCTGGCGGGCGGTGTGCTCGGGCGCGTGTTGCAGCCGGGGCAGACGCAGGTCACGCCCGACCAGGCCTCGCAGCTGTCGCCCGCGCAGGTGACCGAAATCGCCGCGCATGCCGAAGAGCAGCACGCGGGCGTGATCGACGAGGTGAGCCAGTTCTATGCGCAGCTCGGGGCTGATCAAGACGCTGGGCGGCGCCGCGATCGCCATCGCGCTGGCGAAGATGAAAGAGAACGCCACGCGCGGCTGACCCGGGGGGCCATCGCGCGGCGCCGTCTTCAGTGACGGTCAGGCGGCGGTTTGCGCCTGCTGCGCCGCGTGGGCCTGCTGGTCGGCGTGGTAGCTCGAACGCACCATCGCGCCCACGGCCGCGTGGCTGAAGCCCATCTTGTAGGCCTCTTCCTCGAACATCTTGAAGGTGTCGGGGTGCACGTAGCGGCGCACCGGCAGGTGCGAGCCCGACGGCGACAGGTACTGGCCGATGGTCAGCATGTCGATGTCGTGGGCGCGCATGTCGCGCATGACCTGCAGGATCTCTTCGTCGGTTTCGCCCAGGCCGACCATGATGCCGCTCTTGGTCGGCACGTTCGGGTGCAGCGCCTTGAACTTCTTCAGCAGGTTCAGGCTGAACTGGTAGTCGCTGCCGGGGCGCGCTTCCTTGTACAGGCGTGGCGCGGTTTCCAGGTTGTGGTTCATCACGTCCGGCGGCGCGGCCTTGAGGATTTCGAGTGCGCGGTCGTCGCGGCCGCGGAAGTCGGGCACGAGGATCTCGATCTGCGTCATCGGCGAGAGCTCGCGGATGTTGGCGATGCAATCGACAAAGTGCTGGCTGCCGCCGTCGCGCAGGTCGTCGCGGTCGACGCTGGTGATCACCACGTACTTCAGGCGCAGCTTGGCGATGGTCTTGGCCAGGTTGAGCGGCTCGTCCTTGTCGAGCGGGTCGGGCCGGCCGTGGCCCACGTCGCAGAACGGGCAGCGGCGCGTGCACTTGTCGCCCATGATCATGAATGTGGCCGTGCCGTTGCCGAAGCACTCGCCGATGTTCGGGCACGAGGCTTCTTCGCAGACGGTGTGCAGGTTGCTCTCGCGCAGGATCTGCTTGATCTCGTAGAAGCGCGTGGTCGGGCTGCCGGCCTTGACGCGGATCCACTCGGGCTTCTTGAGCACTTCGCCGGTCTGTACCACCTTGACGGGGATGCGCGAAAGCTTGGCCGCCGCTTTCTGCTTGGCCAGGGGGTTGTAGTTTTCGGCGCTCTGGGCGTCGCGGACGACTTCTGTGGTGCTCATTGGTATGTCAAGGCGCCAGGAAGGTGCGGAGCTTCTGGCTCAGCACCGTGGCGGCTTCTTCCCATGTGGTTTGGATCCCGATTGTAGAAAGGTCGACCGTTTGCAGCCCCGCATAGCCGCAAGGGTTGATGCGCGAGAAGGGTTCGAGGTCCATGTCGACATTGAGCGCCACGCCGTGGTAAGTGGCGTGGCGGCTCACCTTGATGCCCAGCGCGGCGATCTTGCCGAGGCCGCGAAACGGGTCGCCGGCGGGCAGCGGGCCGGTCAGGGCTGCGTGCGAAAAAGGGTCGTCCAGGCGCACGTAGATGCCCGGCGCGCCTGGCACGCGGTGGCCGGTCACGCCGAAGTGGGCGAGCGTGCGCAGCACCGATTCCTCGATGCGATAGACGTATTCCTTCACGAAGTAGCCGGCGCGGCGCAGGTCGATCAGCGGGTAGGCCACCACCTGGCCGGGGCCGTGGAACGTGACCTGGCCGCCGCGGTCGGTCTGCACCACGGGAATGGCGCCGGGGTTCAGGATGTGGTCCTGCTTGCCGGCAATGCCCTGGGTGAAGACGGGGGCGTGTTCGCAGACCCACAGGGCGTCGGGCGTCTCGGGCGTGCGCTCGAGCGTGAACTGCTTCATGGCCGCGAAGGTGTCCGCGTAGTCGACGCGGCCCAGCGGGTGCAGTTCGATGGCGGGTGCGGTGGCGGTGTCTGTCATTGCGTGTGGGCCTGCCGCGCGGGCAGCTTGCGGGTCTCGCCGATGGCGAGCGTGAAGAAGGCGTCGTTTGCCACGCCCTGGGCCTGGCGCGCCGCGGCGAGGTCCTTGGGCGGCTGGTCGAGTGCTTCGTCGGTGAGCGGAAAAGTGCCCCAGTGCACGCCCAGGCTGCGCTTGGCGTGCAGTTCGCGGTGGATGCGCACGCTCTCGTCGGGGTCGACGTGCTGGTCTTTCATGAACCAGCGGGGCTCGTAGGCGCCCACGGGCAGCAGCGCGAGGTCGAAGCCGCCGCCCCGCGCATCGCCCTGGCGCGGCGCGAGCCGGGCCTGGATGTCGGCGAAATCCTTCGAGTAGCCGGTGTCCCCGGAATAGAACACATGCAGCTTCGGCGACAGCAGCGCGAAGCCGCCCCACAGCGTCTTCATGCGGTCGCCCAGGCCGCGCGCGCTCCAGTGCTGGGCGGGCGTCAGAAACACCTGCACGGCGTCGGGCGTGTCCGTGGCAATGCCCGCGCCGTTGCGCTGGAGGCGGGCCTGCGCGGCTTGCGGTGGCGGTGCCGCGCCGGCGGTGGTGGCCGGCAGCGTGACGCTGTCCCACCAATCGAGCTCGACCGCGTTCGTGATGCCGCGCTCCGTGAGCCACGGCTTGATGCCCAGCGGCACCACGAACAGCGGCGCACCGCCAGCCTGCGCGTTGAGCGCCTTCACGCTGCCTTCGTCGAGGTGGTCGTAGTGGTTGTGGCTGATCAGCACGAGGTCGATGCGCGGCAGGTCCTTCAGCGCCACGCCGGGCGGCTGGAAGCGCTTGGGGCCCGCGAACGAGACCGGCGAGACGCGCTCGCCGAACACCGGGTCGGTCAGCACGTTGAGGCTGCCGCTGGCGGTCGGCACCTGCACGAGCACGGTCGCGTGGCCGATGAAGGTGGCGGCGGGCTGTGTTCGCGCGCCGGCGTTCGACGCGATGAATGCAAGGTCGGGCGACACCACCGGCGGCGGTGCCTCGGGCGCGGGCGGCAGGCCCTTGAACCAGGAGGGCAGTTGCCAGCCCAGCAGCACGTCGGTGAAGAAATTCTTCGGCTTGAAGTCGACGTAGTTGTCCTGGAATCCGTCGGGCCGGTGGTGTCTGCGGCTGGCGTCGTAGTACGGGTTGGGCGCTGTCGAGCAGGCGGCCAGCAGGCCTCCCGCGCACAGCGCCGCCGCGACGTGCCGCAGACGGGTCAAAGCACGACCTTGACCTGCGGGTGCGAGGACAGTGCGCGGTACAGGTCGTCGAGCTGCTCGCGGCTGGTGGCCGTCACGGTGATGGTCACGCCGAGGTAGTTGCCGGCCTTGCTGTCGCGCAGCTCGACCGTGGTGGCGTCGAAGGCCGGGTCGAAGCGCTCGGCGATCTGCGTGATGGCGTGCACCAGCCCGTCGGACTTCAGGCCCATCACCTTGATCGGGAACTGCGAGGGGTATTCGATCAGCGATTCCTTGCGCGGATCGGGGATCGAGGTGGCTTCGGTGGTGGTCGTGTTGTCGGTCATGCCGTGGCTCCGTGCTTGTGGGCGTTGCGTAGCTTGGCCTCCTGGTAGGCCGTGTACAAGCTCTCGTAGATGGGGCCGGGACGGCCATTGCCAATAGCCCGGCCGTCGAGCGTGACCACGGGCAGCAGCTCCTTGCTGGCCGAGGAAATCAGCAGCTCGTCGGCGGCGAACACTTCGTCGCGCGAGATGCGGCGCAGCGCGAAGGAAATGCCGCGCGCCTCGCACAGGCGCTCCAGCAGGCCGTAGCGGATGCCGGTCAGCACGAGGTTGTCCTTGGGTGGGCCGATGAGGACATCGTCCTTCACGATCCACACGTTGCTCGACGAGGCCTCGCTGAGCCACTCGCCGCGGAACATGACGGTCTCGGCCGCGCCGGCCTCCACGCTGATCTGCCGCGCGAGCACGGCGCCCAGCAGGCTGGTGCTCTTGATGTGCGCCTTCTGCCAGCGGAAGTCCTCGGCCGTGACGCAGGCCACGCCCTTGGCGCGCACCGCATCGGAGATGGGCGGCAGCGGGTTCACCATCACGAACACAGTGGGACGGATGCCGCGCACCATCGCGTGGTCGCGCGGTGCCACGCCGCGTGTCACCTGAAAGTACACGGACTGAGGGGCATCGCCGCCGGGAGCGACAAGGCGCATCACAATATCGCGCCACTGTGCGAGCGACAGCGGGTTGGCGATCTGCAGTTCGGCGAGCGAGCGATCCAGGCGCGCCATGTGTTCCTCGAAGCAGAAGGCTGGCCGAAGTAGACGGGAACGTATTCGTAGATGCCGTCGCCGAAAATGAAGCCGCGGTCCAGGACGCTGATCTTCGCGTCGCGCAGCGCGGTGTACTCGCCATCGAGGTAACAAAGCGTGGCGGGCAGGGCGTCGGTGATAGGGTGCATGAAGGAATTATGGTGGCGTGCGCCGGGTCGGGCTCGCGTCAGGGAATGCAGTGCCGATTTGCATGCGCGACACGCGAGGTGGCCGGATGGGTTGGGTTTTTACTTATAATCAATGGCTTTGTAGAAATTCTGGGTCGTCATCCGGGCTTCATTCAAAATGAAAACAATCGCCCGACAAGACTCGGAGGTCGCTGAAGACCTCGATGCAGAATTCAAGCCGTTGACCGCCGATGAGGCGCGTGAACTGCGTGCGAAGAACCCTTCGATCTCCCCATGGCGGGTGGTCGTGGGTCAGTTGGTTGTCGGTCTGGTGGTGGCTTTGGCCATCTGGGGACTGACGGGGAGGCAAAATCTGGGTTGGTCCGCCGCTTACGGTGCGATCGCGGTGGTCATTCCATCCGCGGTGTTCGCACGGGGGCTGACCGGTCGGTTTTCTTCCTTGAATCCGGGCACCGCGGTGTTCGGGTTCTTCCTGTGGGAAATGGTCAAGATGGCCTTGTCGGTGGCGATGCTGATCGCTGCGCCAAGGCTGATTACGGCGCTGAGCTGGCCAGCAATGCTGGTCGGTTTGGTGGTGACAATGAAGGCGGCCTGGTTGGCGGTGATGTTCTCGCCCCGGCGCCGGAAACAGAGAGACGAGTAACGGAATGGCTGCTGAAAACGCTGCGGAACATGGTCAGACCGCTGGTGAATACATCGTTCACCACTTGACCCATCTGCAAAGCTCCAAGCCCGCAGGTGTGGCCGATCTTTCGGTCTTCAACTTCGATTCGCTGTTTTTCTCCATCGCTCTGGGTATCCTGGGCTGCTGGTTGCTGTGGCTTGCCGCGCGCAAGGCTACGTCGGGCGTTCCCGGCCGTTTTCAAGCGGCTGTCGAGCTGCTGGTCGAAATGGTCGACCAGCAAGCCAAGGGCATCGTCCATAACGCCACGAGCCGCAAGTTCGTCGCGCCGCTGGCCCTCACGATCTTCGTGTGGATCTTCCTGCTGAATGCAATGGACCTGTTCCCGGTCGATTTGTTCCCGGCGATCTGGGCCAAGATCTTCGGCATCGCCGGCGAAGACCCGCACCACGCCTACCTGCGCGTCGTGCCCACCGCCGACCTCTCGGTGACCATGGGCATGTCGGTCGCCGTGCTGCTGATCTGCATCTACTACAACATCAAGATCAAGGGCGCCGGCGGCTGGATCCACGAGCTGTTCACCGCACCCTTCGGCAACCACTGGGCGCTGTACCCCTTCAATTTCGCCATGCAGATGATCGAATTCATCGCAAAGACCGTCTCGCACGGCATGCGGTTGTTCGGCAACATGTACGCCGGCGAGCTGATCTTCCTGCTGATCGCCCTGATGGGCGGTGCCTGGTCCATGTCGGCCACCGGCATCGGCCTGGCCATCGGCCACATCATCGCGGGCACGGCCTGGGCCATCTTCCACATCCTGATCATCACGCTGCAAGCCTTCGTGTTCATGATGCTGACGCTGGTCTACATCGGCCAGGCCCACGATCACCACTGATCATCAGTTTTCGTTTCTGTTTTTTGTTTTCTCTTCAACCAAAGTCCTCTAGGAGTCATCATGGAAGTTATTAGCTTTGTTGCACTGGCCGCCGGCCTGATCATCGGTCTGGGCGCTGTGGGCGCATGTATCGGCATCGGCATCATGGGCAGCAAGTACCTCGAGTCGGCCGCACGTCAGCCTGAACTCATGGGCGAACTTCAAACCAAGATGTTCCTGCTGGCTGGTCTGATCGACGCCGCTTTCATTATCGGCACCGGTATCGCTCTGTGGTTCGCAACGGCCAACCCGTTCCTGGCTCAGATCGCCAACCTGCCGAAGTAAGTCTTTCTCGTCGGACCTAGCGTTGTCGTTCCCCTGCGGAATGGCTTCGATTCAATCCCAAAGAGAGGGTGAAAAGTGAGCATTACCGGTACCCTGATCGTTCAGATGATCGTGTTCCTGATCCTGGTCGGGTTCACGATGAAGTTCGTGTGGCCGCCGATCGCGAAGGCGCTGGACGACCGCGCTGCGAAGATCGCCGAAGGCCTCGCTGCCGCCGACAAGGCCAAGTCCGAACTGTCCGCCGCCAACAAGCGCGTGGAAGCCGAACTGGGCCAGGCACGCAACGAGTCCGCACAGCGTCTTGCCGACGCCGAACGTCGCGCCCAGGCCATCGTTGAAGAGGCCAAGGCCCGCGCGACCGAGGAAGGCAACAAGATCGTTGCAGCCGCACGCGTCGAAGCCGACCAGCAGGCACTGAAGGCCCGCGAAGCCCTGCGCGAGCAGGTCGCCGCACTGGCCGTCAAGGGCGCGGAGCAGATTCTGCGCAAGGAAGTGAATGCAGGCGTTCACGCCGATTTGCTCGCCCGCCTGCAGACCGAACTCTGATAGAAGCCATGGCAGAACTCGCCACCATCGCACGCCCCTACGCCGAGGCGCTCTTCAAGGCGTCGTCGTCCGACCTCGCCGGAACCAGCGCCTGGCTCGAAAAGGTTGCCGCCATCGCGGCCAGCCCGGAGCTCAAGCAGTTTGCCGACAACCCCAAGGCCACGGCCGAACAGGTGATCGGCGTGGTCGCCGGTGCATTCGGTGCACCGCTGGCCGCTCATGCCCAGAACTTCCTGGGTGCGCTCCTCGAGAACGGGCGTTTTTCGGTGCTGCCGGAAATTGCGAAGCAGTTCCGGGCACTCGCCAACTCGAAGAGCGGCTCGTCCGACGCCGTGGTCTACAGCGCTTTCCCGATCGACGCCGCGGCCCTGGCCACTGTGTCGGCCGCGCTCGAAAAGCGTTTCGGTCGCAAGCTCCAGGTCACGGTCCAGCAAGAGCCGGAACTGATCGGTGGCATTCGTGTGGTGGTCGGCGACGAGGTGCTCGACACCTCCGTCAAAGCGCGCCTTGAACAAATGAAAGTTGCGCTGGCGGCCTGACGGTCTCCATCGCCTTACAAAGAAAGAAGGAAAGAGTCATGCAACTCAATCCCGCAGAAATTTCCGAACTGATCAAGAGCCGCATCGAGGGCCTCGGGGTCAGCGCCAACATTCGCAACGAAGGCACCGTGGTTTCGGTGACCGACGGCATCGTGCGCGTGCACGGCCTGTCGGACGCGATGCAAGGCGAAATGCTTGAATTCCCGCCGAGCGCGGACGGCACGCCGTCCTTCGGCCTCGCACTGAACCTCGAGCGCGACTCCGTCGGCGCCGTGATTCTGGGCGAATACGAACACATCTCCGAAGGCGACACCGTCAAGTGCACGGGCCGCATTCTGGAAGTGCCCGTGGGCCCCGAGCTCATCGGCCGCGTGGTGAACGCACTGGGCCAGCCGATCGACGGCAAGGGTCCCATCAACGCCAAGATGACCGACGTGATCGAAAAGGTCGCACCGGGCGTGATCGCACGGAAGTCCGTCGACCAGCCGATGCAAACGGGCCTGAAGTCCGTCGACTCGATGGTGCCCGTGGGCCGTGGGCAGCGCGAGCTGATCATCGGCGACCGCCAGACCGGCAAGACCGCCGTGGCGATCGACGCGATCATCAACCAGAAGGGTCAGAACATGACCTGCGTCTACGTTGCGATCGGCCAGAAGGCTTCGTCGATCAAGAACGTGGTGCGCGCTCTCGAACAAGCCGGCGCGATGGACTACACCATCGTGGTGGCGGCATCGGCCTCCGAATCGGCTGCCATGCAGTACGTGTCGGCCTACTCGGGCTGCACGATGGGCGAATACTTCCGCGACCGCGGCCAGGACGCCCTGATCGTCTATGACGACCTGTCCAAGCAAGCCGTGGCCTACCGCCAGGTCTCGCTGCTGCTGCGCCGCCCGCCAGGCCGCGAAGCCTACCCCGGCGACGTGTTCTATCTCCACAGCCGTCTGCTCGAACGCGCAGCCCGCGTGAACGCCGACTACGTCGAAGCCTTCACCAAGGGTGAAGTCAAGGGCAAGACCGGTTCGCTGACGGCACTGCCGATCATCGAAACGCAAGCCGGCGACGTGTCCGCCTTCGTTCCGACCAACGTGATCTCGATCACCGACGGCCAGATCTTCCTGGAAACCAACCTGTTCAACGCCGGTATCCGCCCCGCCATCAACGCTGGTATCTCGGTGTCGCGCGTGGGTTCGTCGGCGCAGACCAACCTGGTGAAGAACCAGTCCGGCGGTATCCGTACCGACCTGGCGCAGTACCGCGAACTCGCGGCCTTCGCCCAGTTCGCATCGGACCTGGACGAAGCCACCCGCAAGCAGCTGGACCGCGGTGCCCGCGTGACCGAACTGCTGAAGCAGACCCAGTACAGCCCGCTGCCCATCTCGCTGATGAGCGCCACGCTGTTCGCGGTGAACAAGGGCTTCATGGACGACATCGACGTCAAGAAGGTGCTCTCGTTCGAACACGGCTTCCATCAGTACCTGAAGTCGAGCCACGCCTCGCTGCTGGAAACGATGGAAAAGAACGGCGCCAAGTGGGACGTCAAGCCCGCCAAGGCCGACGACAGCGATGCCAAGAAGGCGCTGAAGAAGACCTGCCAGGACGCTGAAGCCGAACTGCTGGCCGCCGCCACTTCGTTCAAGAAGTCGTTCGCCTGATCGACGCCTTGATCGACGCAAGAAGGAGCTCTCATGGCAGCTGGTAAGGAAATCCGCGGCAAGATCAAATCGGTGGAAAACACCAAGAAGATCACCAAGGCCATGGAAATGGTCTCGGTTTCCAAGATGCGCAAGGCGCAGGAACGCATGCGCGCCGCTCGCCCCTACAGCGAAAAGATCCGCAACATCGCGGCCAACCTCGGCAAGGCGAATCCGGAGTACACCCACGCGTTCATGAAGACGACCGAGGCCAAGGGCGTCGGTTTCATCATCGTGACCAGCGACAAGGGCCTGTGCGGCGGCTTGAACACCAACCTGTTGCGTGCCGTGACGGGCAAGCTGCGCGAAGCGCAGTCCGCCGGCAACGTGGTGGAGTCGGTGGCCATCGGCAGCAAGGGCCTGGGTTTCCTGAATCGCATCGGCGCCCGCGTGGTGGCCCATGTGACGCAGCTGGGCGACACGCCGCATCTGGACAAGCTCATCGGGCCGGTCAAGACGCTGCTGGACGCCTACGCCGAAGGCAAGCTGTCGGCCGTGTACCTGTGCTACACGAAGTTCATCAACACCATCAAGCAAGAGCCGATGGTGGAGCAGTTGCTGCCGCTGAAGGCCGAAACGCTGCAGACCGAGTCGGGACATCATTCGTGGGACTACATCTACGAACCCGACGCGCAAAGCGTGATCGACGAGCTGCTGGTGCGCTACGTGGAATCGCTGGTGTACCAGGCCGTGGCCGAGAACATGGCGTCCGAGCACTCGGCGCGCATGGTGGCCATGAAGGCTGCAACGGACAACGCGGGTAACGTGATCAGCGAACTGAAGCTGGTCTACAACAAGACCCGTCAAGCCGGCATCACCAAGGAACTGTCGGAGATCGTCTCCGGCGCGGCAGCTGCCGCGGGCGTTTGATTGTTGGTGAGGCAGCGGAACAGGCCACGCTGTCTGCCGTGCGCGCCCGGCGCGCACGGTGATCCAAGGCCTTCTTTTTAGGGGACTCTGCGCAAATGAAGAAAATTCTTGCCCTGGTGGCCATCGCTGCCGCTCTGACTGCTTGCTCCAAGAAGGAAGAGGCTCCCGCGCCTGCGCCTGCGCCGGCTCCCGCCGCCGCACCCGCGCGCCCGCGCCGGCTCCTGAACCCGCTCCCGCCGCTGCCGCACCGGCAGCCCCCGCCGCAGCAGCGCCGACGGCCTCGGCCGCGGACCTGCCGCAAGAGTGCAACGACTACCTGGCCAAGGTGCAGACCTGCGTGTCCGCGCAAAGCGGTGCAGCCGCCGACGCAATGAAGGCCAGCCTCGACCAGACCAAGGCCACCTGGGCTTCGATGGGTGCCGACAAGGCCGCGCTGGGCCAAGCCTGCAAGGCTGCCTCGGACGCGTTCGCCGCGCAAGCCACGGCCATGAAGTGCTGATCTGATTCCATCAAGGGTGCCGGCCCGTCCGGCATTCTTGCAAAAGCGGCCCGTTTTGGCACCAGGACGCTTCTGCAAGAACCTGTCGCAAATTTATTGAGATCCATCCAGAAGGAAACGCCATGGCTGAAGGAAAAATTGTCCAATGTATCGGCGCCGTGGTCGACGTGGAGTTCCCGCGTGACCAGATGCCCAAGGTGTACGACGCCTTGAAATTCGAAGGCAGCGCGCTGACTCTCGAAGTCCAGCAACAGCTCGGCGACGGCGTGGTGCGCACGATTGCGCTGGGCTCGTCCGACGGCCTGCGCCGCGGCATCATCGTGAAGAACACCGGCGCGCCCATCACGGTGCCCGTCGGCAAGGCCACGCTCGGCCGCATCATGGACGTGCTGGGTTCGCCCATCGACGAACGCGGCCCCGTGGGCCAGGAGCTCACTGCTTCGATCCACCGCAAGGCTCCCGCGTACGACGAACTGTCGCCTTCGCAAGACCTGCTGGAAACCGGCATCAAGGTGATCGACCTGGTGTGCCCGTTCGCCAAGGGCGGCAAGGTGGGCCTGTTCGGCGGCGCCGGCGTGGGCAAGACCGTGAACATGATGGAACTCATCAACAACATCGCCAAGGCTCACTCGGGTCTGTCGGTGTTCGCCGGTGTGGGTGAACGTACCCGCGAAGGCAACGACTTCTATCACGAGATGGCCGACTCCGGCGTGGTGAACCTCGAGAAGCTCGAAGACTCGAAGGTCGCCATGGTCTACGGCCAGATGAACGAACCCCCGGGCAACCGTCTGCGCGTGGCGCTGACCGGCCTGACCATCGCCGAGTCGTTCCGCGACGAAGGCCGTGACGTTCTGTTCTTCGTGGACAACATCTACCGCTACACGCTGGCCGGTACCGAAGTGTCGGCTCTGCTGGGCCGCATGCCTTCCGCCGTGGGCTACCAGCCGACGCTGGCCGAGGAAATGGGCCGTCTGCAAGAGCGGATCACGTCGACCAAGGTCGGCTCGATCACCTCGATCCAGGCCGTGTACGTTCCCGCCGACGACTTGACCGACCCGTCGCCCGCCACCACCTTCGCCCACCTGGACTCGACCGTGGTGCTGTCGCGTGACATCGCTTCGCTCGGTATCTACCCCGCCGTGGACCCGCTGGACTCGACCTCGCGCCAGCTCGACCCGAACGTGGTCGGCGAAGAGCACTACAACGTGGCCCGCGCCGTGCAAGGCACGCTGCAGCGCTACAAGGAACTGCGCGACATCATCGCGATTCTGGGCATGGACGAACTGGCTCCCGACGACAAGCTCGCCGTGGCCCGCGCCCGCAAGATCCAGCGTTTCCTGTCGCAGCCGTTCCACGTGGCCGAAGTGTTCACGGGCGCGCCCGGCAAGTACGTGCCGCTGGCCGAAACCATCCGTGGTTTCAAGATGATCGTGAACGGCGAAGCCGACCACCTGCCGGAACAAGCGTTCTACATGGTGGGCAGCATCGACGAAGCGTTCGAAAAGGCCAAGAAGGTCGCTTAAGAAGGAATCACCATGGCAGGCACCATTCATGTGGACGTGGTCAGCGCGGAAGAGTCGATCTTCTCGGGCGAAGCCAGGTTCGTCGCGCTGCCCGGTGAAGCCGGTGAGCTCGGCATCTATCCGCGCCACACCCCGCTGATCACGCGCATCCGCCCCGGCGCCGTGCGCATCGAAATGGCCGATGGCGGCGAAGAGTTCGTCTTCGTGGCCGGCGGCATTCTCGAAGTGCAGCCCAACGCCGTGACCGTGCTGTCCGACACCGCGATCCGCGGCAAGGACCTCGACGACGAGAAGGCCAACCAGGCCAAGGCCGCGGCCGAGGAAGCACTGAAGAACGCGAAGAGCGACATCGACATCGCGATGGCTCAGTCCGAGCTGGCCGTGATGGCCGCCCAGATCGCGGCGCTGCGCAAGTACCGCCAGAAGAAGTAAGAAGAAGAGCCCGCTGGCTCTCTTCCTGAAAAAGCCGCCTCCGGGCGGCTTTTTTGCGTCTGGGCCCTTCGCATCGAGTCGACTTCGATCTGAACATGGTCGAAGTTCGGCCTTGTCCGGCTGAAGACCTGCCCCTAGTATTCGCCTTCGCCCGACGGCCGAAGGCTGCGGGCGGCGACTTCACAGAGAAGAACACCGGAGACAAACGCGTGGCACCCTGGAGCGGCATCACCGCCGATGAAATGCGGTTGCTGGAAACGACCTTCTGGTCGGCCGGCGGCTCACGCCATGCCATGGCCGAGCAGCTCGCTTTTTCCAAGAGCAAGGCCAACGCGATCATTGCCGGCCTCGTCGAACAAGGGCTGCTGGCCGAAGCCGGCCTGCAACGCTCGTCGGGCGGCCGCCGCGCCGAAAACCTCCAGCTTCATTTCGGCCTGGGCGTGCTCGTCGGCATCGACATCGGTGCGACCAGCCTCGGCGTGGCCGTGATGCGCCCCGACCTCACCGTGCTCGCGCAGCACGAAGAGCCGGCCGACGTGCGCGAAGGCCCGGCCGTGGTGCTGGCCCGCGTGCGCGTGCTGATGCGCGAACTGCTGGCGCAAGGCGGCCACGGCGCGCGCGACGTGCTGGGCATCGGCATCGGCGTGCCCGGCCCCGTCAACTTCGAGATCGGCCAGCTCGTGAACCCGCCGCTCATGCCGGCGTGGGACAGCTTCTCGATCCGCGACTACCTGCGCGAGGACTACGCCGCGCCCGTTTTCGTCGACAACGACGTGAACCTCATGGCGCTCGGCGAGCTGTGGCGCCTCAAGCGCTCGCTGAGCAACTTCCTCGTCATCAAGATCGGCACCGGCATCGGCTGCGGCATCGTCTGCCACGGCGAGGTGTACCGCGGCGCGGCCGGTTCGGCCGGCGACGTGGGCCACATCTGCGTCGACCAGGAAGGCCCGCGCTGCCACTGCGGCAACGTGGGTTGCGTCGAGGCAATGGCGGCCGGCCCCGCGATCACGCGCATGGCCGTGCAGGCGGCCGAGGCCGGCGAGAGCGAACTGCTGGCCGAATGCCTGCGCGTGCACGGCCGCATCGACGCGATCGACGTGGGGCAAGCCAGCCGCGGCGGCGACACGGCGGCCAACGGCATCATCCAGCGCGCGGGCAGCCTGATCGGCCAGATGCTCGCGTCGGTCGTCAACTTCTTCAATCCGTCGCATGTGTTCATCGGCGGCGGCATCACGCGCATCGGGCCGCTGTTTCTCGCGGCCGTGCGGCAGAGCGTGTACCAGCGCTCGCTGGCGCTGTCGACGCGGCACCTGGAAATTCAATACACGCCGCTGGGCATGCAGGGCGGCCTGATCGGCGCCGGCGTGCTCGCGATGCACGAGACGCTGAAGGTTCGCGGGGTGGCGCCATGAGCGACATCCACAACGCAACAGGCGGCAAGGGCAGCGTCGCCGTCGAGTTCGACGGCGTGGTCAAGGCCTTCGGCCCCGTGCAGGTGCTGCACGGCGTGAGCTTCGCGCTCGCGCCCGGCCGTGTCTACGGCCTGCTCGGCGAGAACGGCGCGGGCAAGTCGACCTTGATGAAGATCCTCGCCGGCTACGAGCCGCTGAGCGGCGGCACGCTGCGCATCAACGGCCAGTCGCAGCAGTTCGCGAGCTCGCGCGATGCCGAGGCGCTGGGCATCGTGCTGATCCACCAGGAGTTCAACCTCGCCGAAGACCTGAGCGTGGCGCAGAACATCTTCCTGGGCCACGAGAAGAAGAAAGGCTGGCTGCTCGACGACGCCTCGATGGAGCGCGACGCCGCCGCCGCGCTCGCCGCCGTCGGGCTGAACATCGAGCCGCGCACCAAGGTGCGCCGCCTCATCGTCGCCGAGAAGCAGCTCGTCGAGATCGCGAAGGCCATCGCGCGCCGCGCGCGCCTGCTCGTGATGGACGAGCCCACCGCCACGCTCACGCCCGGCGAGACCGAGCGCCTGTTCAAGCTCATCGCGCAGCTGCGCGCCGACGGCGTGACCATCGTCTACATCTCGCACAAGCTCGACGAGGTGGAGCAGGTGACCGACGAGGTGATCGTCATGCGCGACGGCCGCTTCGTCGCGCGCGCGCCCACGCCCGATGTCACGCGCCAGCAGATGGCCAACCTCATGGTGGGCCGCGAACTGGCCGACCTGTACCCGCCGCGCGACGTGGTGGTGGCGGCCGATGCGCCCGCCATGCGCGTGCGCGATTTCAACGTGCCCGGCTGGGCGCAGGGCGCGAGCTTCGAGGTGCGCCCCGGCGAGATCCTCGGCTTCGCGGGCCTCGTCGGCGCGGGCCGCACCGAACTGTTCGAAGGCCTGCTGGGGCTGCGCCCCGCGAGCGGCAGCGTCGAGATGCTCGGCAAGCCGGTGCCCGGCGGCAAGGGCTGGCGCAACCCGCGCGATGCCGCCAGGCACGGCCTGACCTACCTCAGCGAAGACCGCAAGGGCAAGGGCCTGCACGTGAACTTCGGCCTGCGCCAGAACCTCACGCTGATGGCGCTCGAGCGCTATGCGCAGCCCTGGCTGAAACCCGAGGCCGAGCGCGACGCGCTGGCCGAGGCGGTGAAGGACTACGGCATTCGCACCGGCTCGCTCGAGGTCAAGGCCTCGTCGCTGTCGGGCGGCAACCAGCAGAAGCTCGCGCTCGCCAAGGTGCTGCAGCCGCGCCCGAAGGTGGTGGTGCTCGACGAGCCCACGCGCGGGGTCGACGTGGGCGCCAAGCGCGACATCTATTTCCTGATCCAGCGACTGGCCCGCGAAGGGCTCGCGGTGATCGTCGTCTCGTCGGAGCTGATGGAACTGATCGGCCTGTGCCACCGCGTCGCGGTGATGCGCGCGGGCCAGCTGGTCGCCACGCTGGACGCGGACCATTTGACAGAAGAGGAGCTCATCGCTCATGCCACCGGAACCGCAAACTCCCCCGTCGCAGCAGCCTGAAGCGGCCGCTGCGGCAGCGCACCGCAGCGAGGCCAAGCCCGGCTGGACCGAGCGCCTGCACGGGCTCGGCCCGGTCATCGGCCTCGTGCTGCTGTGCATCGCGGGCACCTTGCTGAACAGCGACTTCGCCACGCTCGACAACGCCATGAACGTGCTCACGCGCACGGCCTTCATCGGCATCATCGCGGTGGGCATGTGCTTCGTGATCATCTCGGGCGGCATCGACCTGTCGGTGGGCTCGATGGCCGCGCTCATCGCGGGCAGCGTGATCATGTTCATCAACTGGGCCGGACCCGCGTCGGGCTCGCCGATGCTGGCGGTGGTGATGGGCGCGGTGCTGGCCATCGTGCTGGGCGCGGTGTTCGGGCTGGCGCACGGCCTGCTCATCACCAAGGGCCGCATCGAGCCCTTCATCGTGACGCTGGGCACGCTGGGCATCTTCCGCGCGTACCTCACGTACTTTGCCGACGGCGGCGCGCTCACGCTCGACAACGAGCTGTCGGACCTCTACGCGCCCGTGTACTACGCGAGCCTCGCGGGCATTCCGGTGCCGGTGTGGGTGTTCGTTGTCGTGGCCATCATCGGCGGCGTGATCCTGAACCGCACCGCCTACGGACGCTACGTGCAAGCCATCGGATCGAACGAGCAGGTCGCGCGCTACGCGGCCGTGGACGTCGACCGCGTGAAGATCCTGACCTACGTGCTGCTGGGCGTGTGCGTGGGCATTGCCACGCTGCTGTACGTGCCGCGCCTGGGCTCGGCGTCGCCGACCACCGGCCTGCTGTGGGAGCTCGAAGCCATTGCCGCGGTGATCGTCGGCGGCACCGCGCTCAAGGGCGGCGCGGGCAGCATCACCGGCACCGTGGTGGGCGCGATCCTGCTCTCGGTCATCAGCAACATCCTGAACCTCACCAGCATCATCAGCGTGTACCTGAACGCGGCGGTGCAGGGTTTCGTGATCATCATCGTCGCGTTCCTGCAGCGCGGCCGCAGATGATGGCGCCCCGGCGCTCGGCCGCCAACGTTCTTTCCCGTTCCGTTCCACCCACCAAGAGGAGACATCCAGCATGACGACTTTCACCCGACGCGTCGCACTCACGGCAGTTGCCGCCGCTGCGTTCGCCAGCCTGCCCGCGCTTGCCGCGGACAAGGTCAACCTCGGCGTTTCGATTCCCGCGGCCACGCACAGCTTCATGGGCGGCATCAACTACTGGGCCAACCAGGCGAAGAAGGACCTCGAGAAAGAACACAAGGACCTGAAGATCACGATCAAGACGGCCGCCAACGCGCCCGAGCAGGCCAACCAGTTGCAAGACCTGTCGACGGTCACCAAGATCAACGCGCTGGTCGTGTTCCCGTTCGAGTCGGCCGCGCTGACCAAGCCGGTGGCGCAGGTCAAGGCCAAGGGCGCCTACGTGACCGTGGTCGACCGCGGCCTGACCGACACCAGCGCGCAAGATGCGTATGTGGCCGGCGACAACACCGCCTTCGGCAAGATCCCGGCCGAGTACATCGTGAAGACGCTCGGCGGCAAGGGCAACGTGGTCGCGCTGCGCGGCATTGCCACCACGCTGGACAACGAGCGCATGGACGCCTTCAACGCCGTGCTCAAGGGCAGCCCCGACATCAAGCTGCTCGATGCCAAGTACGCCAACTGGAACCGCGACGACGCCTTCAAGGTCACGCAGGACTACCTCACGCGCTTCAAGCAGATCGATGCCATCTGGGCCGCCGACGACGACATGGCCGTGGGCGTGCTCAAGGCCATTGCGCAGGCCAAGCGCGACGACATCAAGATCGTGTTCGGCGGCGCCGGCGCCAAGGACATGGTCAAGACCATCATGGACGGCAAGGACCCGCGCATCGGCGCCGACGTGAGCTACTCGCCCAAGTTCATCTACGACGCGATCAAGCTCACGGCCGAAGCGCGCCTGAAGGGCGAGAAGTTGCCGGCGACGACGATCATTCCCTCGGTGTTGATCACCAAGGAAAACGCCAAGGACTTCTACCACCCGAACTCGCCTTTCTAGGCTCGCCCCCAGGCTTCGCGCACTTCGTGTCGCTTCTCCTACCCCCTACCGGGGGCAACACCTGCGGCCCGGCGAAGCCGGTTCCGCGGTGTTCCCTGAAAAACACGATATGACCGACACACCTCTTCGCAAGCTGCGCTACGCCATGGTCGGCGGTGGCCGTGACGCCTTCATCGGCGCCGTGCACCGCAAGGCCATGGCGCTCGACGGGCAGATCGCGCTCGTGGCGGGCGCGCTGTCGTCCAGCCCCGAGAAGGCGCGCGCCTCGGGCCGCGACCTCGGCCTGGCCGACGACCGCAACCACGGCGACTGGCAAGCCCTGCTGGCCGACGAGCTGAAGCGGCCCGCCGATGAGCGCATCGACTTCGTGTCGATCGTCACGCCCAACCACGTGCACTTTCCGGTGGCGCAGGCCTTTGCCGACGCGGGCTTCCACGTGGTGTGCGACAAGCCGCTGGTGCACACCCGCGAGCAGGCCGATGCGCTGGTCGCCACCGTCGCGCAGCGCGGCACGGTGTTCGGCGTCACCTACAACTACACCGGCTACCCCATGGTGCGGCAAGCCCGCGAGATGGTGCGCTCGGGCCAGGTCGGCGAGGTCCGCAAGGTCGTCGTCGAATACAACCAGGGCTGCTCGCGAGCCATGTCGAAGGCGGCACCAACAAGCAGGCCGACTGGCGCACCGACCCCGCGCGCAGCGGCGCGGCCGGCGCCATCGGCGACATCGGCTCGCATGCCGAGAACCTCGTGGCCACGGTCACCGGCCTGGAGGTCGAGAGCCTCTGCGCCGACCTGAGCGCGCTGGTGCCGGGCCGTATGCTCGACGACGACGGCAGCCTGCTGCTGCGCTTCAAGGGCGGTGCGCGCGGCGTGCTCATTGCCTCGCAGATCAGCACGGGCCTGGAGAACGACCTGCGCCTGCGCGTGTCCGGCACGCTGGGCACGCTCGAGTGGCACCAGGAGCAGCCGAGCCAGCTGCTGCACCTGCCGCACGACGGCCCCAAGCGCGTGCTGACGCGCGGCGCGCCCTGGCTGTGCGAAGCGGCGCAACGCGCGAGCCGGCTGCCGGCCGGGCACCCCGAAGGCTTCATCGAGGCTTTTGCCAATGTGTATGCGGGCGTGGCCGCGGACATCCGCGCCCGGCTCGCGGGCCAGCCGGCCGACCCGCTGGCCGCCGACTACCCGCGCGTGGAAGACGGCGCGCGCGGCGTGCGCTTCATCGAGCGCACGGTGGCCTCGGCCAAAAGCGAATTAAAGTGGACGCCCTGGTAGCGCACGCGCGCTGCCGCAGGCTTCCATGACACCCTCCAACGCCGACGCTTCAACTTCGACGACAACGACGACGACGCAGCCCTCGTGGCTCGCGGCGCTCTGGCGCCGCTGCGTCACGCTGTTCCCGCTGAAGCTGGTCGGCAACACGGTCGCCACGCTCGGCTTCTTTCCGCTGTACTTCTGGATCGCGAAGAACGCGGGGCAGGCCTGGGTGCTCCCGCTCACGGCCTTCGACCGCGCCATTGCCTTCTGGCCGGCGTTGCTGCCCGTGTACCTCTCGCTCTGGGGCTACATCGCGCTGCCCGTGCTGCTGGCCAAGGACCGGCGCGAGCTGTTGCGCTTCTCGTGCGGCTGCGCGGCGATGACGCTGATCGCGCTGCTCGTGTTCTGGTTCATGCCCACGGCCATTCCCAATTTCACGGTCGACACCACGCCGGGCACATCGCTGCAGTTCCTGAAGATGGTCGACTCGGCGGGCAATGCGTTCCCGTCGCTGCACGTCTCGTTCTCGGTGTTCGCCTGCGTCATGCTGGCGCGGCAACTGCGCGAGGTGGGCGCGCCGGCGTGGCTGCGCCTCGTCAACGTGGCGTGGGCCGCGGGCATCGTCTATTCGACGATGGCGGTGCGCCAGCATGTGCTGATCGACGTGCTGGGCGGCTTCGCGCTGGGCGTGGCGCTCGGTGTCGCCACGCGGCAGCGCGCGCCGGCCGACGTGCCGGCGACGCACGCACGACCGGCGTAGGCCGATCGCGGTATTCCGCCGGCCCGGCGTGCGCGGTACAACCCGGCATCGCCATCCGATACGGAGCCCGCCATGAAGATTCGTTCGTCCGTCGCCGCCGTGGGGGTCTGCCTTGCGGCCGGCGCCGTCGCCATGCCCGCCTTCGCGCTCGACTACCCCGCGCGCAAGCCCGGCCTGTGGGAGATCCAGACCGGCGACGGCACCGGCAAGGGCCCGGCCGGCGGCCACACCATGCAGCAGTGCATCGACGCGGCCAGCGACAAGGCGCTGCGCGAGATGGGCCAGGGCATGGGCAAGGACATGTGCTCCAGGCAGGAGCTGCGCGCCGACGGCGGCAAGCTGGTGATGGACTCGGTCTGCAAGATCGGCAACACCACCGCCACCTCGCACGCGGTGATGAGCGGCGATTTCAACTCGGCCTACCGCATGGAAAGCAAGTCGAGCTACAACCCGCCGCTGATGGGGCGCGCCGAAGGCACGAGCGTCATCGAGGCCAAATGGCTCGGCCCCTGCAAGGCCGACCAGAAGCCCGGCGACATGGTCATGCCCAACGGCATGAAGATGAACGTCATCGACATGATGAACAACCGCCCCAAGAAGCCCTGAGCCTGCTTCGGTCCAAGGCGGGGTAGGCGCCGGCCCACAGCGCTTTGCGCTCGCCGTTCGGCGCCGCGAAACGCCGGCAGCGCCTACGATGGCGTGCCATGCCCGCAAAGCAAGAAGATCTCGTCGTCGCCCGGCCCGAGGGCCTTTATTGCCCGCCCGGCGATTTCTACATCGACCCGTGGCGGCCGGTGGGGCGCGCGGTCATCACGCACGCGCACTCCGACCACGCGCGCGTCGGGCATGCGCACTACCTGGCCCACACCGACAGCGCGGGCACGCTGCGCACGCGGCTGGGCCCCGACATCAACCTGCAGACGCTGCCCTATGGCGAGGCCATCGAGCACCACGGCGTGCGCGTCTCGCTGCACCCGGCCGGCCATGTGCTGGGCTCGGCGCAGGTGCGGCTCGAACACGGCGGTCGCGTGTGGGTGGCCTCGGGCGACTACAAGACCGAGCCCGACGGCACCTGCGCGCCCTTCGAGCCCGTGCCCTGCGACACCTTCATCACCGAGTCGACCTTCGGCCTGCCGATCTACCGCTGGCCCACGCAGGCCGTGCTGTTCGCGCAGATCGACGCGTGGTGGCGCGCCAATGCCGAAGCAGGGCGCGCGTCGGTGCTGTTCTGCTATGCCTTTGGCAAGGCGCAGCGCATCCTGCACGGGGTGGACGCGAGCATCGGGCCGATCGTGGTGCATGGGGCCGTGGAGCCGCTGAACGCCGTGTACCGGGCGGCCGGTGTCGCACTGCCGCCGACCTTGCGCGTGACCGACGAGGGCGTCGACGCGGCGCTGCTGAAGCGCTCGCTCGTGCTGGCGCCCCCATCGGCACAGGGCACGACGTGGATGCGGCGCTTCGGCAACTACGCCGATGCGTTCGCGAGCGGGTGGATGCAGTTGCGCGGCACGCGCAGGCGACGTGGCGTGGACCGCGGCTTCGTGATGTCGGACCATGCGGACTGGCCGGGGCTGCAGCAGGCGATCGCGGGCACGGGGGCCGAGCGCGTGTTCGTCACGCATGGGAGTGTGCAGGTGATGGTGCGGTGGCTCACGGAGAACGGACTCGACGCGCAGGGCTTCAAGACCGAGTACGGCGATGAAGACGACCAGGAAGCTCCCTCCCCTTCCGGGGGAGGGCTGGGGAGGGGGCCAGCGGCGCTCG
>NZ_MOWM01000131.1 GCF_016082275.1 Variovorax sp. E3
CCCGAGCGTCGAGTCGACAGGCTGGCGACGCTGCTGTTCGTCGTGCTCAGGCCCGACGACGTCGATGTCGAAAGACTCGAGACACTGCTGTTCGTCGTGCTCAAGCCCGACGACGTGGACGTCGACAGGCTATTGATCCGGCTCGTGGCCGTGCTCAGTCCGCTGGAGGTGGAGGTCGACAGGCTCGAGATACCGCTGGATGTCGACGTCGACAGGCTGGCGACGTTGCTGTTCGTCGTGCTCAGCGCGGAAGACGTCGAGGTCGACAGGCTCCCGATGCTGCTCGTCGCGGTGCTCAGGCCGCTCGACGTCGAAGTCGACAGGCTCGCAACGCTGCTGTTGGTCGTGCTCAGGCTCGTGGAGGTCGATGTCGACAGGCTGGACACGCCGCTGCTCAGCGTGCTCGCCACGCTGTACAGCTGGCTGCCGTTGATCGCGTCGGTGCTGGCCGCGCTCACCTGGCCGGCGGCGACGTTCTGGATGCGACGTTCCGTGCCCGATCCGCCCACGCTCACCACGCCGGCCGACGAACTGCCGCCCGCGAACCCGCCGAAGGTGGTTCCGCCGATGACGGCGCTGCTGACGGTCCCGGTCCCGCCGGTGGCGGTCGATGCGGTGGCGGTCGTCGTCGCCGCCGGGCCCAGGGCCACGGAGCCGGCCACGCTGGAATTGGCGCCCAGGCCAATGGCCACGCCCGACGTGGCGGTCGACGTCACGTTGGCCTGCCCGCCGATCGCCACCGCGTCCGACGCGGCGGCGTTGGCGCCGCCCGTGGCGTTGCCCCCGAGCGCCGTGGCGCCGGCGCCGCTGGCGTTCGCGGCCTGCCCGATGGCCGAGGCATAGCCGCCGGCGGCGTTGGCCGAGGTGCCGATGGCGATGTTGCGGGTGGGCGTCGCCGAACTGCGCAGGCCGGCGCTCGCGTTGTTGCCGATGGCGATGTCGTTCGCATTCATCGCATACGAGCCGCCCAGTGCGATGGAGCTGTCGCCGTAGGCCTGCGCGAACGCGCCCACCGCCGTGCTGGAGTTGCCGCGCGATTCCGAGGCCGCGCCGAGCGCCAGGCCGTAGAGCTGGGTGGTCGTTGCCGAGTAGCCGAACGCGGCCGACGTCTTGCCCGTGGCGTTCGCCAGCGTGCCGAAGGCGGTGGAGCCGGTGCCCGTGGCGGAGGCGCCGTTGCCGAAGGCGGTCGAGGGCGCCTTGCCGGTGGTTTCGCCGCTCGCCACCGCATTGGTGCCGAAAGCCATGTCGTTGCTGAACGAGGCGTTGGCGTTGTTGCCGATGGCCATCGCGCCGCCGCCGTTGGCGCGGGCGCCGGTGCCGATGGCCATGGCGTTGCTGCCGCCGGCGACGTTGCTGCCGGCGCCGATGGCAATGCCCGAGGCCGCCGTCGAGGCCACGGTGGCGCCGTTGCCCAGCGCCAGGGCCGAGGAGGCCAGCGCGTTGGCCTTGCTGCCGATGGCCACGGTGTCCGACTGGGTCGCCTGGGCGCCGATGCCGATGGCCGAGCTGTTGGCGCCCGACGCGCTGGTGGTGCTGTCGCCAACCTGGAAGTGGTTGGCCAGGATGGTGGTGAAGGAGTTCGTGTAGCCCGCGTCGCCCAGCGTGACATTCGACTGGTTGGCGATGTCGGCGTTGCCCACGAAGTAGTTGCGCACCTTCTGCCCGCCCGTGCCGCCGCCGCGCAAGACCAGGTTTTCTCCGGCGCTGATGCTGTCCTGGTTCGCGGTGAACACCAGGCCGGTCTGCCCCGCCGCGTTGCAGTACTCGAAGGCCGCGGAGCCGGCGGTGGCATTTCCCGTGTAAGGCGAACTGCCACAGTCCAGCGCGAACGCCGCCGGCGACGCGAAGGCGCCGAAGAGCGAGGCGACGGCGATCGCCACCACGCTGCGTGAAGACTTCTTGCCTCGTGCCGACGTCAACTCCGACGCGGCGACCCACGCGCCAAGCGACTCGTTCCAGACACTTCGATAAGACTTATTCATGTTCTTCGCACTCGGTTTTTCAGAAGGACCAGGGGGCACGGATCAATAAGAAACCCACGCACCGATTGGTGTTCATCACGGAAAGGCGTTCGCAAATGCGAGGCCTTGATTACGGAATGCTGAAATGTACGGACTTGTTTACATTCGAAATGCAGTGCAACAGGCATGAAATTTCGACCTGATGATTTAGTTCACAAAACTGAAAGGAAGAGTGGCGACTTCAGAAAATCAGTTGCGTCGGAGCTACGTGACAAAAGTCCGAAACGTAGAATCCATGCGGGTTTCAAGGCGATGGCGCGATGCGGACTTATTTCACGGAGTCAAGGGACGTGCCCTGCGCATCGACCGGCCTTGAGGGCGATTTCCATTCTTTTCGCAAGCGAGACCGCCAAATCCACGGTCGAGAATCAGGCATTTCTTCACGGGAGAAGGAAAATCCTCGGCGCTCACCGGCCAATTAAAATAGCCTCGGTCGTTAATTAACAATTACGAAACAAATGCAAAATTCACAGCTAAGAATTGGCATCACGATCGGCCTGCATCACGAGGCCGAGACCTTGTGGAACAACGGCATCAAGCAGAACGCGGTGTTCCTGGCCGAGGCGCTGAAGCACTGCCCGGCCGTGGCGTCGGTGGTGCTGGTGAACACCACGTCGACCCCCATCACCTCCGCCCTGCCCTGGGACCAGACGCGCTGGCCCACCGTGACCTTCGAGACGGCCAAGGACAGCGTGGACGTGCTGATCGAGCTGGGCGGGCAGATCGACCCGGCCCAGACCGACCATCTGAAGCAGCGCGGCGCGCGGCTGGTGTCTTACTGCTGCGGCTTCGAGTACGTGCATGCGATGGAGTCGATGCTGTTCAACAAGCCGCTGTGGGGACAAAACCTGTTCATCAACCAGCGCTATGACGACATCTGGATGGTTCCGCAGGTGGCGCACATCAGCCAGCCTTACTTCGAGGTGCTGCGCCGCGCCGAGGCGCGCGCCGTGCCGTTCGTGTGGAGCCCGGTGTTCCTGGACGAGCGCACCCGCTCCCTGCCCCATGCGGGCGTGTACCAGCCGCACGACGGGCCGCGCCGGCTCAGCGTGATGGAGCCGAACATCAACGTGGTGAAGTTCTGCCTGTATCCGGTGCTGATCGCCGAGCTGGCATACCGCGCGCGGCCCGAAGCCATCGCGCTGCTGCAG
The DNA here is from genome assembly GCF_016082275.1 of Variovorax sp. E3. Classification (GTDB taxonomy): domain Bacteria; phylum Pseudomonadota; class Gammaproteobacteria; order Burkholderiales; family Burkholderiaceae_C; genus Variovorax. The sequence goes on from NZ_MOWM01000131.1 coordinate 3,173, forward strand.
GTCACCAACGCCGAGCGCATGGCCAAGGAGAACATGGAGTTCATCACGCTCATGAACCAGCTCGACCTCGTGCGCCAGCACAAGGCGGTGTTCCTGGGCCGGCACGACACACCCGTGTTCCTTGCGCAGAACACCGACATCGTGGTCTCGCACCAGTGGGAGAACCCGCTCAACTACTTCTACCTGGAGACCTGCTGGCAGGGCTACCCGCTGGTGCACAACGCGCACCTGTGCGCGGACCTCGGCTACCACTACCAGGAGAACGACGTGGTCGGCGGCAGCGCCCGCGTGCTCGAGGCCATCGACACGCACGATGCGCAGGCCGCCGCCTACCGCGACCGCCAGCGCGGCCTGATCGACCGCTACCTGCCGGGCAATGCCGCCGCCACCGAGGTCTACAACACCCTGCTGCTCGGCCTGATGCAGCGCCCCGCCAGATAACGCCCAAGGCAGGCCCCGCCATGCTCGAACCCTCCGCCCTTCGCGATTTCTTTCCCGTGGTCGTCACGCCGAGCCACGACGGCAAGTTCTTCCAGAACTACGTCATGTCGATGATGAACTTCGCCATCGACGCCGAGCGCGCCGGCATGCGCCTGCAGGTGCTGTACCACCAGGGCGAAAGCCTCGTGACCCGCGCGCGCAACAACTGCGTGGCGCAGTTCCTGGCCAACCCGCACTGGACGCACCTGTTCTGGATCGACGCCGACATCGGGTTTTCTTCGCAGGCCGCCTTTCGGCTGCTGCTGTCGGGCCACGACATCGCGGCGGGGGTCTATCCGCTCAAGCGCGAAGACTGGCCCGAAGAAGGCCTGCCCACGGGCACCACGCGCCAGCAGTTCGATGCGCACTTCACGCGCTACACGGTCAACGCCAAGGCCTCGGAGGGCACTTCGCGGGTCGAGCTCGACGTGCTGCCCGACGGCTTCATGAAGATGACCGAGGCGCCGACCGGTTTCATGTCCATCAAGCGCGGCGTGTTCGAGCGGCTCATGGCCGCCTACCCCGGCCACCAGTACGTGCCCGACAGCATCGGCGACGCCGACCGTGGCCTGCACTACCGCTTCTTCGACGTCATGGTCGATCCCGAAACGCGCCGCTATCTGTCGGAAGACTACGGCTTCTGCCGGCTGTGGTCGGGGCTGGGCGAGTCGGTCTACATCGACGCCAACTCCAACCTGACGCACCAGGGCGCGAAGCTGTACCGAGGCGACTTCGCCAGCTCGCTGCTCACGTCGCTGCCGCATGCGGTAGGCGGCCCGGCGGGCGCGGCCATGGTGCTGACGGGCCAGGAGTACCTGCAGCCGAACGCGCCACCGCTCTGATTCGAGCTCGAGCGCCCAAGAAAAAGCCCCGCAAAAGCGGGGCTCGTTCATGGGGCGGGGCCGAGGAAGATCAGGCCGTGACCGAGTCCGCCACGCCCTTGTAGTCTTCGATCTTGTCGAAGTTCAGGTACTGGTAGATCTGCGAGCTGGAGGCGTCGAGCACGCCCGAAGCAGCCATGTACTCCTCGCGCGTCGGGATGCGGCCCAGGCGCGAGCAGATCGCGGCCAGTTCGGCCGAGCCGAGGTACACGTTGGTGTTCTTGCCCAGGCGGTTCGGGAAGTTGCGCGTGCTGGTCGACATGACCGTTGCACCTTCGCGCACCTGTGCCTGGTTGCCCATGCACAGCGAGCAGCCCGGCATTTCGGTGCGGGCACCGGCATTGCCGAACACGCCGTAATGGCCTTCTTCGGTGAGCTGCTGCGCGTCCATCTTGGTCGGCGGTGCGATCCACAGCTTGACCGGGATGTCGCGCTTGCCTTCGAGCAGCTTCGACGCCGCGCGGAAGTGGCCGATGTTGGTCATGCAAGAACCGATGAACACTTCGTCGATCACGGCACCGGCCACGTCGCTCAGCGTCTTCACGTCGTCGGGGTCGTTCGGGCAGGCCACGATGGGTTCGTGGATCTCGGCCAGGTCGATCTCGATCACGGCGGCGTAGTCGGCGTCGGCGTCGCCCTCGAGCAGTTGCTGGTCCTTGAGCCAGGCTTCCTGCGCGGCGATGCGGCGTTGCAGCGTGCGCGCGTCAGCGTAGCCTTCGGCAATCATCCACTTCATCAGCGTGATGTTGCTGTTGATGTACTCGGCGATCGGTTCCTTGTTCAGGTGCACCGTGCAGCCGGCGGCCGAGCGTTCGGCCGAGGCGTCGCTCAGCTCGAAGGCTTGTTCGACCTTCAGGTCGGGCAGGCCTTCGATTTCGAGGATGCGGCCCGAGAAGATGTTCTTCTTGCCTTGCTTGGCCACGGTCAGCAGGCCCGCCTTGATGGCGTACAGCGGAATGGCGTTGACCAGGTCACGCAGCGTGACGCCGGGCTGCATCTTGCCCTTGAAGCGCACGAGCACCGACTCGGGCATGTCCAGCGGCATGACGCCGGTGGCGGCCGCGAAGGCCACCAGGCCCGAGCCGGCCGGGAAGCTGATGCCGATGGGGAAACGGGTGTGGCTGTCGCCGCCGGTGCCGACGGTGTCGGGCGTCAGCAGGCGGTTGAGCCAGCTGTGGATCACGCCGTCGCCCGGACGCAGCGACACGCCGCCGCGGTTGGCCATGAACTCGGGGAGTTCGTGGTGCATCTTGACGTCGACCTTCTTGGGGTACGCCGCCGTGTGGCAGAACGACTGCATGACCAGGTCGGCCGAGAAGCCCAGGCAGGCCAGGTCCTTCAGCTCGTCGCGGGTCATCGGGCCGGTGGTGTCCTGCGAGCCGACCGAAGTCATCTTGGGTTCGCAGTACGTGCCCGGGCGAACGCCCTGGCCTTCGGGCAGGCCGCAGGCGCGGCCGACCATCTTCTGTGCGAGCGAGAAGCCCTTCTTGGTGTCGACCGGGCTCTGCGGCAGGCGGAACAGCGTCGACACGGGCAGGCCCAGCGCTTCGCGCGCCTTGGCCGTGAGGCCGCGGCCGATGATCAGCGGAATGCGGCCGCCGGCGCGCACTTCGTCGAACAGCACTTCGCTCTTGACCTGGAATTGCGCGATGACCTTGCCGTCCTTCAGCGCCTTGCCTTCATAGGGACGCAGCTCGACAACGTCGCCCATGTTCATCTGCGTGACGTCGAGTTCGATCGGCAGCGCGCCCGAGTCTTCCATCGTGTTGTAGAAGATGGGAGCGATCTTGCCGCCGAGGCAGACGCCGCCGAAGCGCTTGTTGGGCACGAAGGGAATGTCTTCGCCCGTGAACCACAGCACCGAGTTGGTGGCGCTCTTGCGCGACGAACCCGTGCCGACCACGTCGCCGGCGTAGGCCACGAGGTGGCCGCGCGCGCGCAGGTCTTCGATGAACTTCACCGGGCCGCGCTTGCCGTCTTCTTCGGGGACGATGCCGGGGCGGGCGTTCTTGTGCATCGCCAGGGCGTGCATCGGGATGTCGGGACGGGTCGTTGCGTCGGGCGCGGGCGACAGGTCGTCGGTGTTGATTTCGCCGGCCACCTTGAAGATGCTGACGGTGATGCTCTGGGGCACTTCGGGGCGGCTGGTGAACCACTCGGCATCGGCCCAGCTTTGCAGCACGCCCTTGGCGTTGGCGTTGCCCTTGTCGGCCTTTTCCTTGACGTCGTGGAACTGGTCGAACATCAGCAGGGTTTTCTTCAGGCCTTCGGCCGCCACGGCGCCGACTTCGGCGTCGTCGAGCAGGTCGATCATGGGGCTGATGTTGTAGCCGCCGAGCATGGTGCCGAGCAGTTCGGTGGCGCGGGCGCGCGACAGGAACTCGCTCTTCTCGGTGCCGTGGGCCACGGCGGCGAGATAGCTGGCCTTGACCTTGGCTGCATCGTCCACGCCGGCGGGGACGCGGTAGGTCAGCAGGTCGAGCAGGAAGGCGCCGTCCTTGGCGTTCGCGCTCTTCAAGAGCTCGATTGCTTCAGAGGTCTGCTTCGCGCTCAGGGGCAGCGGCGGGATACCGAGCGCGGCGCGTTCGGCAACATGATCAACGTAGGCTTGCAACATCTTCTTTTCTCCGGAAACTGATCTGACGGGCGTGCGGAGCGCTCATGCAAGAGCCGCGCCGCACCCCGTGTGTGGTGCGCTTACTTCGCGCCGTCGGCACCTTCGAACAGGGCCTTGGGCGGGTTCTTCTTCATTTCTGCGGCGAACGCGATCTGCGCGTCGGTCTGGCATTCGTCGGCAATGCGCAGGCCGGCCTTCTGGTTCATCAGCATCGACTTGTTGCCGAGCTGGAGCCACATGGCGCCGGCACGCGGGTCTTCGAGGCGGATGGCGCCGGTGCGGCTTTCGACCGGGTGCATGCGGTACTTCAGGCCCTTGGTGGTGACGGTGAAGAAGCCGGGCTTCTTGTCGTCGGCGGTCACGGTCACGTCGGCGCCGAGTTCGCACTGGGCCTTGCCCACGGACACGCGCTGGGCGACGGCCAGGTCGGCCTCGTTGAGCGTCACGTCGGTGTCGGTGTTGACGGGCGTGACTTCCTCGACGGCCTTGGCGGCGCGGCGAGTGACCTGGTGCTTCTTGGCGGGGGCCTTGGCCGTGGTGCCGGCGGCCTTGGCTGCGGGCTTGGCCGCCGGCTTGGCAGCGTCCTGGGCCAGGGCGGCCAGCGGGAGTGCCAGTGCGACAGCGGCAATCAGGGCAATTTTCTTCATGTGTGGGTTTCCTTGAGGCTGGGTACAGGGGTTTCAGGAGGCCGCGAGCGCAAACCAGGCTTTCGCCTCGGGGGGCAACGCGCGCCCTGTTGCGTGGGCACGCGTCAGGACCTGCCAGAAATGGCGGTAGCTCGCGCGGTCGTGCAATGTGCCATCAATTTGTGTCGGAGCCCAATCCGCAAGTGCCGCTTTTGCAATGATTTGTGTGGCAATTTGAATCTGCGCCTCGTCGGGCGCGAAGGCCTCGAGGATGGGGCGGATCTGGTTCGGGTGAATGCTCCACATGCGCGTGTAGCCGAATTCGGTGGCCGCCTTGCGGGCCGCCGTGCGCATGGCATCGGCGTTGTTGAACTCGGTGACCACGCAGTGCGAGGGCACCTTGCCGTAGGCGTGCGCGGCCGAGGCCATGGCCAGCTTGGCGCGCACCACCAGCGGGTGGCTGAACTGGCCCGCGGCGCCCATGCCGTCGGCGGGAATGGCGCCGGCGTGGGCCGAGACGAAATCCATCAGGCCGAAGCTCAGCGACTGCACGCGCGGATGGGCGGCGATGTCGAAGGCGTTGTGCACCGCCAGTGGCGATTCGATCAGCACGTGCAGCGGCAGCGCATCGGCGTCTGCGGCCTCCAGCGCGGCAACAGCCTGCAACACATCGGCCACCGATTCGACCTTGGGCACCATCAGGTGGCTCAGGCGATGGCCGGCGCGGCCGGCGATGGTGATCACGTCGCCGGCAAAGGCCGGATGGTCGACCGGGTGCACGCGCACGCCGACGCGCATGCCGGGCCTGGCTGCCAGCGCAAGCTCGGTAACGAGCGCGGCATGCTCCGCCTCGCCGCCCACGGGGGCGCCGTCTTCGCAATCGAGGGTGACGTCGAACACGCAGGCGCCGAACTCCTCGGCCATCTCGGCCTGGAGTGCGAGGCTTTTCTTCATGCGCGCTTCGACGCCGCTGTAGTGGTCGCACACGGGCAGCGTCACGGCGCCGGCCTGCGCGCCGAGCAGCACTTGCGCGGGGTGGGCCACGGTGTTCGTCATGGGTTGCCGGCTTTCTGCGCGACGATGAACATGCGCGGGAACGCGAGCAGCCGCTTGCCGTCGGCGCGGGCCGGGTAGGCCTCGTTCACGCGGCGTTCGTATTCGGCCAGGTAGCTCGCCTGCAGCGTGGGCTCCAGGCGGTCGACAAAAGGCTTCAGCCCCGTGCCGCGCACCCATTCGACGATGGATGCGGCATCGGCCATGCGGTGCTGGTAGATGGTGTGCCAGACATCGACGCTTGCCGCGCGCGGCGCCAGCAGGTCGTAGTAGCCGCCCAGGTCGAGCAGCAGCGTGCGCAGCCGGTCGGCGTCGCCGATGGGCTCGGCCCACGGGGCTTCGGCCGCCACGGCGCGCATCAGCCGGTGCGTGGGCTCCTGGCGGTTGTCGGGCATCTGGATGGCGAGCACGCCACCCGGGGCCAGCGCGTCGAACAGGCGCGGGATCAGCTTTTCGTGATCGGGCACCCACTGCAGGGACGCATTGGCGTAAATGAGGTCGGGCGCTTCTTCTTTCGATGGCGGCGCCCAGGTCGCGATGTCGCTCAACTCGAAGCGCGCGCCGGGCAGGCGCTCGCGCGCGCTGACCAGCATGGCTTCGGAGTTGTCGGTGCCCGTGACTTGCGCCCGCGGGAACCGGTTGACCAGCAACTCGGTGGAATTGCCCGGCCCGCAGCCGAGGTCGACCACGCGGGCCGCCTCGGTCAGCGGAACCCGCGCCAGCAGTTCCTGCGCGGGGCGGGTGCGCTCGTCCTCGTAGCGACGGTAGAGCGCGGGGTTCCAGTCGAGCATGCTGTCGTTTTGCCTTACAGCAGGTGAGCGACGCCGGCGCGTTCGCCTTCGAGCTCTTCGAGGGTCTTGTTGATGCGTTCCTGGCTGAATGCGTCGATTTCGAGGCCTTCGACCAGCTTGTACTCACCGTTTTCGCAGGTGACCGGGAAGCCGAACATCACGTCCTTCGGAATGCCGTACTGGCCGTCCGACGGGATGCCCATGGTGACCCACTTGCCGTTGGTGCCCAGGGCCCAGTCGCGCATGTGGTCGATGGCGGCGTTGGCGGCCGAGGCAGCCGACGACAGGCCGCGCGCTTCGATGATGGCGGCGCCGCGCTTGCCGACGGTCGGCAGGAACGTGTTGGCGTTCCATTCCTGGTCGTTGATCATCTTGGCGACGCTTTCGCCGTTGATGGTGGCGAAGCGGTAGTCGGCGTACATCGTGGGCGAGTGGTTGCCCCAGACGGTGAGCTTTTCGATGTCGGCCACGGCCTTGCCGGTCTTGGCGGCGATCTGGCTGGCGGCGCGGTTGTGGTCCAGGCGCAGCATGGCGGTGAAGTTCTTGCGCGGCAGGTCAGGTGCGCTCTTCATGGCGATGTAGGCGTTGGTGTTGGCGGGGTTGCCGACCACCAGCACCTTGACGTTGCGGCTGGCGACGGCGTTCAGAGCCTTGCCCTGTGCCGTGAAGATGGCGCCGTTCACGGCCAGCAGTTCGGCACGTTCCATGCCGGGGCCGCGGGGGCGCGAACCGACCAGGAGGGCGTAGTCGGCGTCCTTGAAGGCGGTCATCGGGTCGCCGTGGGCTTCCATGCCGGCCAGCAGCGGGAACGCGCAGTCGTCGAGTTCCATCATCACGCCCTTGAGCGCCTTCTGGGCCTTCTCGTCGGGGATTTCGAGCAGTTGCAGGATGACCGGCTGGTCTTTGCCGAGCATTTCGCCGGATGCAATGCGGAACAACAGGGCGTAACCGATTTGGCCGGCGGCACCGGTGACGGCAACGCGAACGGGTTTTTTGCTCATGGGAAGACTCCAGAAGGTGGTGAAAACGGTGTCGGCGCTCTCGTGGGGCGCAGGGTGCTGCGGGTGAAATACCTTCCCGCAACGCGAGACCCGCAACATTTTAAGCCGATTCAATGAGGGCCGTCTTATGTCTTATATAAGATATCCTCTCGGGGTCCGCCAAGGCGCACCCCACCGCTGCCATGAACACGCCCACCACCCTCGACGAGCCCACGACGCCGTCCTTCAGTCCGCTCTACCAGCAGATCAAGACCCTGATCCTGCAGAGCCTGCAGGCGGGCGAGTGGAAGCCGGGCGAGCCCATCCCCAGCGAGATGGACCTGGCCGTGCGCTATCGCGTGAGCCAGGGCACGGTGCGCAAGGCCATCGACGAGCTGTCGGCCGAAAACCTCGTGGTGCGGCGCCAGGGCAAGGGCACCTTCGTTGCCACGCACGCCGAACAGCACGTGCAGTACCGCTTTCTCAAGCTCGTGCCCGATGCGGGCGACCCGAGCAGCGAAGGCCCCGCCGTGCGCACCATCGTCGACTGCAAGCGCCTGCGCGCGTCGGCCGATGTGGCACGCGCACTCGGCCTGCGCACCGGCGACGCCGTGCTGCAGGTGCGCCGCGTGCTGGCCTACGCCGGCGTGCCGACCATTCTCGAAGACCTCTGGCTGCCCGGCACGCCGTTCAAGGGCCTCACGGCCGAACGGCTGCGCGCGTGGCCGGGCCCGATGTATGCGCTGTTCGAAACCGAGTTCGGCGTGCGCATGGTGCGGGCCGAAGAAAAAATCCGCGCCGTGCTGCCCGATGCCGAACAGGCCGCGCTGCTCGACGTGTCGCTGCAGATGCCCCTGCTGAGTGTGGAACGTGTGGCGCACACCTACCATGACATGCCGATGGAATTGCGTCGCGGGCTCTACCGCACCGACACGCACCACTACAGGAACCAGCTGGGCTGACCCCTCGATTCAGATGAAGGCCGAATACTGCCGCTGCGGCGTGCGCACACAACGCGCGCGACGCGCTACGAAGTCAATAGCATCCGACTGCAACGGTGCACTGACTTGCGCGTGTCCGCTGCGCGATGGTGCATTGCAATAGAATTTTGCGTTGTTTGCATTTCCGCATAAGAAACAAAAGCGTTCGCTCTCAGAACAAGTCATCCAAGCCACGAAAGCCCTCCCCCCATGACAGAGCTTGCAACTCCCCCCCGGCCACCGCGTCGCGAATTCCGCAACATCAATGCGTTCACCGACCTCACGACCTACCGGTTGCCGCCGGCGGGCATCGTGTCGATCCTGCACCGCGTGAGCGGTGTGCTGATGTTCCTGCTGCTGCCGTTCATCATCTGGATGTTCGACACGTCGCTGTCATCTGACTATTCGTTCGCGAAATTCAAGGGCGCCTTCAACGTCGGCATCGGCTTCGCGCCGGGTTGGTTCTTCAAGCTCGTCGCGCTGGCGCTCATCTGGGCCTACCTGCACCACTTCATCGCCGGCCTGCGCCATCTGTGGATGGACGTGAGCCACGCCGCCGTGACCAAGGAATTCGGGCACAGCTCGGCCGTCGTCACGCTGGCACTGAGCATCCTGCTCACCCTGGTGCTCGGCGCCAAGCTGTTCGGCCTGTACTGAGAAGGAGCCAACCATGTCTGTGAATTACGGCTCCAAGCGCATCGTCGTCGGCGCTCATTACGGTTTGCGCGACTGGCTCAGCCAGCGCATCACGGGCGGCCTGATGGCGCTCTTCACGATCATCCTGCTCGCACAGCTGATCTTCTCGCGCGGCCCCATCGGCTACGACCTGTGGGCCGGCATCTTCGCGGCGCAGTGGATGAAGGTGCTGACCTTCTCCGTGATCGTCGCCCTGCTCTATCACGTGTGGGTCGGCATGCGCGACGTGTGGATGGATTACGTCCAACCCGTCGGCATCCGTCTCGTGCTGCAAATTTTCACCATCGTCTGGCTTGTCGGTTGTGCGGGTTGGGCCATTCAAGTGCTTTGGAAGATCTGACCCCACCATGACTTACACAAAAGAAAAAATCACCAAGCGCAAGTTCGACGTCGTGATCGTCGGTGCCGGCGGCTCCGGCATGCGCGCCTCGCTGCAACTCGCACGTGCCGGCCTCAACGTGGCCGTGCTCTCCAAGGTGTTCCCCACGCGTTCGCACACGGTCGCCGCGCAAGGCGGCGTGGGCGCATCGCTGGGCAACATGAGCGAGGACAACTGGCACTACCACTTCTACGACACGATCAAGGGCTCCGACTGGCTCGGCGACCAGGACGCGATCGAGTTCATGTGCCGCGAAGCACCGAAGGTCGTGTACGAACTCGAACACTTCGGCATGCCGTTCGACCGCAACCCCGACGGCACCATCTACCAGCGTCCGTTCGGCGGCCACACGGCCAACTATGGCGAGAAGCCCGTGCAGCGCGCCTGCGCCGCGGCCGACCGCACCGGTCACGCGATGCTGCACACGCTCTACCAGAAGAACGTCGAGGCCCGCACCCAGTTCTTCGTCGAATGGATGGCGCTCGACCTCATTCGTGACGACGAAGGCGACGTGGTCGGCGTGACCGCGCTCGAAATGGAAACCGGCGACCTGCACATCCTGCAGGCCAAGACCGTGCTGCTGGCCACCGGCGGCGCGGGCCGCATCTTCCAGGCCTCGACCAACGCCTTCATCAACACCGGCGACGGCCTAGGCATGGCCGCGCGCTCGGGCATTCCGCTGCAGGACATGGAGTTCTGGCAGTTCCACCCGACCGGCGTGGCCGGCGCGGGCGTGCTGCTGACCGAAGGCTGCCGCGGCGAAGGCGCCATCCTGCTGAACAGCAACGGCGAACGCTTCATGGAGCGCTATGCGCCCACCCTGAAGGACCTGGCACCGCGCGACTTCGTGTCGCGCTCCATGGACCAGGAAATCAAGGAAGGCCGAGGCTGCGGTCCCAACAAGGACTACGTGCTGCTCAAGCTCGACCACCTGGGCGCCGAGACCATCCACAAGCGCCTGCCCTCTGTGTACGAAATCGGCGTGAACTTCGCCAACGTCGACATCACCAAGGAGCCGATTCCCGTGGTGCCCACCATCCACTACCAGATGGGCGGCATCCCGACCAACATCAACGGCCAGGTCGTCATCCAGAAGGGTGAAGACAACAGCGCCGTGGTGAACGGCCTCTACGCCGTGGGCGAATGCTCGTGCGTGAGCGTGCACGGCGCCAACCGCCTGGGCACGAACTCGCTGCTCGACCTGCTGGTGTTCGGCCGCGCGGCCGGCAACCACATCGTCGAGTTCAACGACAAGCTTAAGGAACACAAGGAACTGCCCAAGGACGCGGCCGACCGCACGCTGGAGCGCCTGAACCGCCTCGAGTCGACCACCGGCGGCGAATACGCGCAGGACGTGGCCGGCGAGATCCGCGCCGTCATGCAGCAGCATGCCGCCGTGTTCCGCAAGCAGGCCTCGATGGACGAAGGCGTGACCAAGATCGCCGCCGTGCGCGAGCGCGTCAAGGCCATCGGCCTGAAGGACAAGTCGAAGGTGTTCAACACCGCCCGCATCGAAGCGCTGGAAGTCGACAACCTGATCGAAGTGGCGCAGGCCACGATGGTCTCGGCCGCCGCCCGCCGCGAATGCCGCGGCGCCCACACGGTGGAAGACTACGAACGTCCGGCGGACGATCCGGTCGCGCCGCTGGGCCGCGACGACGCCAACTGGATGAAGCACACGCTCTGGTACAGCGAGGACAACCGCCTCTCGTACAAGCCCGTCAAGCTGCAGCCGCTGACGGTGGCTTCCGTGCCGCCCAAAGTCCGCACGTTCTAAGAACATTTACAAGGTCCATACGATGAAGCGCACATTCCAGATCTACCGCTACGACCCGGACAAGGACGCCAAGCCCTACATGCAGACCGTCGAGATCGAACTCGACGGCCACGAGCGCATGCTGCTGGACGCCCTGATGAAGCTCAAGGCGCAGGATCCCACGCTGTCGTTCCGCCGCTCGTGCCGCGAAGGCGTCTGCGGTTCCGACGCAATGAACATCAACGGCAAGAACGGTCTGGCCTGCCTGACCAACATGCTCACGCTCAAGGGCACGATCGTGCTCAAGCCGCTGCCGGGCCTGCCCGTCATTCGCGACCTGATCGTGGACATGACGCAGTTCTTCAAGCAGTACAACTCGATCAAGCCGTACCTGCAGAACGACAACGTGCCGCCCGAGAAGGAACGCCTGCAGTCGCCCGAAGAGCGCGAAGAGCTCAACGGCCTGTACGAGTGCATTCTTTGCGCGAGCTGCTCCACGAGCTGCCCCAGCTTCTGGTGGAACCCCGACAAGTTCGTGGGCCCGGCCGGCCTGCTGCAGGCCTACCGCTTCATCGCCGACAGCCGCGACGAAGCCACCGCCGAACGCCTGGACAACCTGGAAGACCCGTACCGCCTGTTCCGCTGCCACACGATCATGAATTGCGTGGACGTGTGCCCGAAGAGCCTGAACCCGACCAAGGCCATCGGCAAGATCAAGGAACTGATGGTGCGCCGCGCCATCTGACAACCGTCCTGCAAGAAGCCCCCATGCAAACCGCCGCCGACCTCGACCAGCCGCTCAGCGAACGTGCGCTGAGCAAGCTGAAATGGCGCTGCCGGCGCGGACTGCTCGAGAACGACCTGTTCATCGCCCGCTTCTTCGAGCGGCACGAATCCCGCATGACCGTGGGTCAAGCGGGAGCGATGGAGACACTGATGGACCTGTCGGACAACGACCTCCTCGACCTCCTTCTCCGTAGAAAGGAGCCCGAGCCCGAATGGGCCGGGGCCGAGGTGGTCGCATTGCTGCAGCTGATGCGCACCGACGGCGCGCAGCGCCCCGTCATCTCTCCTTCGTCCTGAATCCACCTCTGAAAGTAAACCGAAATGAAAGCATCCGATACCAAGGCCACGCTGTCGTTCAGCAACGGCGGCGACAGCGTCGATCTGCCGATCTACAAGGGCACCGTCGGCCCCGACGTGATCGACATCCGCAAGCTGTATGCACAGACCGGCATGTTCACGTACGACCCGGGCTTCATGTCGACCGCGGCCTGCCAATCGGCCATCACGTACATCGACGGCGACAAGGGCGAACTGCTGTACCGCGGCTACCCCATCGAGCAGCTCGCCACCAACTGCGACTTCCTGGAAACCTGCCACCTGCTGCTGTACGGCGAGCTGCCGGACCAGGCCAAGAAGCAGAACTTCACCAAGGTCGTGACGAACCACACCATGGTGAACGAGCAGATGCAGTTCTTCCTGCGCGGCTTCCGCCGTGATGCCCACCCGATGGCCATCATGACCGGCCTCGTGGGCGCGCTGTCGGCCTTCTATCACGACAGCACGGACATCAACAATCCCGAGCACCGCGAGATCGCCGCGATCCGCCTGATCGCGAAGATGCCCACGCTCGTGGCCATGGCCTACAAGTACACGATCGGCCAGCCGTACATGTACCCGAAGAACGACCTGAGCTACGCCGGCAACTTCCTGCACATGATGTTCGCCACGCCGTGCGAAGAGTACAAGGTGAACCCGGTGCTCGAGCGCGCGCTCGACCGCATCTTCATCCTGCACGCGGACCACGAACAGAACGCCTCGACCTCGACGGTGCGCCTGTGCGGCTCGTCGGGCACGAACCCCTTCGCGGCCATCGCGGCCGGCGTGGCTTGCCTGTGGGGCCCTGCCCACGGCGGCGCCAACGAAGCAGCACTGAACATGCTGTACGACATCCAGAAGGAAGGCGGCGTCGAGAAGATCGGCGAGTTCATCAAGAAGGTCAAGGACAAGAACTCGAACGTCAAGCTCATGGGCTTCGGCCACCGCGTGTACAAGAACTACGACCCGCGCGCCAAGCTGATGCAGGAAACCTGCAACGAAGTGCTGACCGAGCTGGGCCTGGAAAACGACCCGCTGTTCAAGCTCGCCAAGGAGCTCGAGAAGATCGCCCTGGAAGACGAGTACTTCGTGTCGCGCAAGCTGTACCCGAACGTCGACTTCTACTCGGGCATCGTGCAGCGCGCCATCGGCATCCCCGTGCCGCTGTTCACCGCGATCTTCGCGCTGGCCCGCACGGTCGGCTGGATCGCCCAGCTGAACGAAATGATCGGCGACCCCGAGTACAAGATCGGCCGCCCGCGCCAGCTGTTCGAAGGCTCGCCCAAGCGTGACGTGAAGCCGATCTCGGCCCGCTGATCGACCTGCGAACCCATCGCCCCCTCAAGAAGCTGCCTCCGGGCAGCTTTTTTATTGCCCGTTCGGCATGCCCCTCTTCGCAGGCCGGCAGCAAGCCCATCTCAGATCACGATGGCAACACCCTGAAAACAGGAAGAAAATAGCCACCTCATCGCAGAACGCGATGCCCCACACCCCATGAGCACGTCCGAACGCAACTTCGCCCGCCGCATCGACCTCACGTCGTTGCAGCTGTTCGTGGCCGTGTGCGAACTGGGCAGCATCGGCCGCGCGGCGGAGCGCGAGTTCATTGCGGCGTCGGCCATCAGCAAGCGGCTGTCCGACCTCGAGGCCACGCTCGGCACCACCCTGCTCTACCGCCATGCGCGCGGCGTCGACCTGACGCCGGCCGGCGAGAGCCTGCTGCACCACGCGCGCTCGGTGCTCTACAGCCTCGAGAAGATGCAGGGCGAGCTCAGCGAATACGCCGACGGCGTGCGCGGCCACGTGCGGGTGCACGCCAACATCTCGGCCATCGTGCAGTTCCTGCCCGAAGACCTGGGCGTGTTCACGCGGGCGCACGAAGCCATCAAGATCGACCTCGAGGAGCACCTGAGCAGCGAAGTGATCCGCGCGGTGCAGGAAGGCGCGGCCGACCTCGGCGTGTGCCATGTGGCCGGCGGCGCGGGCGAACTGCAGAGCCTGTCTTACCGGCACGACCGCCTCGCGCTGATCGTGCCGACGGGGCATGCGCTGGCCGCCGAAGGCGCGCTCGACTTCATCGACTCGCTGGCCTTCGACCACGTCGGCCTGCACACCAACAGCTCGATCTATGTCGCGATGCATGAGGCCGCACTGAGTGCCGGGCGCAGCGTGAAGCTGCGCATCCACGTGACGGGCCTGGACGCCATGTGCCGGATGATCGAGAACGGCCTGGGCATCGGCGTGATGCCGCAGCGCGCGTTCGAACTCATGCAGAACGGCATCGGCCGCGGCCTCGTGAGCGTGGCGCTCAACGACGCCTGGGCGGCGCGCGAGATCCGGCTGGTGGCGCGCGACTTTTCCACGCTGCCGGTGGCGGCGCGCTCGCTGGTGAACCACCTGCACGCGGCCTCGGATGCGACGGAGCAGCTCGCGGCCTGACCCCGCGTTGCAGCCGCCAAGACAGACAAACAGACAATCCATTTCCCCACGAAAGAAGAGACCGACATGGCACGCACGCTCTACGACAAGATCTGGGACGAACACGTCGTCCACACCGAGGAAGACGGCACCGCGATCCTCTACATCGACCGCCACCTGGTGCACGAAGTCACCAGCCCGCAAGCCTTCGAAGGCCTGCGCGAAGCGGGCCGCAAGCTGTGGCGCATCAGCTCGGTCGTGGCCACGGCCGACCACAACACGCCCACCACCGGCTGGGAGCGCGGCTACGACGGCATCGCCGACCCGACCAGCAAGGAACAGGTCACCACGCTGGACCACAACATCGCCGAGTTCGGCGCCGCCGCGTTCTTTCCGTTCCTGAGCAAGCGCCAGGGCATCGTGCACGTGATCGGCCCCGAGTCGGGCGCGACGCTGCCGGGCATGACGGTGGTCTGCGGCGACTCGCACACCTCCACGCACGGCGCGTTCGGCGCGCTGGCGCACGGCATCGGCACCAGCGAGGTCGAGCACGTGATGGCCACGCAGACGCTGCTGGGCAAGAAGGCGAAGAACATGCTCGTGAAGGTCGAGGGCAAGCTGCCGCTGGGCTGCACGGCCAAGGACATCGTGCTGGCCATCATCGGCAAGATCGGCACGGCCGGCGGCACGGGCTACACCATCGAGTTCGCGGGCTCGGCCATTCGCGACCTGAGCATGGAAGGCCGCATGACGGTGTGCAACATGGCCATCGAGGCCGGCGCGCGCGCCGGGCTGGTGGCGGTCGACGAGAAGACCATCAGCTACGTCAAGGGCCGCCCGCTCGCGCCCACTGGCGTGGAATGGGAGCAGGCCGTGGCCTACTGGCGCACGCTGCAGTCCGACCCGGGCGCGAAGTTCGATGCCGTGGTCGAGCTCGACGCCACGCAGATCCAGCCGCAGGTGACCTGGGGCACCTCGCCCGAGATGGTGGTCGAGATCAACGGCCGCGTGCCCGATCCCGACAAGGAAAAGGACGCCAGCAAGCGCGGCGCCATCGAGCGCGCGCTGGTCTACATGGGCCTGGAGCCCAACAAGGCCATGAACGACATCTTCATCGACAAGGTGTTCATCGGCTCGTGCACCAACAGCCGCATCGAGGACATGCGCGAAGCCGCCGCCGTGGTGAAGAAGCTGGGCCAGAAGGTCGCGAAGAACGTCAAGCTCGCGATGGTCGTGCCCGGCTCGGGCGTGGTGAAGGAACAGGCCGAGCGCGAAGGCCTCGACGTGATCTTCAAGGCCGCGGGCTTCGAGTGGCGCGAGCCCGGCTGCTCGATGTGCCTGGCCATGAACGCCGACCGCCTGGAGCCCGGCGAGCGCTGCGCATCGACCAGCAACCGCAACTTCGAAGGCCGCCAGGGCGCCGGCGGCCGCACCCACCTCGTGAGCCCGGCCATGGCCGCCGCGGCCGCCGTGCACGGCCATTTCGTCGACGTGCGCACCTTCGCCTGACCCGGGAGACAACACCATGCAGAAATTCACCGTGCACAAGGGCCTCGTGGCCCCGATGGACCGCGAGAACGTCGACACCGACGCGATCATTCCGAAGCAGTTCCTCAAGTCGATCCGCAAGACGGGCTTCGGCCAGAACCTGTTCGACGAGTGGCGCTACCTGGACGCCGGCTTTCCGGGCCAGGACCCGGCCAGCCGCAAGCCCAACCCCGACTTCGTGCTGAACCAGCCGCGCTATGCCGGCGCCTCGGTGCTGCTGGCGCGCAAGAACTTCGGCTGCGGCTCGTCGCGCGAGCACGCGCCGTGGGCGCTCGACCAGTTCGGCTTTCGCGCGATCATCGCGCCGAGCTACGCCGACATCTTCTTCAACAACAGCTTCAAGAACGGCCTGCTGCCGATCGTGCTGACCGAAGCCCAGGTGGCCCAGCTGTTCGACGAGACCTTCGCGTTCCCAGGCTACTCGCTGACCATCGACCTGGAGCGCCAGGTGGTGGTGAAGCCGGACGGCGGCGAGTTCGCATTCGACGTGCAGGCCTTCCGCAAGTACTGCCTGATCAACGGCCTGGACGACATCGGCCTCACGCTGCGCCACAAGGACAAGATCAAGGCTTTCGAGGCCGAGCGCCTGGCCCAGAAGCCGTGGCTCGCGCACACGATGCTCGCCAACGCCTGAGGCGTTCCTGTTTTCTCTTTTCAAGACACACGACAAAATGAAAATCGCAGTTCTCCCGGGTGACGGCATCGGCACCGAAATCGTGGCGGAAGCCGTCAAGGTGCTCGACGTGCTCGACCTGAAGTTCGAGATGGAAACCGCGCTGGTCGGCGGCGCGGCCTACGAGGCGCACGGCCACCCGCTGCCCGAAGCCACGCTCAAGCTCGCCAAGGAATCGGACGCGGTGCTGTTCGGCGCCGTGGGCGACTGGAAGTACGACAAGCTCGACCGTCCGCTGCGGCCCGAACAGGCCATCCTGGGTCTGCGCAAGAACCTGGGCCTGTTCGCCAACTTCCGCCCCGCCATCTGCTACGAGCAGCTGGTGGACGCGTCGAGCCTGAAGCCCGAGCTGATCGCGGGCCTGGACATCCTGATCATTCGCGAACTGACCGGCGACATCTACTTCGGCCAGCCGCGCGGCCGCCGCACCGCGGTCGACGGGCACTTTCCGGGCGCGAGGAAGCCTTCGACACGATGCGCTATTCGCGCCCCGAAATCGAACGCATCGCCCGCGTGGCCTTCGAGGCCGCCCGCAAGCGCAGCAAGCGCGTGACCAGCGTGGACAAGAACAACGTGCTGGAAACCTCGCAGCTGTGGAAAGACGTGATGCTCGACATCGCGAAGGAATATCCGGACGTCGAACTCGACCACATGCTGGTCGACAACGCGGCCATGCAGCTCGTGAAGGCACCCAAGAAGTTCGACGTGGTGGTCACCGGCAACATGTTTGGCGACATCCTCTCGGACGAGGCCGCGATGCTCACCGGCTCGATCGGCATGCTGCCCTCGGCGTCGCTCAATTCGAGCAATCAGGGCCTGTACGAGCCCAGCCACGGCAGCGCGCCCGACATTGCCGGCAAAGGGGTTGCCAATCCTTTGGCTACAATACTCTCCGCTGCCATGATGCTCCGCTTCTCACTCAACCAAGCCGAGGCTGCCGACCGTATCGAGTCGGCGGTCAAGGACGTGCTCGCCTCCGGGCTGCGCACGGGTGACATCTGGTCAGAAGGTACGAAGCGCGTCGGCACCCGCGAAATGGGCGACGCGGTCGTTGCAGCAATCACCAAAAAGACGATTACCGGCTAACCGCAGCCCGCTTCGTCACGCCCCTCCCCGGCTCGACGAGTCGGGGGCAAAAAAAAGACAACTTTTCTTTTTTCATAAGGGCAAACTGAAATGGCGAACGCATCCAATCAACCTCTGGTCGGCCTCGTAGGCTGGCGCGGCATGGTCGGCTCGGTCCTGATGGACCGCATGCAGGCCGAAGGCGACTTCGGCCTCATCGAGCCGGTCTTCTTCTCGACCTCCAACGCCGGCGGCAAGGCCCCGGCCATGGCCAAGAACGAAACCGCGCTGAAGGATGCGAACGACATCGAAGCACTGAAGAAGTGCGACATCGTCATCACCTGCCAGGGCGGCGACTACACCAGCGAGGTGTTCCCCAAGCTGCGCGCCGCCGGCTGGAACGGCCACTGGATCGATGCCGCCTCGACCCTTCGCATGAAGGACGACGCCATTATCGTGCTCGACCCGGTCAACCTGCCGGTCATCGAGAACGCGCTGGCCAAGGGCGGCAAGAACTGGATCGGCGGCAACTGCACCGTGAGCTGCATGCTCATGGGCGTGGGCGCACTCTACAAGGCCGGCCTGGTCGAGTGGATGACCAGCATGACCTACCAGGCAGCCTCGGGCGGCGGCGCGCAGCACATGCGCGAGCTGCTGACCCAGTTCGGCACCCTGAACGCCGAAGTGCGCGCGCTGCTGGACGACCCGAAGTCGGCCATCCTGGAAATCGACCGCAAGGTGCTGCACAAGCAGCAGACCCTGAGCGCCGCTGAAACGGCCAACTTCGGCGCGCCGCTGGGCGGCTCGCTGATCCCCTGGATCGACAAGGACCTGGGCCTGGGCAAGAGCCAGGACGACGCAGACTGGGGCGTGTCCAAGGAAGAGTGGAAGGGCGGCGCCGAAACCAACAAGATCCTGGGCCAGGGCGCGGGCTTCGGCACCGCCGCCACGCCGGTCGACGGCTTCTGCGTGCGCATCGGCGCCATGCGCTGCCACAGCCAGGCCCTGACCTTCAAGCTCAAGAAGAACGTGCCGCTGGCCGACATCGAAGCGGTGATCGCTGCCGACAACCCCTGGGCGAAGGTCGTGCCGAACACGCGCGAAGCCACCGTCAAGGACCTGACGCCGGTGGCCGTGACGGGCACCATGGACATCCCGGTCGGCCGCATCCGCAAGCTGGCGATGGGCCCCGAGTACGTCGGCGCCTTCACCATCGGCGACCAGCTGCTGTGGGGCGCCGCGGAACCGCTGCGTCGCATGCTGCGCATCCTGCTCGAAGCCTGATGCGGGGTGCTCAGGCCCTTTTGAAACACAAATTGTTGTCGGAAGACAACACAAGATGTGATCGTAAGTATGCGCGCACTGGGTAGAACGGGCGCATTGCCTTGTCAGTGCCGGGTGATGATGCTAACGTCCTCTTACAAATTCTGGGCCTGAGCCGCCCCCTATCAGCATGACAAGACATCTGTTGCCTGCGGCCAGCCCATCGGCCGCTCGCCCGCCTCTGCCATCGAACGGTTGGCGCCTTTCCATTCTGGGCGCGGCGGCTGCCGTGGCACTGGGCATCGCCAGCGCAGACGCCAGCGCCTTCACGCTGGGGCAGCTGAAGGTGCAATCGGCGCTGGGCGAACCGTTGCGCGCCGAGATCGACGTGACCGAGATCGCGGCCAACGAAGCGGACGGTCTGAAGATCAACATCGCCACGGCCGAGGCCTTCAAGAACGCGGGCGTGCCGTACAACGCGGCGCTGCGCGACGTCAGGGCGACGTTGCAACGCCGCGCCGGCGGCCAGTATGTGGTGCGACTGAGCGGCAACCGCCCGCTCAACGACCCGTTCATCGACCTGCTGCTGGAAGCCAACGGTTCGTCGGGCCGCATCGTGCGCGACTACACCGTGCTGCTCGACCCGCCGGCCGCGCGCCAGGCGGCCGCGAGCGCGCCGGCAGCGCCCATCACGCCCCAGATCGCGACGCCCGTCGAGCGCACGGC
>NZ_MOWM01000132.1 GCF_016082275.1 Variovorax sp. E3
GCGGATCTCGTTGGCCAGCGCGTCGGCCTCGGCCTGCGCGCTCACGAAGCCGAAGGCCACGGCGCGCCGTCGCGCGCCAGCCGGCGCACGATGGCCGCGCCGATGCCGCGCGAGCCGCCAGTGACGAAAGCGGCCTTGCCGGCCAGCACGGGTTGCGTCATCACGCCGCGAAGCCGCCGTCGATGTTCAGGCCGGCGCCGGTCACGAACGCGGCTTCGGGGCTGGCCAGGTAGGCGACCATGCCGGCGATCTCGTCGGCGTGGCCGTGGCGCCCGATGGCCATGAAGCCGTGCATGGTGGCGGCCATCGGGCCGTCGGCGGGGTTCAGGGCGGTGTCGACCGGGCCGGGCTGCACGTTGTTGACCGTGATGCCGCGCGGGCCGAGGTCGCGCGACAGGCCCTGCACCAGGCCGGTCAGCGCCGACTTGCTCATGGCATAGACGCTGCCGCCGGCAAAGGGCATGCGCTCGGCGTTGGTGCTGCTGATGTTCACGATGCGCCCACCCGTGCCCATGTGCGCCAGCGCGGCCTGGATGGCCACGAACACGGCGCGCACGTTGACCGCGATGGTGTGGTCGAAATCGGCCAGCGTGAGCTGGTCGACGGGGCCCAGGTGCAGCACGCCCGCGTTGTTGACCAGGATGTCGATGCGCCCGCCGAAGTGCTTGGCGGCCTGGTCGATGCCGGCCTTGAGCGCGTCGGCGTCGGCGCTGTCGATCTTCAGCGCGAAGGCGCGGCCGCCTTCGGCCTGGACGGCGCGAACCAGCTCGTCGGCCTGGGCGGCGGCGCTGCTGTAGCTGAAGGCCACGGCGGCGCCGTCGCGGGCCAGCCGGCGCACGATGGCGGCGCCGATGCCACGCGAGCCGCCGGTGACGAAGGCGACCTTGCCGGCCAGCACGAGGGAGGAGGAGGAAGAAGAAGAAGAAGAAGCGGTATTGGAAGCCATGATTTTTTCCGATCTGTTGGAGGAAGGCCTTCAGTCTCCGGCTTTCATTCCCTTCGCGGTAGCCATCAATAGCGGCAATCAAATTCAACCCAAAGTTGAAGATCAAGCTCAAAATGCGCGCATGGAGCCGCTCAGCCACCTGGAATCCTTCGTGCAGAGCGCCGAGGGCGGCAGCTTCTCGGCGGCCGCTCGGCGCCTGGGGCTCACGCCGGCGGCGGTCAGCAAGAACGTGGCGCGGCTCGAGGCGCGGCTGGGCGTGCGGCTGTTCCAGCGCAGCACGCGCAGCCTGACGCTGACCGAGGGCGGCGAGCGCTTCCTGGCGCAGGTGGGCGGCGCGCTGGCCACGCTGCAGGAGGCCGTGGCCGGCATCGCCACCGACGACGGCCAGCCCGCCGGCACGCTCAAGGTGAGCATGGGCCAGGCCTCGGGCGCGAGCATGTGCTGCCGATGATGGGCGACTTCCTGGCGCGCTACCCGGCCATCCTGCCGGACTGGCATTTCGACAACCAGCAGGTCGACCTGGTCGGCGAGGGCTTCGACGCGGCCATCGGCGGCGGCATCGAGCTGTCGGCCGGGCTGGTGGCGCGCGAGCTGGCGCGCATCCACGTGGTGGCGGTGGCCTCGCCGCGCTACATGGCAGGGCGCGCGATGCCCCGGCATCCGCAGGAGCTGGCGGCGCTGGACACGCTGCTGCGCCGCTCGTCGCCCACGGGCCGGGTGCGCGGCTGGACGCTGCGCCGCGTGCGCGCTGGAACCAGTGCCGACTCCGGCGACGAGGAAGCCACGGTCGACCTGCCCCGGCCGCGCGCCATCTTCAACGACCCCGAGGCCATCGCGCACGCCGCGCTCATGGGGCTGGGCGTGGCGATGCTGCCGATGCCTTTCGTGGAGCGCGGGTTGCGCGGCGGCGAGCTGGTGCGGCTGCTGCCCGAGTGGTTCCAGGACGCCGGCGCGGTGTGGCTGTACTACCCGAGCAAGAAGCTGCTGCCGCCCAAGACGCGCGTGTTCATCGACTTCGTGCTCGCGCGTTTTCGCAGCGAAGGCTTCGCGCAGCGCATGCAGGTCGGCTGACCCGGCGGTTCAAGGGGTTTTCACTCGCGACGCGGAAACCCGCCCCGGGTACAAACGCGCGCATGACTTCTTTCTCCTTCCTTTCCCCGCTGAGCCGCCGGACGGCGCTCGCGGCCTCTGTCGCCACCGCCCTCACGCTGATGGCCGCCCCTTCGTGGGCCCAGAGCAACTGGCCGACCAAGCCGGTGCGCATCGTCGTGCCGTTCGCGGCCGGCGGCACCACCGACATCCTGGCGCGCGCGGTCGCGCCCGAGCTGTCGAAGGCCTTCGGCCAGCAGTTCATCGTCGACAACCGCGGCGGCGCGGGCGGCAACCTGGGCGCCGAAATCGTGGCGCGCGCGCCCAACGACGGCTACACGCTGCTGATGGGCACGGTGGGCACGCACGGCATCAACCGCGCGCTCTACCCCAAGCTGCCCTTCGACCCGATCAAGGACTTCGCGCCGATCACGCTGGTCGCCGCCGTGCCCAACGTGATGGAAATGAACGCCGAGAAGGCCAAGGCGCTGAACATCCACAACGTGCAGGACTTCATCAAGTACGCCAAGGCCAACCCCGGCAAGCTGAACATGGCGTCCAGCGGCAGCGGCACGTCGATCCACCTGGCGGGCGAGCTGTTCAAGAGCATGACGGGCACGTTCATGGCCCACATTCCGTACAAGGGCTCGGGCCCGGCGCTGCTGGACATGGTGGGCGGCAACGCGACGTGATGTTCGACAACCTGCCCTCGTCGATGGCGCAGATCAAGGCCGGCAAGCTCACCGCGCTGGCGGTGACGAGCGCGCAGCGTTCGCCGGCGCTGCCGGACATTCCGACGGTGGAAGAAGTGGGCGGCCCGTCGCTCAAGGGCTTCGAGGCAAGCTCGTGGTTCGGTCTGCTGGCGCCGGCCGGCACGCCGCCCGAGGTCGTGAACCGCATTCAGCAGGAAGTGGCCAAGTCGCTGGGCACGCCGGCCCTGAAGGAGAAGATGCTCGCGCAGGGCGCGATCCCGAGCGGCAATTCACCCGCCGACTTCACCAAGCTCATAGCGAGCGAACACGTGAAGTGGGCGAAGGTGGTGAAGGACTCCGGCGCGAAGGTCGACTGAACTGCTGAAGAAGACGCTCAGGTCTTCCAGGTCACGTCCTTCTTGTCGGCCAGCGAATCCTTGAGCATGTGAAGCAGGGGGGCTGCACGCTGGTGCAGTCCGACATGCTGCTTCTCGGCCTCGTTGGCATGGCCTTCGACGGCGTAGTCGTCGTGGTTGTGGGCATTGCTGCCCTCGCGGGCCAGTGCGGCCTCGAGTGCGGCGATGGCGCCGGGAATCTGCTCGACCGTGATGATGCCTTGCGGCGCGACCGACTTGCCGACGATGTCGAGCAGTTGGCGCGCATGCACTTCGAGCATCACGAAATCAGCGGAAGCCCGGGACTGGAAACGATAGAGCATGGTGTTTTTCACTCACTTGTAGATGTAGTCACGGGCAAAAGGGTACACCGATTGGGCGCCGCGCAAGGTGCCGTGCTCGACCTTGCCGTCGGGCTTGATCGACAGCATCTGGTGCAGCGAGATCCAGCCCTGCTCGAAGCTCATGGCCGAGCCCGCCAGGTACAGGCGGTAGGCCCGCAGGATGCGCTCGGCGTTCTCGCCCTGGCGCCCTCCGCTGCGCTGCAGCACGTCGAGCGCCGTGCCCAGCTGCGACTCCAGCGCATCCGACCAGGCCCACAGCGTGCGCGCGTAATGTGGGCGCAGGCTTTCGGTGTCGACCATCTCCAGCCCGGCCGCGGCGGTTTCGCGCAGCACGTGCGTCACGTGCAGCAGTTCGCCGCCCGGGAAGATGTATTTTTCGATGAAGTCGCCCATGCCCGCGCCCAGCTGGCGGTAGTTGAGCTCGCCCGAGGTGATGCCGTGGTTCATGACCAGGCCGCCGGGCTTCAGCAGCGAATGGATCTTGCGGAAGTAGGTCGGCATGTTGGCCGCGCCCACGTGCTCGAACATGCCCACCGAGGAGATCTTGTCGAAGGGCTGCTCCACCGACAGCTCGCGGTAGTCGCGCAATTCGACGCGCACGCGCCCCTGCAGGCCCTTTTCTTCGATCAGCCGCTGCACGTGCGCATGCTGGTTGCGTGACAGCGTGATGCCGGTGGCATCCACGCCATAGTGCTCGGCCGCCCACAGCAGCAGCGCGCCCCAGCCGGAGCCGATGTCCAGGTAGCGCTCGCCGGGCTGCAGCATGAGCTTGCGGCAGATGTGGTCGAGCTTGGCCTCCTGCGCCTGGGCCAGCGTGAGGTCGGGCGTACGGAAGTACGCACACGAATAGACCCGGCGCGGGTCCAGCCACAGCGCATAGAAGTCGTCGGAAACGTCGTAGTGGAACTCGATCTGCGCCGCGTCCTTGCGCAGCGAGTGCGAGCCGTGCGACTTGGCCATGTGCTGCAGGCGGCTCCACCAGCTGGTGTCGGTTTCGGCCGGGTTGCCGGGCAGCAGGCCGACGGTGGCGTCGATCAGGTCGCGCATGGCGCCCTCGATCTGCACCTTGCCCTCGACGTATGCCTCGCCGATGGCCCCCACCTGCCGGGCCGCCAGCTTGGCCAGCACCGTCCACTCCTTGAAAGCCAGCGTGACGCGGGCCCCCGCCTGGGCAACGCGCCGGCCATCTGGCAACTCCAGCGCGATGGGGACAGGCAGCGAAGCCAGCTGCGACTCGATCTTGGGTATCAAGTTTTGCATGGGGCCCATGGTATTGATTTTTCCAAGTTTTTGCATGACTACCCGTGTCGGCCAAAACCCCGAAACGCGCGCCGGACCCTGTTACCAACCAGCATTGACAGCAGATTGTTTATGCCTAAACTATTCAACCATGAACAGCCTCAGCACGGTCACCCCCGCTCCCGCCTCGGACCTCCAACGCATCCTGTGCATCGGCGGCGGGCCGGCAGGCCTGTACTTCGCCCTGTTGATGAAGGCGCGCAACCCGGCGCTGCAGATCACGGTGGTCGAACGCAACCGCCCCTTCGACACCTTCGGCTGGGGCGTGGTGCTGAGCGACCAGACGCTGGGCAACCTGCGCGCGGCCGATGCCGAAACCGCCGCGCTCATCGGCAACGAGTTCCACCACTGGGACGACATCCAGGTGTTCTTCAAGGGCCGCCAGGTGCGCTCGGGCGGCCACGGCTTCTGCGGCATCGGCCGCAAGCGGCTCCTGAACATCCTGCAGGAGCGCTGCCTGGCGCTGGGCGTGGACCTCGTGTTCGAGACCGACGCCACCGACGACCAGGCCATTGCCGCCAGGTACAACGCCGACCTGGTCATTGCCAGCGACGGCTGAACAGCCGCATCCGCCAGCGCTACGCCGAGGTGTTCATGCCCGACGTCGACCTGCGCGAATGCCGCTTCGTGTGGCTGGGCACGCACCAGACCTTCGACGCCTTCACCTTCGCCTTCGAACAGACCGAGCACGGCTGGTTCCAGGCCCACGCCTACCAGTTCGACGACAAGACCTCGACCTTCATCGTCGAGACGCCCGAGGCCGTGTGGAAGGCCCACGGCCTCGACCAGATGGAGCAGCCCGAGGCCATCGCCTTCTGCGAGAAGCTGTTCTCCAAGTACCTGGGCGGCCACTCGCTCATCAGCAACGCCACGCACCTGCGCGGCTCGGCCAACTGGATCCGCTTTCCGCGCGTGGTGTGCGAGCGCTGGACGCACCGCATCGACGTCGAGGGCCGCTCGGTGCCCGTGGTGCTGATGGGCGACGCCGCGCACACGGCGCACTTCTCGATCGGCTCGGGCACCAAGCTCGCGCTGGAAGACGCCATCGACCTGGCCAATGAATTCGAACAGGGCGGCACCGTCGACCACGTGCTCGAAGGCTACGAGGCGCGCCGAAGCGTCGAGGTGCTGAAGATCCAGAACGCCGCGCGCAACTCCACCGAGTGGTTCGAGAACGTGCCGCGCTACACGGGCATGGAGATCGAGCAGTTCGCGTATTCGCTGCTCACGCGCTCGCAGCGCATCAGCCACGAGAACCTGCGCGTGCGCGACACGCAATGGCTCGGCGGCTACGAGCAGTGGCTCGCGGGCGGCAAGGCCGTGGCGCCCATGCTCATGCCCTACAAGGTGCGCGGCCTCACGCTGAAGAACCGCATCCTGGTGTCGCCGATGGCCACCTACAGCGCGGTCGACGGCGTGCCGCAAGACTTCCTGCTGGTGCACCTGGGCGCGCGCGCGCTCGGCGGCGCCGCCATGGTGTTCGTCGAAATGACGAGCCCGACGCCCGAAGGCCGCATCACGCCGGCCTGCACGGGCCTGTACAACGACACGCAACAGGCCGCGTTCAAGCGCATCGTCGATTTCGT
This sequence comes from Variovorax sp. E3, assembly GCF_016082275.1. Taxonomy (GTDB): domain Bacteria; phylum Pseudomonadota; class Gammaproteobacteria; order Burkholderiales; family Burkholderiaceae_C; genus Variovorax. Next base: position 6,352 of record NZ_MOWM01000132.1, read on the forward strand.
GCACACGCAGTCGAGCGCGAAGATCGCGATGCAGCTCGGCCACAGCGGCCCCAAGGGCTCCACCCGCGTGGGCTGGGAAGGCACCGACGAGCCGCTCGAAGACGGCAACTGGCCCTTGCTCGGCGCCAGTGCCGTGCCCTACGGCGAACAGAACCAGCTGCCGGCCGCCATCACGCGCGCCGAGATGGACACGCTGCGCGACCAGTTCGTCGATTCGACGCGCCGCACGCTCGAATGCGGCTTCGACTGGCTCGAGCTGCACTGCGCGCACGGCTACCTGCTGTCGGCCTTCATCAGCCCGCTCACCAACCAGCGCACCGACGAATACGGCGGCGACATCGAAGCACGCTGCCGCTACCCGCTCGAAGTGTTCCGCGCCATGCGCGCCGTGTGGCCTGCCGACAAGCCCATGAGCGTGCGCATCTCCGCGCACGACTGGGCGCCCGGCGGCAACACCGATGCCGACGCGTGGTGGTTGCGCGTCTCTTCAAGGAAGCCGGCGCCGACTTCATCGACGTGTCCTCGGGCCAGACCACGCGCGCCGCCAAGCCGGTGTACGGCCGCATGTACCAGACGCCGTTCTCGGACCGCATCCGCAACGAGGTCGGCATCTCGACCATCGCGGTGGGCGCCATCACCGACGCCGACCAGGCCAACAGCATCATCGCGGCCGGCCGCGCCGACCTGTGCGCCATTGCGCGCCCGCACCTGGCCGACCCGGCGTGGACGCTGCACGAAGCGGCCAAGCTGCAAAGCCGCGACGTCGACTGGCCCAAGCAGTACCTGAGCGGCCGCGACCAGATGTACCGCGAGATCGCCAAGCAACAGCAACTCGCCGCCGCGGCCAATGCGGCCATGGCGGCGCAGAACAGCGAGGAGACGCACTGACATGGACCTCGAAGCGCGCGCGCACAGCGAACACCCCGAAGCCCTGCGCCTCTGGCTGCGGCTGCTCACCTGCACCCAGCTGATCGAAAAGCAGGTGCGCAACGAACTGCGCTCGCAGTTCACGACCACGCTGCCGCGCTTCGACCTGATGTCGCAACTCGAGCGCTCGCCCGACGGCCTGAAGATGAACGAACTCTCGCGCCGCATGATGGTCACGGGCGGCAACGTCACGGGCATCACCGACCAGCTCGTGACCGAAGGGCTGGTGGAGCGCATCAACGTCGAGGGCGACCGCCGCGCATGGCGCGTGCGCCTCACGCCGCGCGGACGCAAGCTCTTCAACGAGATGGCGCAGCAGCACGAAGACTGGATCGTCGAGGCCTTCGCGGGCCTCAGCAGCAAAGAGATCACGCAGCTCCACAAGCTGCTTGGCAAGGTCAAGCAACACTCACACAACCAATCGATGGCGGAGACCGAATGAAGCACTACATCGGCGCAGGCAATCCCATGCGCGCGCAATTCGAAGCGAAGGCAGCCTACAAGGCCGAGCACTTCGCATGGAGCTACGACAACGGCGTCGGCACCATCACGCTGAACCGCCCCGAGCGCAAGAACCCGCTGACCTTCGACTCGTACGCCGAGCTGCGCGACCTGTTCCGCGCGCTGAACTACGCGACCGACGTGAAGGTGATCGTGGTGACCGGCGCGGGCGGCAACTTCTGCTCGGGCGGCGACGTGCACGAGATCATCGGCCCGTTGACCGGCATGCGCATGCCCGAGCTGCTGGAGTTCACGCGCATGACGGGCGACCTGGTGAAGGCCATTCGCGCATGCCCGCAGCCCATCGTCGGCGCGATCGACGGCGTGTGCGCCGGCGCCGGCGCGATGATCGCGCTGGCCTGCGACTTGCGCTACGGCTCGCCCGCCACGCGCACCGCGTTTCTCTTCACGCGTGTCGGCCTGGCCGGTGCGGACATGGGCGCCTGCGCGCTGCTGCCGCGCGTGATCGGCCAGGGCCGTGCGTCGGAGCTGCTGTTCACGGGCCGCGCCATGACGTCGCAGGAAGGCCACGCCTGGGGCTTCTTCAACGCGCTGCACGAAAGCGATGCGTTGCTCGAAGCGGCCACCAAGGTGGCGCGCGACCTGGCCGAAGGCCCCACTTTCGCGCACGGCATGACCAAGACCATGCTCGCGCAGGAATGGTCGATGACCATCGACCAGGCCATCGAGGCCGAGGCGCAGGCACAGGCCATCTGCATGCAGACCGAAGACTTCAAGCGCGCTTACGAAGCCTTCGCGGCCAAGAAGAAGCCCGTGTTCGGCGGAGACTGACATCATGATGACCAAGCTCCCGCGCCGCCATCGACCACGCACCTCGCGCTGCCCTTCTTCGATGCGGCGCACCACGAACTGGCCGAGGGCCTGCTGCCCTGGGCCGCGTCGCAAGAGATCGACGAACACGACGACCGCGCGGCCTGCCGCGACTGGGTGCAGCGCCTGGGCGCCGGCGGCTGGCTGCGCTATGCCGTGCCGGGCTCGTCGGGCGGCGCGCTCGAGCGGCTCGACTCGCGCGCGCTCGTGCTGCTGCGCGAAACGCTCGCCTTCCATTCGCCGCTGGCCGATTTCGCATTCGCGATGCAGGGCCTGGGCAGCGGCGCGATCACGCTCGCGGGCACGCCGGCGCAGCACGCGAACTACCTGACGGCCGTGGCCAAGGGCAGCAAGATCGCGGCCTTCGCGCTCAGCGAACCCGAGGCAGGCTCCGACGTGGGCGCGATGGCCATGCGCGCCGAAGCCACGCCTGACGGCTGGAAGCTCAACGGCGAGAAGACCTGGATCAGCAACGGCGGCATCGCCGACTTCTACTGCGTGTTCGCGAAGACCGAACCCACGGGCGGCACGCGCGGCATCACCGCATTCATCGTCGACGCGACGACGCCGGGGCTGGACACCTCCGCGCACATCGACGTGATGGCGCCGCACCCGCTGGCCACCTTGCGCTTCGACAACTGCGTGGTGCCGCGCACCGCGCAACTGGGCGAGCTCAACGGCGGCTTCAAGCTCGCGATGCGCACGCTCGACATCTTTCGTGCATCGGTGGCGGCTGCCGCGCTGGGCATGGGGCGCCGTGCATTGGCGGAAGCGATCTCGCATTCGAAGAACCGCCGCATGTTCGGCCAGACGCTCGCGGACTTCCAGCTCACGCAGGCCAAGCTCGGCGAGATGGCCGCGCTGATCGACAGCGCCGCGTTGCTCACGTACCGCGCCGCATGGATGCGCGACGACGCCGAAAAACGCGGCGCGCCCGCCGTGGGCGACGTGTCGGCCGCGGCCGCCATGGCCAAGATGTGCGCCACAGAAAACGCGAGCCGCGTGATCGACATGGCGCTGCAGATGCACGGCGGCCTCGGCGTGAAGGTTGGCACGAAGATTGAGAGCCTCTACCGCGACATCCGCTCGCTGCGCATCTACGAAGGCGCGACGGAGGTTCAACAACTGATCATTGGCAAATCCGTTCTGCGGGGATAAATACCGTGTCTGCCCAAGTCGACCGCTTCGTTCACGACCGCCTGCCGCCTGCCGCGCAGCTGCCTGTCTTTCGCTATGACCTGCCCGAGCTGCGGCTGCCCGACCAGCTGAACCTGGTCGAGGAGTTGCTCGACAAGGCAGCGGCCAAGGGCTTCGGCGACAACCCGATGCTGCGCTCGCCCGAGGGCACGCTGACGTATTCGCAAGCGGCCGTCGAGGTCAACCGCATCGCGCTGGTGCTCACGGAAGACCTCGGGCTGGTGCCGGGCAACCGCGTGCTGCTGCGTGGCGGCAACTCGGTGGCAATGGCGCTCGCATGGCTCGCCGTGGTGAAGGCGGGACTGATCGCCGTGGCGACCATGCCGCTGCTGCGTGCGAAAGAGCTCGGCGACATCATCGAGAAGGCGCAGCCCGTGGCCGCGTTGTGCGACGGCCGCCTGCTCGACGAGCTCGCGACGGCGCAGAGGGAGCATCCGGTGCTCGCCACGGTGATCGCGTTCAACAAGCCCGACGCGGCGGACTCGCTCTCCGCGCGCGCCGCGGCAAAGAGCGGCGTGTTCACGGCCTGCCCCACGGCGGCCGACGACATCGCGCTGCTCGCGTTCACGTCGGGCACCACGGGCAAGCCGAAGGCGCCCGTGACCACGCACCGCGACGTGCTCGCCATGTGCGAGACCTGGCCCCGCCACGTGCTGAAGGCACGCAGCGACGACATCGTGGTGGGCTCGCCGCCGCTGCCTTCACCTTCGGGCTCGGCGGGTTGCTGGTGTTCCCGATGTGGGCCGGTGCCTCGGTGTACTTTCCCGATGCGCCGTTCACGCCCGAAGGGCTCGTGAAGCTGATCAACCAGGTCGGCGCGACCATCAGCTACACCGCGCCCACGTTCTACCGCCAGATGGCGCCGTTCGTGAAGCAGCACGGCATGCCGAGCCTGCGCATCAGCGTGAGCGCCGGTGAAGCATTGCCCGACGCCACGCGGCAGCTGTGGAAGGAGGCCACGGGCATCGAGATGCTCGACGGCATCGGCGGCACCGAGGTGTTCCACATCTACATTTCCGCCGCGGGCAACGAGGTGCGCCGGGGCGCCGTCGGCAAGGCAGTGCCGGGCTTCACCGCGAAAGTGGTGGACGACGAAGGCAACGAAGTGCCGCGCGGCACGGTCGGCAAGCTGGCGCTACAGGGGCCCGTGGGCTGCCGCTATCTCGAAGATCCGCGCCAGGCCGACTACGTGAAGAACGGCTGGAACTACCCCGGCGATTCGTTCGTGCAGGACGACGACGGCTACTTCTTCTACCAGGCCCGCGCCGACGACATGATCATCACGGCCGGCTACAACGTCGGCGGCCCGGAGGTCGAAGATGCACTGCTCAAGCACCCGGCCGTGGCCGAGTGCGGCGTGATCGGCAAGCCCGACGCCGACCGCGGCATGATCGTCAAGGCCTTCTGCGTGCTCAAGCCGGGCAATGAAGGCGATGCGGCCCTCGTGAAGGCGCTGCAGGACCACGTGAAGGCAACGATCGCGCCTTTCAAATACCCGCGCGAGATCGAGTTCGTGACGGTGCTTCCGCGCACCGAGACCGGCAAGCTCCAGCGATTCAAACTGAGACAACTCAACAGCACATCATGATGAACAAACTCTTGCAGCCCCCGGGCTGGTTGCCTCCCAAGGGCTATGCAAACGGCATCGCGGCGCGCGGCACCATGGTGTTCGTCGGCGGACAGGTCGGCTGGAACGGCCAGCAGCAATTCGAGTCGGACGACTTCATCGACCAGTGCGGCCAGACGCTGCGCAACATCGTCGAGGTGCTGCGCGAAGCGGGCGCCGGCCCCGAGCACATGGTGCGCATGACCTGGTACGTGACGGACCGCGACGAATACAGCCGCCGCCTGGCCGAGCTGGGCCCGGTCTATCGCGACGCGATGGGGCGCAACTTCCCGGCCATGACCTGCGTGCAGGTGGCGGCGCTGGTGGAGCACCGCGCGAAGGTCGAGATCGAAGTCACGGCGGTCATTCCGGACTGATGGCCGAATGGGCGTTGCGCTTGCGGTACTCCGCGGGCGTGATGCCGATCCGGCGCTGGAACGCGCGCCGCAGCGTGTCGGCATCGGCAAAGCCGCACAGCGATGCCACCTGCTTGGGCGCGGCATCGCCGGCCTCGAGCAGGCGGCGTGCGGCAGCCACGCGAACGTCTTCCACCCACGCCGCGGGCGCGACGCCCACTTCCTGCTTGAACAGGCGCGCGAAATGCCGCTCGCTGAGGCCCATGCGCGCCGATAGGCGCGTGATGCTGTGATCCATGGCGGGGTTGGCGGCAACCCAGCGTTGAACCTCCTGCAAGGCGGAGCGGCCGGTGGGTGCCGCCTCGCCCTTGCGGCTGAACTGCATCTGGCCGCCGGGGCGCTTGAAGAACATGACGAGTTGGGCGGCGACCTTCATGGCGATCTCTCGGCCCAGGTCTTCTTCGACCAGGGCCAGCGCGAGATCCAGGCCTGCCGTGACACCCGCCGCCGTGCGCAGGCGACCGTCGCGCACGTGGATGGCGTCGGCGTCGACCGTGACCGAGGGGAAGTCCTGCGCCAGTTGTTGCGCCACGGCCCAGTGCGTGGTGACGCGGCGGCCGTCAAGCAGGCCGGCGCGCGCGAGCACGAAGGCGCCGCTGCACACCGAGCCGAAGCGCCGGGTCTTCGGTGCGAGCCGACGCAACCAGGCGTTGACGCCGATGTCTGACGCCGCGTTTTCCGCATGCGGCGAGCCCGCCACCAGCAAGGTGTGGACCGGGCCGATGCCGTCGTCCCCGATCACGGCATCGGGCATCAGGCGCACGCCCGACGAACTGCGAATGGCGCCCTTTCGGCTGCCGACGACGAGCAGCCTGTAGGCCGCCACACCCGCTTGCACGTTCGCTTCCGCGAAGACGTCGAGCGGGCCCGAGACGTCCAGCAACTGGACGCCGGGCATGGCGAGGATGGCGATGGTTCGTGGGGCGCGCATGGTGTCTGCTTCTGTACGCTAATGGCTGGATTCGCCGCTTCACGTCTATTGAAGCCACTGTAGCCGACTCCTAAAGTGGTTTTCACACTCACAGGAGAAATCCACATGGCTTTGACGACGACCACTGAAACGACCACGGACATCGAAGGGGTCCGCATCCCCGACAGCCGGCTCGCGCGCGAGATCACCGAAGTGGTTCGGGACACGGCGCCCGCGCTGCTGTTTCACCACTCGAGCCGGGTCTACTACTTCGGCGCGCTGGCGGGCAAACACCGCGGACTGACCTTCGACCCCGAGCTGCTGTACGCCGGTGCGATGTTCCACGACATGGGGCTGGTGAAGCAGCACAGCAGCGCGAACGAGCGCTTCGAGGTTGACGGTGCCAACGTGGCGCGCGACTTCTTGCGCGGCCACGGGATCTCGCAGCAGGACATCGACCTGGTGTGGACCGCGATCGCGCTGCACACCACGCCGGGGATTCCGCAGCACATGCATCCCGTGGTGGCGCTGGTCACGGCCGGCGTCGAGATGGACGTGCTGGGCCTGACCTACAAGGAATACAGCGAGGCCGAGCGCACGCGGGTCGTGCACGCCCATCCGCGTACCGAACACTTCAAGGAGGACATCATCCAGGCCTTCTACGACGGCATCCGACACAAGCCGCAGACGACTTTCGGCAACGTCAAGGCGGATGTGATCGCGGACAAGGAGCCGCACTTCCACCGCGGAAACTTCTGCAGCGTGATCCGCTGCTCGGCCTGGCACGGCTGAAAGAAGGAAAAGAAGAAGTAATTTCCGGAAACAAAAAAGCCCTCATTGCGAGGGCTTTTTCAATTCGTTTACCGGCCAAAGAAAAAAGCCCTTTGAATTTCTTCAAAGGGCTTTTTAAATTGGTTGCGCGAGCAAGATTTGAACTTGCGACCTTTGGGTTATGAGCCCAACGAGCTACCAGGCTGCTCCATCGCGCGGCAAGTATAGATTATAGCTTATTCTGCAGCGCTTTGGTCGGCGGCTGCATCTTTAATTTCAGGACGGTCGACGAGTTCGACCAGCGCCATCGGCGCGTTGTCGCCCACGCGGAAACCCATCTTCAGGATGCGCGTGTAGCCGCCCGGACGGGCTGCGAAACGCGGGCCCAGATCGGCGAAGAGCTTCACGACGCTGTCGCGGTCGCGCAGGCGGTCGAAGGCCAGGCGCTTGTTGGCGAGCGTGGGCTTCTTGGCGAGCGTGATCATCGGTTCGATGACGCGGCGCAGTTCCTTGGCCTTGGGGACCGTGGTCTTGATGACTTCGTGCTCGATGAGCGAATTCATCATGTTTTGCAGCATCGCAAGGCGGTGCGAGCTGGTGCGATTGAGTTTGCGAAGTCCGTGTCCGTGACGCATGGTGCTTTTCCTTTACTTTATAAAAACAGGCAGCCGTATCAGGTACTGCCCGGTGCACTGGCTCTTATCCGAGCCAAATTCAAATTAACGCTTGTCGAGGCCGGCCGGCGGCCAGCTTTCGAGCTTCATACCCAAGGTCAGGCCGCGCGAAGCGAGGACTTCCTTGATTTCGTTGAGCGACTTGCGACCCAGGTTGGGGGTCTTGAGCAGCTCGTTTTCGGTGCGCTGGATCAGATCACCGATGTAGTAAATGTTTTCGGCCTTCAGGCAGTTGGCCGAACGCACGGTGAGTTCGAGCTCGTCGACAGGGCGCAGCAGGATCGGGTCGAATTGCTGTGCGCTGCGCGGTGCCGGTGCATCGAATGCAGCCAGTTCGCCGCCTTCGAGCTGCGCGAACACGGCGAGCTGTTCAACCAGGATTTTAGCCGAAGCGCGCACTGCGTCTTCCGCGGTGATCGCGCCGTTGGTTTCGATCTCGACCAGCAGCTTGTCCAGGTCGGTACGCTGTTCGACACGGGCGCTTTCGACCGTGTAGCTCACGCGCTTGACGGGCGAGAACGAGGCGTCCAGAACGATGCGGCCGATCGACTTGGTCGGCTCGTCCGCGTAGCGGCGCATCGTGCCGGGCACGTAGCCGCGACCCTTTTCGACCTTGATCTGCATGTCGAGCTTGCCGCCTTGCGACAGGTGCGCGATCACGTGGTCGGGGTTGATGATCTCGACGTCGTGCGGGGTCTGGATGTCCGATGCCAGGACCGGGCCTTCGCCGTCCTTGCGCAGGCTCAGCGTGACTTCGTCGCGGTTGTGGAGCTTGAACACCACGCCCTTGAGGTTCAGAAGGATGTTGACGACATCTTCCTGCACGCCGTCGATCGACGAGTACTCATGCAGAACGCCAGCGATCGTGACTTCGGTGGCCGAGTAGCCCACCATGGACGACAGCAGAACGCGACGCAGCGCGTTGCCGAGCGTGTGGCCGTAGCCGCGCTCGAAAGGCTCGAGCGTGACCTTGGCCTTGTTCGGGGCAAGTTGCTCGACCTGAATGGTCTTGGGTTTCAGCAGGGTGGTTTGCATGCAGACTTCCTCTCAATACCCCCGGCTCGTTACACCGGTAAGGCTGGTGAAGCACCTGATCCGCGACGAAGCGCGGAGCAGGAACGTGAACAACAATAACAATCTCCCGCCGGCGCAAAGGCGCGCAGGCGGGTAGAAAAAATCAACGCGAATACAGTTCGACGATCAGCGATTCGTTGATGTCGGCTGCGAATTCGTCGCGATCGGGCACCTTCTTGAACGTGCCTTCGGCCTTGTCGGCGTTCACGTCGACCCAGGCCGGAATACCGACTTGCTGGGCGAGTTGCAGCGCTTCGACGATGCGGTTCTGCTTCTTCGACTTGTCGCGCACGGCGATCACGTCACCGGTCTTGACCAGGTACGACGGGATGTTGACCGACTGACCGTTCACCGTGATCGCCTTGTGCGACACGAGCTGGCGCTTCGGCGCGGGTCGAGCCGAAGCCCATGCGGTAGACGACGTTGTCCAGGCGCGATTCGAGGATGAACAGCAGGTTGGCGCCGGTGTTGCCACGACGGCGATCGGCTTCTTCGAAGTAGCGGCGGAATTGCTTTTCCAGCACGCCGTACATGCGCTTGACCTTCTGCTTTTCGCGCAGTTGCAGACCGTAGTCCGACGTGCGCTGACCCGAAGTGCGACCGTGCTGGCCGGGCTTGGAGTCGAACTTGGCCTTGTCCTGGATGGAGCGGCGGGCGCTCTTCAGGAACAGGTCGGTGCCTTCACGGCGGGAAAGTTTGGCCTTGGGGCCGAGGTAACGTGCCACGATTCTTCCTTTGTACTATCTGCCGCAGTTGCCTGCGGGAGCCACCTGCAAGACGCGAGTGGCAGTGGGCTTAGATAAAAAACAAATGCGCAGCCGCTTGAAAAAGCTGGCTGCGCCTTGCGAGCTGACGATCAGATGCGGCGACGCTTCTGGGGACGGCAGCCGTTGTGCGGAACGGGCGTCACGTCGGCAATGGAATTGATCCGGATGCCGAGCGCAGCCAGGGCGCGCACCGACGATTCGCGACCGGGGCCGGGGCCCTTGATCTCGACGTCGAGGTTCTTGATACCTTGTTCGACAGCAGCACGGCCGGCAACTTCGGAAGCCACCTGCGCAGCGAACGGGGTCGACTTGCGCGAGCCCTTGAAGCCCTGGCCACCCGACGAAGCCCACGACAGGGCGTTGCCCTGGCGATCGGTGATCGTGATGATGGTGTTGTTGAACGAGGCATGCACGTGGGCGATACCGTCCGCAACGTTCTTGCGAACCTTCTTGCGAACGCGCTGTGCGGCGTTGTTTGCAGGTGCTTTAGCCATGCTGATCTATCCTTATTTCTTCAGGGACTGCGCAGCCTTGCGCGGACCCTTGCGGGTGCGGGCGTTGGTGCGCGTGCGCTGGCCGCGCATCGGCAGGCCGCGACGGTGACGGAAGCCGCGATAGCAGCCGATGTCCATCAAACGCTTGATGTTCATCGTCGTCTCGCGACGCAGATCGCCTTCGATGGTGAACAGAGCGATCTGATCACGGATCTTCTCGAGATCGCCGTCGGTCAGATCCTTGATCTTCTTCGAATATTCGATGCCGCTCGCTTCGCAGATTTGACGGGCGCGGGTGCGACCGATGCCGAAGATGGCCGTCAGACCGATTTCAGCGTGCTTGTGCGGCGGAATGTTGATGCCAGCAATACGTGCCATGTGCGTCCTCTAATACTCTTCAATCAACCCTGGCGCTGCTTGTGGCGCGGGTCGGTGCAAATCACACGCACCACACCTTTACGGCGGATGACCTTGCAATTACGGCAGATGGTTTTGACCGAAGCCGAAACTCTCATTTCATTCTCCTAAAACTGTTTAACGTGGCGGTCTACCGCCCGGACTCAATACTGAAAACTCACAGCCCTACGATGTCTTGAAGTTAGCCTTCTTCAGCAGCGATTCGTACTGCTGGGACATCATGTAGTTTTGCACCTGGGCCATGAAGTCCATCGTGACGACCACGATGATCAGCAGGGAGGTACCACCGAAGTAGAACGGCACGTTGTACTTCAGGATCAGGAACTCGGGCAGCAGGCAGACGAAGGTGATGTACACCGCGCCGGCCAACGTCAGGCGAACCAGAATCTTGTCGATATAGCGAGCGGTCTGGTCACCCGGGCGAATGCCTGGAATGAATGCACCACTCTTCTTCAGGTTGTCGGCCGTTTCCTTGCTGTTGAACACGAGTGCCGTGTAGAAGAAGCAGAAGAAAACGATCGCAGCGGCGTACAGCAGCACGTAGATCGGCTCGCCCGGACGCAGTGCGCCGGCAACATCCTTGATCCAGCGGAAACCACCTTCACCAGTGCTGAACCAGCCAACCACCGTTGCGGGCAGCAGGATGATCGACGAGGCGAAGATCGGCGGAATCACACCGGCCATGTTCAGCTTCAGGGGCAGGTGCGACGACTGACCGCCATACACCTTGTTGCCGACCTGGCGCCGCGCATAGTTCACGAGGATCTTGCGCTGACCGCGTTCCACGAACACCACGAAGTAGGTGACGAGCACCACGACAGCGATGATGAACAGCGCAATGATCGGGTTCATCGCACCGGTGGTCACCAGCGAAGCCAGACCGCCAATGGCGTTCGGCAGGCCAGCCGCGATACCTGCAAAGATCAGGATCGAGATGCCGTTGCCCAGGCCGCGTTCGGTGATCTGCTCGCCGAGCCACATCAGGAACATCGAACCAGCCGTCAGGCTCACCATGGCGGTCAGGCGGAAGCCGAAACCGGGAGCGATGACCAGACCGGCCGACGACTCGAGTGCCACCGCGATGCTGAACGACTGGAACAGTGCCAGACCCAGCGCGCCATAGCGCGTGTACTGCGTGATCTTGCGGCGACCGGCCTCGCCTTCCTTCTTCAATTGCTCGAAGGTCGGAAGCACGTAGGTCATCAGCTGCATGATGATCGACGCCGAGATGTACGGCATGATCCCCAACGCGAACACGGTGAAGCGCGACAGCGCCCCGCCCGAGAACATGTTGAACAGGCTCAGAATGCCGCCCTGCTGGCCCTGGAACAACGCTGCCAGCTGGTCCGGGTTGATACCCGGCACAGGAATGTGCGCGCCAATCCGGTAGACCACGAGCGCGAGCAGCAAAAACACGAGCCGACGACGAAGGTCGCCGAACTTGCCTGTTTTTGCGATCGTTGCCGCGTTAGTTGCCACGAAGAACTTCTTTCAGTCCGATGGTGATATCAGGCGAAGCTGCCGCCGGCTGCTTCGACAGCAGCCTTGGCACCAGCGGTCGCGCCCACGCCCGTCAGCTTGACGGCCTTGGTCAGTTCACCGGTCTTGATGATCTTGACGACCTTGGCGAGCTGGCCCACGAGGCCCGCTTGCTTCAGTGCCAGCACATCGACTTCGGCCAGGCCGAGCTGCTCGAGGGCAGTCAGCGTGACTTCGGCGTTGAACTTCAGCAGGTGCGACTTGAAACCACGCTTGGGCAGGCGACGTTGCAGCGGCATTTGGCCGCCTTCGAAACCAACCTTGTGGAAACCGCCAGCGCGCGACTTCTGACCCTTGTGACCGCGACCCGCGGTCTTGCCGATACCGGAGCCGATACCGCGGCCAACGCGACGCTTGGCGTGCTTGGCGCCGGCTGCCGGCTTGATGCCATTGAGTTCCATATCAGTCTCTCTTACAGAACTTTGACCAGATAACTGATCTTGTTGATCATGCCGCGCACCGCGGGGGTGTCTTGCAGCTCGCTCACGCTGTTGAGCTTGCGCAGGCCGAGGCCACGCACGGTCGCGCGATGCGATTCCTTGGTACCGATCGGGCTCTTGACCAATTGGACCTTGAGGGTTTGTTGTTGCGTCGTCATTTCAATACTTCTTTCAGGCTTGCGCTCAAGCGAAGATTTCTTCGACGGTGAGGCCGCGCTTGGCAGCCACCTGACCAGCGGTCGTCGAGTTCTTCAACCCGTCGAGCGTGGCGCGAACCATGTTGTAGGGGTTCGACGAACCATGGCTCTTGGCCACGATGTCGGTGATGCCCATCACTTCGAACACGGCGCGCATCGGGCCGCCGGCGATGATGCCGGTACCCTTGGGGGCCGGGTACATCACGACGGTTGCGGCGCCATGGTGGCCTTGCACCTGGTGATGCAGCGTGCCGTTCTTGATCGAAACCTTCAGCAGGTTGCGACGTGCTTCTTCCATCGCCTTTTGCACTGCAGCGGGCACTTCCTTGGACTTGCCCTTGCCCATGCCGACGCGGCCGTCGCCGTCACCGACCACGGTGAGAGCTGCGAAACCGAGGATACGACCACCCTTCACCACCTTGGTGACGCGGTTGATCGCGATCATCTTCTCGCGCAAACCGTCCTCGGGGCCTCGTTCTGCGTTCTTGCCTGAATCTTTGCCATTTTGAATCTCGTGTCCGGTTAGAACTGCAGGCCGCTTCGCGGGCTGCCTCGGCCAGCGCCTTGACGCGGCCGTGGTAGGCGAAACCTGCGCGGTCGAAAGCGACCTTCTCGACGCCGGCAGCCTTCGCCTTTTCAGCGATGCGCTTGCCGACGCGGTGGCTGCGGCGGCATTGCCGCCCTTGCCCGAACCGCCGAGCGAGGTACGCACTTCGGCTTCTGCCGTCGATGCGGTTGCAATCACCTTGGTGCCGTCGTCGGAGATGACGGTGGCGTAGATGTGCAGGTTGGTGCGGTTCACCGTCAGACGGGCCACGCCCTGCGTCGCGATGCGAATGCGGGTCTGGCGCGAGCGGCGAAGACGCTGTGCTTTTTTGGTCAACATCATTTTGCTGCCCCTTACTTCTTCTTGGTCTCTTTGATCACGATCTTCTCGTCCGAATAACGGATACCCTTGCCCTTGTAGGGCTCGGGCGGACGAACAGCGCGGATCTCAGCGGCGATTTGACCAACGCGCTGACGGTCAGCACCCTTGATCACGATTTCGGTCGGGGTCGCGGTGGCCACCGTGATGCCTTGGGGCATGTCGATGTTGACCGGGTGCGAGTAACCGACTTGCAGGTTCAACTTGTTGTTGGAGGCTGCAGCCTTGTAGCCGACGCCGACCAGGTTGAGCTTCTTCTCGAAGCCCTTGGTCACGCCAACCACCATGTTGTTCACCAGCTGACGGATCGTGCCGCTCATCGCATTCGCTTCACGCGAATCGTTGGCGGGTTCGAAGTTCAGCTTGCCGTCATTGCTGACGACCTTGACCAGGGCATTGCGAGCCAGGGTGAGCGAACCGCCCGAACCCTTGACGCTGATCTGGTCTTCCTTGATCGACACATCCACGCCTGCGGGGATGGTGACCGGCATTTTTCCTACTCGGGACATTTCAGTAACTCCTCGATGTCTCGGTTAGGCGACGTAGCACAGAACTTCGCCGCCGACACCGGTGGCGCGAGCCTTGCGGTCGGTCATCACGCCCTGGGGGGTCGTGACGATCGCAACGCCGAGGCCGTTCTGGACTTGCGGAATGGAAGAGCTTGCCTTGTAGACACGCAGGCCAGGGCGGCTCACACGCTCGATACGTTCGATGACCGGACGGCCAGCGTAGTACTTCAGCGCGATTTCGAGTTCGCTCTTGCCAGCTTCGGTCTTGACCTGGAAGCTGTCGATGTAGCCCTCGTCCTTCAGGACTTGTGCGATCGCGATCTTCACCTTGGAAGAGGGGACCGACACGGTGGGCTTCGCCACCATCTGCGCGTTACGGATACGCGTCAGCAGGTCGGCAATGGGATCACTCATGCTCATGTTGTTTGCTCCTGCCTGGCTTACCAGCTGGCCTTGGTGACACCGGGGATGTCGCCATTGAAAGCCAGTTCGCGGATCTTGGCGCGGGCCAGACCGAATTGACGGAAGGTGCCACGGGGGCGACCGGTGATTTCGCAACGGTTGCGCTGACGCGTGGGGTTCGCGTTGCGCGGGAGCTTCTGCAGGCCCAGGCGGGCAGCAGCGCGCTCTTCGTCGCTCTTCTTCACGTCGTTGGAGATTGCCTTCAGTTCCGCGTGCTTCGCAGCGAACTTGGCAACCAGCTTGTCGCGCTTGAGTTCGCGCTGGATCAAAGATGCTTTAGCCACAGATCACCTCAGTTCTTGAACGGGAAACGGAAGCCAGCGAGAAGCGCCTTGGCTTCTTCGTCGGTCTTGGCCGTCGTCGTGATGCTGATATTGAGACCGCGCAGGGCATCGACCTTGTCGTATTCGATCTCAGGGAAAATGATCTGTTCCTTGACGCCGATGTTGTAGTTGCCACGGCCGTCGAACGCACGGCCGGAGATGCCGCGGAAGTCGCGAACACGCGGCAGCGCGATGGTCACGAAACGGTCCAGGAACTCATACATCTGCACGCCACGCAGCGTGACCATGCAGCCGATGGGCTGGTTTTCGCGGATCTTGAAACCGGCGATAGCCTTCTTCGACTTGGTGACCACGGGCTTCTGGCCAGCGATCTTGGTCAGGTCGGCGACAGCGTTGTCGAGAACCTTCTTGTCGGCGACTGCTTCACCCACACCCATGTTGAGCGTGATCTTGGTGAGGCGCGGAACCTGCATCGGCGACTTGTAGCCGAACTTTTCCGTCAGGTCTTTCGCGATCTTTTCGCGATAGTGTTGTTGGAGACGTGCCATGTGAGTACCTCTTAGGCGAACTTGATTTCGTCGCCGCTGGACTTGAAGACGCGAACAGCCACGCGCTTGCCGTCAGCACCCTGGGAGATCTTGATGCCCACGCGATCGGCCTTGCCGGTCGCGGCATTGAAGATCGCCACGTTGGATTGGTGAATGGGCATGGACTTCTCGACGATGCCACCGGTCGTACCCTTGAGCGGGTTCGGCTTGGTGTGCTTCTTGACGAGGTTCAGACCTTCGATGACGACGTGCGAGTCGTCCTTGCGCAGCGAGACGGTGCCCCGCTTGCCCTTGTCACGGCCGGCCAACACGATGACCTGGTCGCCTTTGCGAATCTTGTTCATGGCGTTGTGTCCTTAGAGAACTTCGGGTGCCAGCGACACGATCTTCATGAACTTCTCGGTGCGCAGTTCGCGCGTGACCGGTCCGAAGATGCGGGTGCCGATGGGCTCCAGCTTTGCGTTGAGCAGCACGGCGGCATTGCCGTCGAACTTGACGAGCGAACCGTCGGCGCGACGGATGCCCTTGGCGGTGCGAACCACCACTGCGCTGTAGATCTCGCCCTTCTTGACGCGACCACGCGGAGCGGCTTCCTTGATGCTGACCTTGATGACGTCGCCCACGCTGGCATAACGCCGCTTGGAGCCACCGAGCACCTTGATACACAGGACGGATTTCGCGCCTGTGTTGTCGGCCACTTCGAGCCGGGATTCAGTTTGGATCATTTCTTGATATTCCCAACTTGTACCGATGAGCCTCCAGGAGGGAGACACCGCGGTCAGTCTTGGGCCCGTCGTCCACACCCCGAACCACTCGGGGCGCTTCCGCTTTGGGCTGAAAGCTTCGCCTTTTGGAAGCGAAGCCCGCGATTGTTGCACGCACTTCTGCGGATGTCAACAACCCCATTACACCACCATGCGCTGGCACTAGACTCCGGGAGGTGCGCACGCCAGTGAAATTCCCCCTGCCGCCCCTGTCGTCGACCCGCCGCCGCCTGCTGGCGGGCACGGCCGGGATGCTGGCGCTGGGCCTGGGCGCCTGCCGCAGCGCGGCACCCGCGCATGCGGACCCCGGCCGGCTGCGCCTGATCGCCGAGGCGCGCTGGCCGCACCGCCTTCATATAGAGGGCACCACGGCCGGCGGCCTGTCGGGCATCGACTACGACCCTGTGCGAGGTGAGTACCTGCTCATCAGCGACGACCGGTCGGACTTCGATCCGGTCCGCTACTACACCGCCCGCTGGCCCCAGCCGCAGGCGGCACCGCCCGAGCCCACGGGCGTGGTGCAGCTGCAACGCCCCGGCGGCGGCCCTGGCCCAACCGGCG
>NZ_MOWM01000133.1 GCF_016082275.1 Variovorax sp. E3
CGCCCGGCTGTCCGCCATGGGCGAGCGGATCGCCTCGTTCGCGCTGCCGTTCGCACAGACGCTGCCCGCGAAGTCCGTCGACTTTCGCTACGGCCCGCTCGCGGGCGCCGACTTCCCCGCGATCGCGTGGCGCAAGGCCGCGCACCGGGTGGAACGCGAGCGCGCCGCGACGCTGGCCTACGACGACCCGCGAGGCGACACCGCGCTGCGCCGGGCGCTGCAGGCGCACCTGGCCCGCACGCGCGGGCTCTCGTGCGCCATCGAGCAGCTGGTCGTGGTCAACGGCTCGCAGCAGGCGCTCGACCTGTGCGCGCGCTTGCTGGTCGACGCCGGCGACACCGTGGTGGTCGAGAACCCCGGCTACCGGATGGCGCACCGCGTGTTCGAGGCCGGCGGCGCGCAGCTGCATGGCGTGGACGTCGACACGCACGGCCTGCGGACCGACGCGCTGGCCGGCATTGCGTCGGCGCGGCTCGTCTACGTGACCCCGACGCACCAGTTTCCGCTGGGCGCGTTCCTCTCGATCGGCCGGCGCCACGCGCTGCTCGACTGGGCCGCCCGGCACGGCGCCTGGATCGTGGAGGACGACTACGACAGCGAGTACCGCTACGCCGTGCGGCCCGAAGCCGCGCTGCAATCGCTGGACCCGTCCGGCTGCGTGATCTACGTCGGCACTTTCTCGAAGACCTTGTCGCCGCAGCTGCGCCTGGGCTACATGGTGCTGCCGCGCTCGCTGGCTTCGACCTTCGCGGCGGCCAAGCAACTGATGGACCGGCATGTCGCCTCGGCGCCGCAGCGAACGCTCGCGTTGCTGCTGGGCAACGGCACCTACGAACGGCATGTGCGCCGCATCCGCCGGCAGCAGCAGGCCCGGCGCGGCGTGCTGCTGGCGGCGCTGGAGCGGCATCTGTCCGGACGCATCACCGTGCTCGGCGCGGGCAGCGGGCTGCACCTGGTCGTTGAGTTCGACGGCCTGCCGCACACGCGCGAAGCCGAGCTCGCGGCGGCCGCGCTCGAAGAGCGCGTGCTGGTCTATCCGATCGGCCCGCTGTACCTGCCGCGCGAGCGCGCCTCGCCGCCGGAGCGTCGGCCCGCGGCGCTGGTGATGGGCTACGCCGCGCTGAACATCGGGCAGATCGATCTCGGCATCAAGAGGCTCGCGGCCGCGCTCCGGCGCATCGACCCGCGCGAATGAATGACTTCAGCCGCCCGTCGGCGCGCGCGCGTAAAGGCCGGGCGGCTGGCCCACGTGCCGGCTGAACGCGGTGCTGAAGGTGCTCGCCGAGCCGTAGCCCACGCGTTCGGCCACCTCCGCAATCGCCAGGCCCTGCCGGCGCAGCAGGTCTTTCGCCAGGGCCATGCGCCAGGCGAGCAGGTATTCCATCGGCGGCAGGCCGACGGCGCGCGTGAAGCGGTCGAAGAATGCCGAGCGCGAGAGCGCCGCCTTTTGCGCCAGCTGCACCACGGTCCAAGGGTGCGCGGGCCGGGCGTGCAGCTGCCGCATCGCGATCGAGAGCCGCGCGTCGGCCAGTCCGCGCAGCAGACCCGGGGGCGCGCCTTCACCGGAAGACGCCCGCAAGGCTTCGATGAGCAGCACTTCCACGAGGCGCGTGAGCACGAGCTCGCGGCCCGCGCGGTCTTCGAGCGACTCCTCGCCGACCAGCCGCACCAGCACCGACAGCCGCGCGAGACCGCGCACATGCACCAGCGCCGGCAGCAGCGACACCAGCAAGCCCGCGTCGGGTGAATCGAAGACGAAATAGCCGCCGAGCAGCCGCACGTCGGGCGGCCCGCCGGGCGTGCCGTGGCGAATCTCGTCGCTCGGCGCGGTCTCCGTCTTGGGGTCGATGCGCACGGGCATCGCGGGCTCGAAGCCCGACATGGTGAAGCCCGGCGTGGCCGGCATGAGCACGAAGTCGCCCGCCTCGAGCGTGAGCGGCTCCTGGCCGTCGACGGCCAGCAGGCAACTGCCCTCGAGCACCGCGCAGAAGCTGGGCTGGCCGAAATCGGCGTAGCGCACGCCCCAGCGCCCGGCGCCGCTGATGCGCTTGGAGAACACGGCGCGCGGGTTGAGCAGCGCGATGACTTCCGAGAGGGGGTCGCTCATGGCAAGACAGCCGGACGATTGCAAACTGATTAAGGACTTTTGATTGTAGGTAGTCCGCCCTGCGCTGGATATCGTTCAGCCCATGCAAACCACCCAACAAAACACCCTCATGAAAACCGTGCTCATCACCGGCTGCTCTTCCGGCTACGGCCTCGAAACCGCGCGCCACTTCCTTGCACAGGGCTGGCGCGTGATCGCCACCATGCGCACGCCGCACACCGACCTTTTCCCGCCGTCCGACCGGCTGCGCGTGCAGGCGCTCGACGTGACCGACCCCGCCAGCATCGCCGCCGCGCTCGAAGCGAGCGGGCCCATCGACGTGCTCGTCAACAACGCGGGCATCGGCCTGTTCGGCGCCTTCGAGGCCACGCCGATGGCCACCACGCGCGAGGTGTTCGAGACCAACACCTTCGGCGTGATCGCGATGACCCAGGCGGTGCTTGCGCAGTTCCGCGCCCGCCGCTCGGGCGTGGTGGTGAACGTGACCTCCAGCGCCACGCTGCGCCGATGCCGCTGGTGGCCGTGTACACGGCGAGCAAGACGGCCATCGAGGGCTTCACGGGGTCGCTGGCGCACGAGCTCGCGGCCTTCGACGTGCGCGTGAAGCTGGTCGAGCCGGGCTACGCGCCGACCACCAACTTCACGAGCAACGGGCAGTCGCGCATGGCGGGGCTGATTCCGCCGGCCTATGCGGCGTATGCGCAGGACGTGTTCGCGTCGTTCGCGGCACCCGCAGCGCTCACCACGGCCGCCGACGTGGCCGGGGCCGTGTGGCTGGCCGCGAACGACGAATCGGGCCGGCTGCGGTTTGCGGCGGGCGCCGATGCGGTGGCGCTGGCCGAGGCCAACCGCGGCCGCGCGAACTGAGAAGAAGTCTTGCCGTTGTCAGACGGCAGGGCCTCGAGGACGACGCTTCGCCGCTCGATGCCATTGCGCTGAACGCGTCGGCCGTGCTCGACGCCGCGCGGGGCGAGCGATATCTGCTTCGCTGTTGAGAGGCGACTCGAAGGCGCGGCCGGCAGCGCTGAGCCTCGGAGCGTCGCTTCATACGAAGGTATCTCCTAAACCAACGTTCAATGGTCGAGAACACGTGTTTTTGATTTCATTGCCTTGCATGCGCAGTTGTGTGCAAGCACAACAACCGGCCCTCGGGCGTCGCACCGATGCCTGTCGTTCTCTCACATCTAGGAGTTTCAAATGAGATTGCTTTTCTCCACGTGCGCCCTTGTCGGCGCGCAGATCCTGGCCTTCACCGCTTGCGCTCAAACGCAGCCCGCCAACAATGAAGTCACCCGTGCCGAACGCAAGGCGGAAGGCGTGGAAGCAGCGCGCACCTTCATGCCCGGCGAGGGCGACCCGATCCCTGAACCGAAGGCGAAGGCATCGAAGGCGGATCGCGTGGCTGCCCGCCAGGCGCGCAAGCCGCAGGGCGTTGAAGCAGCGCGCACCTTCATGCCCGGCGAGGGCGACCCGATTCCGGCATCAACCGTCAAGCTGTCTCGCGCGGAGCGCTCGGCCGAACGCAAGGCGAGCCGCGCCGAAGTGGCAAAGGCCAACAAGGCCGGACAGCTGCCTTCGTACAGCGACAACTACGGCGCCAAGTAGGCCATCCGATACGCGCAGGGCACGCTCGAATCAAGACAGCCTTCGCAGCACGGCTTCTTCGAGAAAATCCAGGCGGTCCTGCCCCCAGAAAAGCTCGCCGCGATAAACATAGGACGGTGAGCCGAAGACCCCGGCCGCCACCGCGCGGTCGGTGAACTCGCCGTAGGTGCGTGCGACATCGTCAGTGTGCGCGCGCTGCATCAGGGCCTGCGCATCCAGGCCGCAGGCGGTCACGATGTCGGCGAGCGTCCGCGGGTTCGAGATGTCCCTTTCTTCGCACCATTCGGCGCGCAGGATGGCCTTGTACAGCGCCACGACCTCGGGGCCGCCGGTGCCCGCCGCGATGACGATGCGCGAGGCCAGCGTGGCATCGGGGCACATGAACTTCGGGCTCGGCTCCACGTGGATGCCCAGGCGCCGGCACCAGCGCCGCAGCTCCGCCACCCGGTACCGTTGCCGCTCGGGCGCTCGCAAGGGCAGCAGGATGCCTCCCGTGCGCGCGTACACCGCCGGCAGATCCACCGGCATGTACCGCACCGTGGCGCCGTGCCGCCGCGCCAGCGCATCGAGCCGGTCGGCGCCCAGGTAGGCCCAGTCGGAGTTCATCCAGAGGTAGCAGTCGATCGACTCGCTCATGGCGTCGGCCCTTGCAGCGTGGGCTTGGCCAGAGGCTTCGAAAAACCCGCGAAGCGTTCGGTGCCGTGCATCTTGAATGCGCTGATGCAGGCCACCACGCCCAGCGCGCTCAGGTACCAGGTCACGTAGGCAGGGTCGCCGCCGCCCTTGGCCAGCAACCATGTCGCCATGATCGGGGCCAGCCCGCCGCCGATGGCGCCCGAGACCTGCACGGCCAGCGAGATGCCGGTGTAGCGCACCTCCGGCGGGAACTGGCTGGAGAACAGGCTGCCTTCGGGGCCATACAGGCAGGCGTAGACCAAGCCGATGGCAAGCACCGCGGCCGCGTTGATCCAGAAGACTTCCCGGGTGTGGAGAAAGTTGAAGAACAACGGCGCGCACACCACGATGCCGAGGGTTCCCAGCATGAACACCCACTTGTGGCCGATCTTGTCGCCCAGCATGCCGCACGCCGGCATCATGACCAGCGCCACGACGGCCCCCCAGATCGTGGCGTCCAGCATCACCGTGCGCGCAATGCCGAGGGTGCCGGTGGCATAGGCCAGCGCAAAGGTCACGGTGGTGTAGAACCAGGTCACTTCCGCCAGCCGGGCGCCCACCACCACCAGCGTTTCGCGGGGGTATTTGCGCAGCACCTCCATGACGGGAATCTCGACCTTCTTTCCGCGGTTCTCCATGCGTTCGAAGTCGGGAGACTCGGCCACCTTGACGCGGATGAACCAGCCCACGAGCAGCAGGATCACGCTGGCCAGGAACGGAATGCGCCAGCCCCAGGACAGCATGTCGGCCTCGGGCATCTTGGCCACCGCGCCCATGGCCAGCGACGACAGAATGAGCCCCGGCGCAACCCCGGCCTGCGGAAGACTGCCGAAGAAGCCTTTCTTGCCCGGCGGTGCGTGCTCCACCGCCATCAGCACCGCGCCGCCCCATTCGCCGCCGACCGCGATGCCCTGCAGAAAACGCATGAGCACCAGCAGCACCGCGCCCCAGTAGCCGATCTGGTCGTACGACGGAATCAGTCCGATCAGGATGGTCGGAATGCCCATCATCAACAGCGTGATGAGCAGCATCGACTTGCGCCCGACCTTGTCGCCGAAGTGGCCGAACACGATGCCGCCCAGCGGCCGTGCGAAGAAGCCGACCGAGTAGGTCGCGAACGCGGCCAGGGTGCCCGTGATCGGGTCGAACGCCGGGAAGAAGATCTTGTTGAAGATCAGCGCCGCCGCCGTGCCGTAGAGAAAGAAGTCGTACCACTCGATGGTGGTGCCCATCATGCTGGCAAGGCCGGCCGTGACGTAGCCCTTGCGGGTGCGGTGTGTCTCGTTGCCCGAGGGCTTTTCTTGTGTGTTCATCGCCTTGACCTTCGTGGGGACGGATGAGAAGAACGATCAGCGCGCCGCCGAAGGCAGAGCCTTCGTCTGGCGGCACCAATAGTTGAAGGTGCCGTTCACGATCGACGGCTTCAGCAGGTAGTCGTGCGCTTCACGCGCCAGGGCATCGTCCACGGGCGTGAGCGCCCCGTAGGCGGCCTGGGCGCGCAGCTGCATGCGCGCGGCGCGCTCCAGGTACACCGACAGGTAGGTCGCCTCCTCGATGGTCTGGCCGGCCGTGAGGTAGCCGTGGTGCGCCAGGATGATTGCCCGCTTGGCGCCCAAGGCTTCGGAAATCAGCACGCCCTCGTGGTCGGCGATCGGCACGCCGGGCCAGTCGGCGAGGAATGCGCAGTCGTCGTGCAGCGGGGTCATGTCCATCTGCGCGATCACCAGCGGCTGTCGTGCGGCGGCCAGCGCGGACGCCCAGGGCGAGTGGGTGTGCACGATCGCGTTCACGTCTTTGCGTGCGCGGTAGACCCACAGATGAAAGCGCGTGGCCGGGTTGGCCATTCCTTCGCCGCTGAGGGTGTTCAGGTCCTGGTCCACCTCGATGAAATCGTCGGGCGTGGCTTCGTCGAAGCCCAGGCCGAAGCGCAGCGTCCAGTAGGCGTCGGGCCTGTCGGAGCGGGCGCTGATCTGGCCTGCCAGCCCGGCCTCCTGGCCGGTCATCGCCAGGATGCGGCAGGCGTACGCCAGCGTTTCCTTCATGTCGCGCGGCGCATCTTTCAGGTGTTGCGCCATCTCGCGGGTGGCGCGCGCATCGAAGTATTCCTTCGTTCGAAGATCGTCTCTCATGTGCTCTTTCCTCGTGGTCCGGCGGCCAGCGACGAAGGCACGTTTGCCCTGTCGCGGCGGCTGCGGGCGAGTATGGAGACGGGGCAATGCCCAAGCCATGCAGCAATGCGCATAGCTGCTATGCGGCGCCGACGCGCGGCCGGCGATATGCCCGGGATATGCCGGGGTCCGGGCCCCGGTGCTACCCGGCGATGTCCACCGCCGTGGCGATCAGCTCCTCGACCAGCTGCGGCAGCGGCCTGTCGCACCGCACGATCGCCACCACCCGGCGGCGCAGCGCCGGCTGCACGATCGACACCTTGCGCAGCCTGTGATCTCCCAGCAGCTTGTCGGGAATGCGCCGCGGAAGAATGCAGGCGCCGACACCCGACGAGACCAACTCCAGCAACGCGTCGACCGTCTCGGCCTCGGCCACGAAGGTCGGGTCCAGGCCGCTGCTGTGGATCATCCGGCGCAGCACATAGTGCGATGGAAAGCCCACGAGCCTGGGGAGTTCGCGCGTCAGGTCGATGGCCTGGCCGATGCCGCTGGTGCCTTGCACCACGAGGCACATCTCGTCGTCGAACAGCGGCGTGGAAGCCAGCGCCTGCGACGCCACGGCCGAGTCGTAGACAAAGCCCGCGTCGGCCTTGCCGCTTTCGACCAGCGCCACCACCTCGGGCGAACTGCGGCCCATGAGGGAGAGATTGACGCTGTCGTGCTGGCTCACGAAGCGCGCCACCACGTCGCCCATGAAGTAGTAGCTCAGCGTATGCACGGTGGCAAGCCGCACGGTGCCGTGCGTGATGCCTTCGCGCGTTCGCACCGAGTCCAGCGCGGCGTCGATCGTGCGATAGCTGCCCTGCGTCAGGTCGCGCAGCTTGCGGCCCGCCTGCGTCAGCGCCACGCCGCGTCCGGTGCGCAAGAACAGCGGCTTGCCCACATGTGCCTCGAGCGCGGCCAGTTGCCGGCTCAGGCCGGACTGGGTCTGGTCCAGATCTTCCGCCGCACGGGACAAGGAGCCCAGTTCGGCGATCTTCAGGAAGTAACGGAGTTGACGGTCGAAGCTGTCCATGAGGGTTCTGTCGCGGAGCCCGACGGTACCACCGCACCGCTTCAGCCGGACTTGGACAATCAACCCGCGCAAGCGCATTGCGAACCTGATGGCCCAGGGAATCTTTTGGCGACGATAACAGTTATTGACCGTTCGATCAAAAAACCATAGATTCTGCTCGATGGCAAGACCTCGCGAATTCGACCGGGATGCGGCCCTTGAGAAGGCCATGAAACTGTTCTGGGCGAAAGGGTTTGCGTCCACCTCGACGGACGACCTCATCAAAGAGATGGGAATCGGCCGGCAGAGCCTCTACACGCCTTCGGCGACAAGCGTCGGCTGTACCTGGAGGTGCTGCATTCGTACCAACAGGCGTCGATTGGCGCCCACCTGAAGCGGCTGGATGAGCCAGCGTCACCGTTGGCGGGAATTTCCAGGCTCTTGAGCGGTCTGGCGCTCAAGGATGGCGAGGTCCGGGCGCTGGGTTGCTTTGGCGTCAGTTCGATCGTCGAGTTCGGCGCCTCCGACCCAGAGTTGAGGTGCGTTGGCGAAGCAGGCGGCGCGGTCATGCGCGGTCGAATTCTTGCGCGTATCCGGGAAGGCCAGGCGATAGGTGAGATCGATCCGAGTTTCGAGGCTGAAGAAGCTGCCGCATTCGTGCTCACGACCATGATGGGATTGCAAGTCACGGCACGGGCCGGAGCCAGCGCAAAGAACATGCGGCAGCTTGCGGCGTTCACCGTGAAGCGCCTGGCAGCATAGTTTTCAGGATCCTGCATTTCTGCAGGATATTTTTTCGTCAATTATGGATCGATTAGTCAAAAACAAAATCATCATGAACAACGCAAGCACAACCCAGCCCGGCAAGATCGCACTCGTCTTCGGTGGCTCTCGGGGCATTGGCGCGGCGGCGGTTCAACGACTTGCCGCCGACGGCTACTCTGTCGCATTCACCTACGTCTCTCGCTCCGACAAGGCCAATGCGCTGGTCGCCTCTCTCGAGACTCAAGGCGCCAAGGCTCTCGCCATTCAGGCGGACAGCGCAAATCCGGAAGCGATTCGCCAAGCTGCGAGCCAGGCCGTGGATCGCTTCGGAAGCATCGGCGTACTGGTCGTCAATGCCGGGTTGTTGCGCACGGGCACCATCGACACCGTCAGCCTGGAGGACCTGGACCTCATGCTGGATGTGAATGTGCGCGGGGTTTACCTCGCGATTCAAGCCGTGGTCCCTCATCTGCAGGATGGTGCTCGCGTCATCACGATCGGCAGCAACGCGGCGGTCCGTACCGGCATGGCCGGCACGAGCGTCTACCAACTGACCAAGACCGCCGTTGCGGGGCTGATCAAGGGGGTTGCCCTGGACTTGGCTCCCCGCGGAATCACCGTCAACAACATTCAGCCGGGGCCCACCCACACAGACATGACTGCGGACGCGATCGACATGCTCGCGGAACGCAGCCCGCTCCAACGCGTCGCCCAGCCCGAAGAGATCGCCGGACTCATCTCGTACCTGGTGCGCGACGAGGCCCGCTTCGTGACAGGTTCCAGCATCACCATCGACGGTGGGTTCACGCTCTGACGGCAAGGCCAGGCCGGCGGCGATTGCGGCCTCCCGGGCCTGCATCACCGCCATGCCTAACAACACCTAACACACGCCAACACTCTCGACTGCCGTCACGCGGCCAGTTGGGCTCCAATCGGTACGGAGCGAGAGGATACGTCTCGAGATCATGCACAGCCCGCAGACCAAGGCATCCGGATCACACCAAGGCGCATCCAGAACCGAACCTCCTTCGGAAGCCTACCCCCATGCGACAAGAAGATTTCAGTGAGCACCGCCAGGCAGAGCCCCTGGACGGCACCCTTTGCATCGATCGTGCAGAGGCCGAGCCCGCTCGCGGTGGTCCGGACAACAGCACGGACATGTTGTCACGGGAATTTCGCGACCTGGGTCCAGGCACGCCGCGCCTGGAGCGTGCCAGCGCCCGCGGCCTGGCATCGTGGCTCGTTGCGGGACGCGGCCAGGTCGCCCCGATCACGCTGGCGACGCTCCAGCACGAATATGCGTTCCGCGACGCGCTGCATGAAGACTGGGCGGCCGCGCCGATGGCGCTGGTGCCGCACGGCGAAGGGGCGCTCCTGGTGCTGAAAGACCCGGGCGGCGAGCCGCTGCGGCGAACCGCCCTGCCGGTTCGCGGCACGGAAGCGTTCATTGCCTTGGCACTTCAGCTCACCGCCGCCGTCGGCGCAATGCACGCGGCAGGCGTGATGCACCGCGCGCTGACCCCCGATCGTGTGCTGGTCATGCCCGGCGCAAGTGCCTACCTGACCGGGTTCGGCTACGCCATGCGGCTCGACACGAAAAACGGCGCGTCGCCCGACGGTCATCTCGGTCATCTGGCCTGGGACCAGGACAGCTTTGTCTACATGGCGCCCGAACTCGGCGGGCGCATGAACATGGGTGTCGATGCGCGCGCCGATCTCTATTCGCTCGGCTGCATCCTCTACGAACTGCTGACCGGCAGCCCTCCCTTCCAGGGCGTGGATGCCGCGGAACGGGTGCATGCCCATGCGACGCAGAAACCCGCCCCGCCCTGCGAGCTGCAGGAGGGCATTCCGGCGCAGTTGTCGCTGCTGGTCTTGAAACTTCTAGAGAAGTCGCCCGACCACCGCTATGGCGACGCCGCAAGCGTGCTCGCGGATCTGCGCCACTGCGAGACGCTGCAACGCCGGCAAGGATGCATCCCTCGTTTTTCGCTCAATGCCCATGCCGAACTGCACAGGCTGCTGCGCACGCAGCAGGTGCTGGGCCGCGAGGCCGAACTCGAGACGCTGGTGGCGCTTTATCGCGAAGTCGCCGACGCGGCCCAATCGCGCGTCGCCTGGGTCTCGGGGCCGTCGGGCATCGGCAAATCGATACTGCTGCGCGAGGCCGTCGCGCGCGTCCAGCGGTCGGGCACACCGCTTGTGGCCGCCGTCAAGAGCGAAGAAGGCCAGCTCGGCAGGCCCTATGCCATCCTGGTGCAGGCGCTCGAGCAGTTGCTGCAGTTCGTGCTCGGCTGTCCCGAGGACGAATTTGCGATCTGGCAGGATCGGATCCGCGCCGCGACGACGGCCGTCGGCCGCACCCTGGCCGGCTTCGTTCCCTCGCTGGCCCTGGTGCTCGGCCCCCAGCCCGAGGTTCCCGAGGCGCCCGACGCCGCGCCCGCACTCGAGCGGGAGCGCGTGCTTCAGGGCATGGCCCACCTCCTGGCCTGCTTTGCAACGACCGCGCGGCCTCTGGTGCTGCTGCTGGACGACCTGCAATGGGCGGACGTCGGCACCCTGCAGGTGCTCGAACGCCTGCTTCACCAGCATCCCGACAAGGCGCTGTTGCTGGTCGGCGCATTCCGCAACAAGGAGGTGGACGCCGACCATCCGCTGCGCGCGGGGCGGCTGGCCGAAGTACCTGACTCGGTCGCCATGGAACTCGGGCCGCTCGACGAGGGTTCGCTGTGCCAACTGATCGCGCTGGCGCTGCAGCAGGACGCCGAGGCCCTGGGCCCGCTGACCGAGGTGATCGGCCGCAAGACCGAGCGCAACCCGTTTTTCGCCCAGCACCTGCTCGGGCTGCTCGCCGACGACGGCCTGCTCGCCTACGACGCACAGGCCGCGGCCTGGCGCTGGAGCCTGGAGCGCATCGCGGCCCATCCGGGCATCGACAACGTCGTCGACCTGCTGGCGCGCCGCTTCGAACAACTGCCGGGGCCCACGCAATCCGCGCTGCAACTGCTGTCCTGCCTCGGTCACCGCGCCTCGGGCGAAGCGCTCGCCATCGCCATGGGCCTGTCGCCCGGCGCCGAGGCGCTGCGCAGCGTCGAAGCGGCGCTCGAACCCGCGCTCCAGGCCGGCAGCCTCTATCGCGAGGACGACGACTGGGTGTTCTGCCACGACCGCTTCCGTGAAGCGGCCCATGCCTCGATCCCGCCGGAAGATCGCCCACCGCTCCACCTGCGGATCGCGCGCCGCCAGATCGCGCACCCGGTCACGTCCACGCAGGTCTTCGCGATCGCGGCGCAGGCCAATCTCGCACGGAGCGCGGTCGACGCGCATCAGGAACGGCGCGACTTCGCCAGGCTCAACCTGGAGGCCGGGCGCCAGGCCAAGGCTGCAACAGCCCACCATTCAGCACTCGGCTTCTTCCGCTGCGCGCTCGATTTCCTCGGTGAAGACGACACCAGCGACGAGGGCCTGGCCGCGCACGCGCTGTGCGGCGAAGCCGAGTTCATGACCGGCGCGCTCGAAGTCGCCGAGGCGCGGCTATCGGCCCTGGAGCGGGTGGCCGGCGACGGCGTCTTCGGCGCGGACCTGGCGCGCTTGCGTGCCGCGCTCTACACCACGCTCGGCCGCTTCGACCTGGCGCTGGGCGTCGGGCTCGCGTTCCTGCGCAAGTCGGGCATCTACGTGCCGATGCAACCCGACAACGCCGCGGTCGACCGCGAATACGCGCAGCTGCGGGCGTGGCTCGGCCGCCATGGCATGGACGCGCTGCGCGGCCTTGCCATCGCCACCGATCCGCTGCGCCGCGCGATCACCAACATCTTTGCCGACCTCGTTCCGCCGGCGCTGTACACCGACCAGAACCTGGTCGATCTCATCCTGCTGCGCATGACCAACCTGGGGATCGTGCACGGCCATACGGACGCCTCGGCGGACGGGTACGCGTGCATGACGCAAGTCTTCGGCGTGCGCTACGGCGACTATGCCGCCGCACGCGATTTCGGCGCGTTGGCGCTGCACCTGGTCGACGAGCGCGGCCTCGCCCGCTATCGCGGCCGCGTCTACATGACCTTCGGCACCATGGTCGTGCCCTGGACACAGCCCGCCCGCGCGGCGCGCGACTACATCCGCCGGGCCTACAAGGTCCTGGTGGAGACCGCCGACCACACCTTCGCGATCTACTGCGCCCCCAACGAGGCCTCCGGCATGTTCTTCGCGGGTGAGTTCCTGGGCGATGCGCGCGACACGGTAGAGCGCGGCCTCGCCATTGCGCGCGACGCGAACTTCCAGTTCGTGGTCGACGCACTGCTGTCCCAGAAGCTGCTGCTCGCACGGCTGCAGGACGGCACCCGCGGCGACCCCGGCGCGCAACCGGGCGTGCCGCAGGAGGGCGCGCCGCCCACGCTGGTCGACTTCGAATACTGGGTGTACCGGCTGCAAGGCGCCTTGCTGTACGGCGAGCTTCCCGAGGCGCTCGAGGCTCGTCGCCGCGCCGAGCTTGCGCGGCGGCGGGGCGCACGTTCGCTGAAAGCGGCGAACTGCCGTACTACGGCGCGCTCGCGCTGCTCGCGCTGCCCGCGCGCGACGCGGACCAGCAGGCCGCGCTGCAGCGCGATGTGGACCAGCTCGCCATCTGGGCCCGGGCCTGCCCCGACAACTTCGCAGCCCGCTTCGAGCTGGTGCGCGCCGAACTGGCGCGGGTCGGCGGCAATCCGCTCGAAGCCAGCGAGGCTTACGCCCGCGCGGTGTCGCTCGCTCGCCGGCACGGCTTCACGCAGGTCGAGGCGCTCGCGGCCGAACTGGCCGCCGCGTTCCACGCCGGCCGCGGAGACGAACTGTCCGCGCACGGCAACCTGCGCTACGCACGCGGCGCATGGCAGCGCTGGGGGGCGGCGGCCAAGGTACGGCAACTGCAGGCCGCCCACCCCGCGGTATTCGAGCCCGACGCATGGGCGCCCGCGACGAGCCGCCTTCAGGCGCTCGACGCGCAGGCCGTGCTGCGCATCTCGACCGCGCTGGCCAGTGACATCGTTCCCGCGCGACTGGTCGAGACCCTGCTGCGCACCGCGCTCGAGAGTGCCGGCGCGGACTGCGGCACGCTGGTGCTGCTGCGCCAGGGTGCCTGGCAGGTGCGCGCGCAAGCGCAGGTACTCGACGGTGCCATCGCGGTCACACAGGAGCCCGCGGTATTCGGCACCGAGATCCTGCCGGTGTCGATCGTGCAGGCCGTCGCACGCACCCAGCAGCGCATGGTGGTGGGCGATGCGCGCGAAGAACAGTCCCTGGCACAGGACGACTACGTGCGCCGCCGACGCCCGCGCTCGGTGTTGTGCGTGCCTCTGATGCGCCACGCGAACCTCGTCGGCGTGCTGTACCTCGAGAACAACCTCGCGGCCCACGTGTTCACGCTGGCCAAGGCCGAGGTGCTGGAGGTGATCGCCTCCCATGCGGCCTTCGCGCTGGAGAATGCCCGGCTCTACGAAGACCTGCTCGACCAGAATCACCAGCGTGTCCTCGCCGAGGAAGAACTGCGGGCAGCGCTCGCCGACCTCGAGCGCGCGAGCCGCCTGAAGGCGATGGGCGAGCTGGTGGCCTCCATCGTCCACGAGATCGGCCAGCCCATCGCCGCCGTCGACACCTCCGCCAGTGCCGCGCTGCGTTGGCTCGACCGCAGCCCCCCGGACATTGCCGAAGCACGCGAGATGCTCATGCACATCAGCAAGAGTGCGCTGCGTGCCCGTACCATCATCCAGAGCCTCAGGGCCAAGGCGCGCAAGGCCGAGCCGCAGTTCGCCGCATTCGACCTCAACGAGGCACTGCGCGAAGCGGTGACACTGGTCGCCGGTCCGCTCGAATCGCTCGGCATCACCCTCGAACTGCGGGGCCTGGATTCACCGGAGCCCGTTTACGGCGACCGCGTCCAGTTGCAGCAGGTCGCGGTCAACCTGCTGATGAACGGCGCCGAATCGATGACAGCGATCGAACACGGCCCCCGGCTGCTGCTGCTCACATGCGCGAGCGACGGCGAAGGTCGGGTGCACGTCATGGTGGACGACGTCGGCACAGGCATCGGGGCCGAAACCACTGACAACTTGCTGCAGCCCCTGTTCAGCACCAAGGCCAACGGCATGGGCATGGGCCTGGCCATTTGCAAGTCGATACTGGATGCGCACGACGGGACGCTGGCTCTGCTGCCGCGCGAGACCGAGGGCACGCGCGCCGTGTTCACGCTGCCGTGCCCGCCCCCCGCGGACCTGGCGTCGACCGTGGCTGCGCGCGACTGAGCCAATTGCAAGGAACCGTTCATGCATCTTGCCGCCGCCCCCTCGACAGACACGCACGTCGCCCACGACACACGCGACACCCGTGTCGTCTACATCGTCGATGACGAAGAGCTCGTGCGAAGCGCACTGGGCAGCCTCCTGCGCTCCATCGACCTGGAGGTCCATGCCTTCGCCACGACCGAAGAATTCCTCGCCGCACCACGCGCCGGCGGGCCTTCCTGCCTCGTGCTGGATGTTCGCCTGCGCGGCCAAAGCGGCCTCGTGCTCCAGCAGACCTTGAGCCAGCCCGGTCGACCGCCGACCCCCATCATCTTCATGACCGGCCACGGCGACATCGCCATGACCGTGAAGGCGATGAAGCTGGCGCCGTGGACTTCCTGAGCAAACCCTTTCGCGACCAGGACATGATCGATGCGGTCATCGCCGCGCTGGACAACGACGCCAAGCGCCTCGGGGCCGAACGCTCGCGGCATGAACTGCGTGCCTGCTGGCACTCGCTCACCCCCCGCGAAAACGAGGTGGTGCAGCACGTGGCCGCCGGGCTGATGAACAAGCAGATCGCCGCCCACATGGGCATTGCGGAGATCACCGTCAAGATTCACCGCGGCCAGGCCATGCGCAAGATGAACTCGCGCTCCGTCGCGGAGCTGGTGCGCATGATGGAAGCGCTCGGCGTCCTGCAAGACTCGCACTGAGCACGCCACGGCGTCCGGCCGCCGGGATGGCGCCGCGCCGTCCCGTGGCGAACGCGGATCGTGCTGCGGATCGATCGACCTCACCGGCCACACGCACGCATGGCCGGGGCAAACCTTCGTAGGGGTCGACCGAACGCTCGTGCAATGGTGCGTCGGGCCCCCTCGTGATGTCATCGCACCCATGCCGGCCGGTGCGCTGGCGTCAGGAGAACGAGATGAATTCCACCGAACCAGTTCGCCGCTCACGCGGCATCGCCCTGACCGTGGCGTGCGCGCTCGCCATGGCCACGCTCGGGCAGAACACGCAGGCGTCGATGCTTGCCCCCACTTCCTGCACCCTCAACGCAGGCCTGCCATCGCTCTTGTCGATGCCGCTGCTCGTCGTTCTTGCGCTGGTTGCGGCGCTCCTCGGACTCAAGCTCCAGGCGCACCGAGCCGGTGCGGCGCGCCTTGCCCGCACCCTGGAACGCGTCGACAGCGACGCCCGCATGCCCGCGCTGGACGAGCGCGGCTCAGGCGACGTCGCGCAACTGGCGCGCGCCATCAACACGGTGCGCCAGCGGCAAGCCGAGCGCGTGGCCGAACACCTGGACGTGCAGGCCGCCTACGCGCACGACTTGCGCACGCCGCTCACCCGCATGGGATTGCGCTGCGAGATGCTCGAGGACTTCGAGGCGCGCAAGGCCATGGAGCGGGACCTCGCGGAGATGCGCGAGCTGGTCGACGGCAGCATCGCCAGCGCGCGGATGCAGCACAGCCTGGCCGAACCCCTGCAGCGCGTCGACGCCGACGGATTGATTGGCAACCTGGTGCGCGACTATCGCGACTCGGGCCGAGCGATCGCGCTCGACGGATGCATCGGTCGCCCGGTGGTTGCGTGCCCGCTTGCGCTGCGACGCGTGCTCGCCAACCTGATCGACAACGCATTGCGCTATGGCACCGATGTGCGTGTATGCGCCCGCATCGATACCCAAAGCCTGGTGTTGGCAGTGATGGATTCCGGCCCGGGCATCCGGCCGGCGCAGATCGACGCGGTCCTGTCCCCCTGGGTTCGGGCGCAGCAGTCTCACGAGGAAAAGCCCGGATCCGGCCTCGGCCTGGCGATCGCCCGACGCCTGGCGCAGTCGATGCAGGGCGAGCTTCATCTGGAAAACCGCCGCAGCGGAGGGTTCGAAGCCCGGCTCACGCTGCCGCTCGTGGTCGCGTAACGCCGACCCCGACCCCGACCCCGAACCTCATGTTCCCTGGCGAGATGGATCTCGCGCAATTGTTGTGGCGCGAGCAGTGCGCAGCCACGCCGTCAAGCCGTGCCTCATGCGCACGGCGCTGACATTGCGGCGCAACACCCGGACCGGGCTGTAACCGCCTGCGTCGCCTGCGCCGCATAGCAGCTATGCGCATGGCTGCATTGCTTGCGCACGCCCCCTGCCCATACTCTCCCGCAACAGCCGCGACGCGGTGGCTCGCTGCGTGACCCGTTCACGCCGACGCAC
Source organism: Variovorax sp. E3 (assembly GCF_016082275.1). Lineage (GTDB taxonomy): Bacteria > Pseudomonadota > Gammaproteobacteria > Burkholderiales > Burkholderiaceae_C > Variovorax. Next base: position 16,781 of record NZ_MOWM01000133.1, read on the forward strand.
CCGCACGAACCTCGGCCGCGTCCTTGCGGCAAGACCCGCATTCGCCTGGCTGTAAACTGCGGCGGCCTCGGCGACCCACGGATTTGCTTGCTTTCGTGGAGGGGGTGCGCCCATCCATATTGCACCAGCGCAGCTCGCGCCCGCGCAAAACCAAATTTCGTCCGGCATCCCATAGAGCACCCCATCGACCATGAGGACTGAACCACTCGCCAAGGCAGATGAGATCGTTTCATTCGGCCCCTTCAGTCTGCGGGTCAGCGAGCGGCTTCTCACGCGCGACGGCGTGCCGACGGACCTTGGCGGTCGTGCAATGGACGTGCTCCTGGCGCTGATCGCCAAGGCGAATATCGTCGTGAGCAAGGAAGAACTCCTGGCTGAGGCCTGGCCGGGAATGGTCATCTCGGACGGAAGCCTGCGCTATCAGATCACCATGCTGCGCCAGGCGCTCGGCGACGGGCAGGACGGCGCCCGGTATGTGTCGAACATCGTGGGCCGGGGGTACTGCTTCGTCGCCAAGATTTCCAGAACCTCCACGGCGCCGGATGTGCGGGCGGACCCGTACGAATCCCCGGTCGAGCCGGGCTTGCCCGCGCAACCCAGCGTGTTGGTCGGTCGCATAGGGGATCTGGCCGTCGTTGCCGCGCAGCTGGTCAAAGGACGCTTTGTCACCCTGGTCGGCACCGGCGGCGTCGGCAAGACAACGGTCGCGATCCGGACCGGACACGATCTGCTGGCCGATTTCGCCGGCGCTGTCGTCTTCGTGGATCTGGCGACCCTTGCCGATCCGTCGCTGGTACCGACCGCCATCGCTTCCATGCTGCGACTCTCGGTACGCTCCGTCGATCCGGTTCCCAGCCTGATCTCGTACCTGCGCGGGCGCCGGATGCTCCTGATCCTGGACAACTGCGAGCACCTGATCTCGGCGACGGCGTCCCTGGCCGAAAGAATCTTCCAGGCGGCCCCCGACATCCATATTCTGGCAACGAGCCGGGAGGCTCTGCGGGTGCAAGGCGAGTATGTCCACTTGCTCGAGCCGTTTGCCAGCCCGCCCGACCTCCCCGGCCTCGGTGCTCGGGAAATCTTCATGTACCCCGCCACGCACTTGTTCGTGGACAGGGCGCAGGCCAGCGGAAGCGCGCTCGACCTGAACGGTATCGACGCCCCCATCATCGCGAACATCTGCAGAAAACTCGATGGCGTGGCGTTGGCGATCGAACTTGCGGCGCGCCGTGTGTCGACCTACGGACTGCGCCAGACCGCCACGCTCCTCGACGAGCGGTTGGCGCTTTCGTGGCTTGGCCAGCGCGGCGCGCAGCCGCGGCACCAGACGCTGCAGGCCACGCTGGACTGGAGCTACGAGCTTCTCGATGTTCACGAGCGCCTCGTTCTCTGCCGCCTGTGCGTCTTTGTCGGCTACTTTTCGCTCGATGCCGCGCGTCATGTGGCGAATACGGAAAACCTGACCAAGGGGCAGATTGTCAATGCGATCGCCAGCCTGGCGGAAAAGTCGCTGCTTGCCATCCACCAGTCGGGCTCATTCACCCGCTACCGGCTGCTCGAAAGTACGCGCACGTATGCACTGTCGAAAGCCAGCGATGCGACCGTCCACGACGCATCGTCGAGCCACGCGCTCTACTTCAGGGAACACCTGCGGCGGATGACGGCGTCCCGGGATGTCGAGGATGCCGCCGACCTGGGCAACGTACGCGCCGCCCTCACATGGTGTTTCGGCGTGAGTCGCGCGACGGAACTCGGCGTTTCACTGGCATCGGCGGCGGTGCCCGCGTTCATGGCGAAGTCGTTGCTGGCCGAGTGCCACAGCTGGACGAAACGCGCGCTTGCGGAACTGGCGCCCGCGATGCGCGGCAGCGCGACCGAGATGCATCTGCAGGCGGCCATCGGGTTGTCGCAAATGTTCACCCAGGGCAACAGCGACGAGGTACGCACGGCCCTTCAGCGCAGCCTCGAAGTGGCCGAAGCGCTCAATGACGCCGCCAGCCAGGTGCAACTGCTCGGCCGGCTCCAGATTTTTCACGAACGCATCGGGGACTTTGTCGAATCGCTGAAATATGCGCACCGCTGCGCCCACATTGCCGGTGCCCTCGACGACGCCGCAGCGGTCGCGACCGCGAACTCGCTGGTCGGGCTGTGCAACCACCTGCTGGGCGATCAACCCCAGGCGAGACGCTTGCTGGAGGCGGCGATCGCCGCCTCGGCAGACATGCCGCAGGACAGCAGCATCTACTCGGGGTTCGATTTTCGCAACCGCGCCTGCATCGCCTTGGCCAGGACATTGTGGCTTCAAGGCTACCCGTCGCAGGCCGTCGTGCTCGCGCAGCGCGCCGTCGACGAAGCGCGTCAACTGGACCATCCCGTCACGCTGTGCATCGCACTGATCTGGGCGGTTTCGGTGTACATGTGGGTCGGTGATCTCGAGCGCGCCGAACAGGACATCCACCGATTCATCGCCTATGCGGAGGCGCACTCGCTCACGCCGTACCTGGCCGTGGGCCGGGGAGTCAAGGGCGAGCTCGCGGTCAGGCGAGGCGATGCCGCGGGCGGCGTCCAGGCCATCCAGGGCTGTCTCGTGGAGCTGCGCGAATCACGCTACGAGCTGCTCACCACGGCGTTCAACCTCACACTCGCCGAAGGCCTGACCGCCTTGGGAAAAACAACCGACTCGCTGCAGCTGCTGGACGACACGCTCGCGTTGGTGCATGCAAAGGGCGATCTGTACAACCTGCCGGAACTGCTTCGGGTCAAGGCTCGCGCGTTGTCGTGCATCTCGCGCACGGAAGAAGCCGAGGAATGCCTCATCCAGTCCCTTGCCGCCAGCAGGCATCAAGGCGCGCGCGCATGGGAGCTGCGAACCGCGACCGACCTTGCACGGATATGGCAAGCAGGCGGACGCAAGCGCGACGCGCGAGCCCTGCTGGAAGACACCCTTGCTCACTACACCGAGGGTTTCGAGACGGCGGACCTCCAGGAGGCGAAGCAACTCATCGGCAAGACGAAGGACAAGTCCGTCTGAATCGGCAGGGGTGGATGGCCATGGCCCGCGGCCATGGAAACGACATCATCCTTTCGTATGGTCGCCCCCTCTGTGCGTATGCAGCCCCTGGAATCGCGGCATTGCCTCTGGTACCTTAGGAAGCAGGGGCACGATGCGGCCCGCGATACCTGCAACCGCTGCAATGCCCAACTCCACGCCCTCGCACACTGCCACCTCGCCCCAATCCAAGGAAACCCTGGACCCCCGAGTCGTCTACATCGTCGATGACGAAGAGCTCGTGCGAAGCGCACTGGGCAGCCTCCTGCGCTCCATCGACCTGGAGGTTCATGCCTTCGCCACGACCGAGGAGTTTCTCGCCGCACCACGCGCCGGCGGGCCTTCCTGCCTCGTGCTGGATGTTCGCCTGCGTGGCCAAAGCGGCCTCGTGCTCCAGCAGACCTTGAGCCAGCCCGGTCGACCGCCGACCCCCATCATCTTCATGACCGGCCACGGCGACATCGCCATGACCGTGAAGGCGATGAAGGCCGGCGCCGTGGACTTTCTGAGCAAACCCTTCCGCGACCAGGACATGATCGATGCGGTCATCGCCGCGCTGGACCACGACGCCAAGCGCCTCGGGGCCGAGCGCTCGCGGCATGAACTGCGTGCCTGCTGGCACTCGCTCACCCCCCGCGAAAACGAGGTGGTGCAACACGTGGCCGCCGGGCTGATGAACAAGCAGATCGCCGCCCACATGGGCATTGCGGAGATCACCGTCAAGATTCATCGCGGCCAGGCCATGCGCAAGATGAACTCGCGCTCCGTCGCGGAGCTGGTGCGCAAGATGGAAGCACTCGGCGTCATGCAGACCTTTTGTTGAGCCCGCAGGCAACCGGGCGGCGCGCGCCAGCCGCCCATACCTTCATATGATGGCGCCGCCCGCTGGCGGCGGTATTCTGGGACACCGGGCAACGATGGGATAGTCCCAGCAGCTTGTCGAGTAAAGAGCCGGAATTTTCCTTTGCCCCCCCTCAGCATCGAACTCGTGTCCATCGTCGACGACGATCCTTTCGTGCGTACCGCCACCAGCAGCCTGGTGCGTTCGCTCGGATTGGAAGCGCGCGAGTTTGCATCGGCCTCGGCGTTCCTTGCATCCGACATAGCCGCGCGTACGCGTTGCCTGGTGTGCGATGTGCAAATGCCGGCGATGGACGGCGTCGAGCTGCTGGAGCAGCTCCTGGGTCAGGGCATCCGTATTCCCACGCTGTTCATCACCGCGTTCGCATCGAATCGTGTGCGCGAGCGCGTGCGGGCCAGCACCGCACTGTGCCTGCTCGAGAAGCCGATCGACGCTTGCGAGCTGGAGACCTGGATCGGCCACGCGCTCAAGCAAGACTGAGCGCCATTCCTTCGTATGTGTCGCTCCCATACGAACAGCTGATGGAAATGCCGGTCGATGGTTCGTAGAGTGGGGAAGCTTTCAATACCGACGAGAGGAAGATTCCCATGAGCCCCCCCGCACCTTCGAAGACACCCCGCTGACCACCGCCTTCGGCGCGCCCGTGGCCGACAACCAGAACAGCCTGACCGCGGGCCCCCGAGGCCCGCTGCTGATGCAGGACGTGTGGCTGATCGAGAAGCTCGCCAACCTGAACCGCGAGATCATTCCCGAGCGCCGCATGCACGCCAAGGGCTCGGGCGCCTTCGGCACCTTCACCGTCACGCACGACATCACGCGATACACGCGCGCCAGGCTCTTCAGCGCCGTGGGCAAGAAGACCGAGATGTTCGCCCGCTTCACCACCGTGGCCGGTGAACGCGGCGCGGCCGATGCCGAGCGCGACATCCGCGGCTTCGCGCTCAAGTTCTACACCGAAGAAGGCAACTGGGACCTGGTGGGCAACAACACGCCGGTGTTCTTCGTGCGCGACCCGCGCAAGTTCCCGGACCTGAACAAGGCCGTGAAGCGCGACCCGAAGACCAACATGCGCAGCGCCACCAACAACTGGGACTTCTGGACGCTGCTGCCCGAAGCGCTGCACCAGGTCACCATCGTGATGAGCGATCGCGGCATTCCGGCCAGCTATCGCCACATGCACGGATTCGGCTCGCACACCTACAGCTTCATCAACGCGGACAACGAGCGCTTCTGGGTGAAGTTCCACTTCAAGACGCAGCAGGGCATCAGGAACCTCACGGATGCGCAAGCCTCCGCCACCGTGGGCGCGGACCGGGAAAGCCATCAGCGCGACCTGTTCAACGCCATCGAGCGCGGCGACTTCCCCAAGTGGACGCTGTACGTGCAGGTGATGCCCGAGGCCGATGCGCAGGAGGTGCCCTACCACCCCTTCGACCTGACCAAGATCTGGCCCAAGAAGGACTACCCGCTGATCGAGGTGGGCTTCTTCGAGCTCGACCGCAACCCCGAGAACTTTTTTGCCGACGTCGAGCAGAGCGCCTTCGCGCCGAACAACCTGGTGCCCGGCATCGGCGTGTCGCCCGACAAGATGCTGCAGGCGCGGCTGTTCGCGTATTCGGATGCGCAGCGCTATCGCCTGGGCGTGAACCACCACCAGATTCCGGTGAACGCCGCGCGCTGCCCGGTGCACAGCAACCACCGCGACGGCGCCATGCGCGTGGACGGCAACTACGGCGGCACACCGCACTACGAGCCCAACAGTTTCGGCCAATGGCAGGAGCAGCCCGACTACCGCGAGCCGCCGCTCAAGCTGCGCGGCGATGCGGACTTCTGGAACTTCCGCGAGGACGACGCCGACTACTACCAGCAGCCCGGCGACCTGTTCCGCCTGATGGCGCCCGCGCAGCAGCAGGTGCTGTTCGACAACACGGCACGCGCCATGGGCGATGCGCCCGAGTTCATCAAGCGCCGCCACATCGACAACTGCAGCAAGGCAGACCCGGCCTACGGCGCTGGCGTGGCGAAGGCACTGGGCCTTTAACGCAAGCGCATTGCGCCCGAGGCGCCTCAGCCACGAAAGCGCCCCGTCTGGACGGAGGCGCTTTTCTTTTGTCCGCGGTCCTGCGTTTCGCCGATGAATTCCGCTCGCCTTTGAAATGTATTGTTCAAAAAACAAACCGGGATACAGAGCGATACGCAACACGGTCGGAAAGATTTTCTCGCGCGCAGTATTTGGATCTGCCCGCCTTTCCACCACTGCTTGTCCCTCAGGAGATCCCGATGACATCGTCGTTCCAGCTTCCCCGCAGAACCTTCCTCACCACAGCGGCGCTCGGCGCCGCGGCCGCTCAGCTCGCGGCAATCACGCCGGCCTTTGCCCAGACCGCCGGTGCACTCAAGCGCCTCGAACCGCTCAAGAGCATCGACGCCGGAACGCTCAACATCGGCTACTACGA
>NZ_MOWM01000134.1 GCF_016082275.1 Variovorax sp. E3
GCACCGTGCAGCGCGCGCTGGCCGAGCTCGAGGCGCAGGGCCGCGCGCGCGCCATCGGCCAGACCCGCGCGCGGCGCTGGCTGTCGCCGCCGCTGGCGGGATTCACGACGATCTTGTTACTCCCCTCCGCGCTGCCGATTGAATAAAGTTGTCTCCACGGCGCCACTTCCGGCGCACGAGGAGCCAGCGATGAGCAGCAAGACAAGCCAGAACAGCCCCCGGAGCGCCACGGTGCACGCGGCCGAAATCGTGCGCGAATACGGACCCTTCGCGGGTTCCGACAAGGTGAACGGCGTGACCTACGACGGCCAGCGCGTGTGGGCCGCCACCGGCGGCGCGCTGGTGGCCTTCGACCCGGCCAGCGGCGAAACCCGGCGCACGCTCGACGTCGCCTGCGACGCCGGCACCGCCTTCGACGGCACGCACCTCTACCAGATCGCCGATGCGCGCATCGACAAGATCGACCCGGCCACCGGCAAGGTGCTGGCATCGATTCCGCGCCCGGCAAGGGGCTGGACTCGGGCCTGACCTGGGCCGAGGGCAGCCTGTGGGTGGGCGCGTACCGCGACCGCAAGATCCACCAGATCAACCCCGCGACCGGCGCGGTGGTGCGAACCATCGAGTCCAACCGCTTCGTCACCGGCGTGACCTGGGTCGACGGCGAGCTGTGGCACGGCACCTGGGAAGGCGACGAGAGCGACATCCGCCGCATCGACACGCAAACCGGCGCCGCGCTCGAGCGGCTGCAGATGCCGCCGGGCGTGGGCGTGAGTGGGCTGGAGTCCGACGGCGCCGATCTTTTCTATTGCGGTGGCGGCGGCAGCGGCAAGGTCCGCGCGGTGCGGCGCCCCAAGGCGGTCCGGTCCTGAACGGTCCGATCCATTCATCTCTTTCACAAGGAGCAACCCATCATGAACACCACCGTGGCCGAAGCCGGCATCCAGAACCATCCTGTCGTGTCCGGCGATCGCTGGCTGGCCCAGCGCAAGACGCTGCTGGCGCGCGAAAAAGAGCTGATGCGGCTGCACGACCAGGTCGCCCGCGAGCGCCGCGCGCTGCCGTGGGAGCGCATCGAGAAGAACTACGTGTTCGACACGCCCGACGGCAAGCGCACGCTCGCCGAGCTGTTCGAGGGCCGGCGCCAGTTGCTGGTGCAGCACTTCATGCTCGGGCCGGACTGGGCGCAGGGCTGCCCGAGCTGCTCGTACATGGCCGACCACACCGACGGCATGAACGTGCACCTGGCGCAGCGCGACATCACGTTCGTGGCCATCTCGCGCGCGTCGCTGGCCGAGATCGCGCGCTTTCGTGAGCGCATGGGGTGGCAGTTCAAGTGGGTGTCGTCCAGCGGGAGCGACTTCAACTACGACTTCCACGTGAGCTTCACGCCCGAGGAGCAGGCCACGGGCCAGGTTGCCTACAACTACGGCAAGCTGCCTTTCCCGATGGAAGAGGCCCCCGGCGTCAGCGTGTTCTACAAGGACGACGCGGGCGATGTCTTCCACACCTACTCGACCTTCGGTCGCGGCGTGGAAGTGATGATGGGCGCCTACAGCCTGATGGACCTCACGCCCCAGGGCCGCAACGAGCGCGACGTGCCGAACAAGATGGAGTGGGTGCGGCACCACGACCGCTACGAGCCGGCGCCGGCCGCGAAGCCCGCCGCGGCGCATGCGTGCTGCGCCTCGAACGGCTGAGCCTGTCACCGCCGAACGGAGTGAGCGTGCCATGGCAACCCTGTGGCCCTGGCTGGCCGTCGCCGGCCTCGGCGCCCTGCATGGGCTGAGCCCCGCGAACGGCTGGATGTTCGCCGCCGCATGCGGCGTGCAGGCCCGCGACGGCGCGCAGGCGCGGCGGGCCTTGCTGCCCATCGCCCTCGGGCACGCGGTGTCGGTCGGGGTCGTGGCCTGGGCCTTTGCGCTGGGCATGTCGGCGCAGCGCGCACAGGTGCAGGGGGTGGCAGGGGTGCTGCTGCTGGGCGTGGCGGCGTACCGCTGGCTGCGCGGGCCGGGGCGCCCGTCGGCAACCCCCAAAGGGCTGAGGGCCGGTCATGCCGGCATCGCGCTCTGGTCTTTCCTGATGGCTTGCGCGCACGGGTCGGGGCTGATGCTGGTGCCCGCGCTGATGCCGCTGTGCCTGGCCGACAACCCGGCGCGCGAGATCACGGCTTCCGGCTCGCTGCTGCTGGCCCTGGCGGCGGTGGGTGTGCATACGGCGGCGATGCTGGCGACCACCGGTGTCATCGCCACGGGCGTGTACCGGGGCCTTGCCATGCACCCGCGGTTGCTGCGTGGCACCGCGCCGCGCCAGGCCTGGACAGCGGCGCTGGCGGTGACCGGCGCGCTGCTGATCGCGCTTCGCTAGCGCGGGCCCGGTGGTCAGCCGGCCTTGGCGGCCTTCACGAGCGAGGGCGTTGCCTTGTACATCTCCGGGAACAGCTTCTTCAGGTCGTCGATCTTCGGCAGGTCGTTGATCGCGATGTAGGGCTGGTTCGGGTGCAGCGTCAGGTAGTCCTGGTGGTAGTCCTCGGCCGCGTAGAAGGGCTTGGACGTTTCCACCGTGGTGGCCAGCGGCTTGCCGAAGGTCTTGGCCTGGTTGAGCTGCGCGATGTAGTCCTTGGCGATGCGCGCCTGCTCGGCGTTTTCCGCGAACACGGTCGAGCGGTACTGCGTGCCGCTGTCGGGGCCCTGGCGGTTGAGTTCGGTCGGGTCGTGCGCCACCGAGAAGTAGATCTGCAGCAGCTTGCCGTAGCTGATCTGCTGCGGGTCGTAGGTGATGCGCACCGATTCGGCGTGGCCCGTGCGGCCCGAGCCGACTTCTTCGTAGCGCGCCGTCCTGGCGTCGCCGCCGGCATAGCCCGAGACGGCGTTGCTCACGCCCTTGACGCGCTGGAACACACCCTGCACGCCCCAGAAGCAGCCGCCCGCGAACACGGCGGTTTCGGTCTTGGCGGTGGGCGCGGCGGTGATGTCGGCCGTGGGGGCGGGCACGCGGCGCGACGGCTCCGCCGACGAGGGCACGGCATACCAGACCAGGGCTGCGGCGGCCAGCGTGCCGGCGGTCAGTGCGAATGATTTCATGGGCTTTGCTTTCAGGAAGGGGCCGGTCGGCGGACCGGCGGATGGCGCGACATTGCCCCTTGGCCCGCCTTTCGTCAATGCCGGGGCGGACGGGCGGGGCGACGTGCGCGTCGTGCTTACTTGGACATCGAGTCCTTCGACATGGCGTCCTTCTTCATGCCGTCCTTGGACATCGAATCCTTGGACATCGAGTCCTTGGCCATCGAATCCTTCTTCATGCCGTCCTTCGACATGGAATCCTTGGCCATGGAATCTTTCTTCATGCCGTCCTTGGCCATCGAATCCTTCGACATCGAGTCCTTGGCCATGCCGTCCTTCGCCATTTCGTCAGCGGCAAAGGCCGAGGCGCCGGCGAAGGCGATGCAGGTGGCGAGCAGGGTTGCGGTGAGCTTGTTCATTTGGAATCTTCCAGTTGAGTGAGTTGTCATTTTTCAAAAATTCGGCTCGGTTCCAGGGAACACGGCCTCGCGCTTTCTTCGGCAGTCGAGCGGCGGTGCGGCCCCTCAGCTCCCTCCGAACCAGTTGTAGCCCTGGTCTTCCCAGTAGCCACCTGTGTAGGTGTTGGTGACGAACATCGCCTTGATGTGCTTGGGGTTCTTGTAGCCAAGCTTGGTCGGCATGCGCAGCTTCATCGGAAAGCCGTACTTGGGCGGCAGCGGCTGCCCGTCGTAGGTCAGCGTGAGCAGCGTCTGCGGGTGCAGCGCGGTGGGCATGTCGATGCTGGTGTAGTAGTCGTCCGCGCACTTGAAGCCGACGTACTTGGCCGTGGTGTCGGCGCCGATGTGGCGCAGGAAGTCGGCAAAGCGCACGCCGCCCCACTTGCCGATGGCGCTCCAGCCTTCCACGCAGATGTGCCGCGTGATCTGGTCGTGCTGCGGCATGGCGCGCAGCTCGGCCAGCGTCCAGGCGCGCTTGTCGGCGACCATGCCGGTCACTTCGAGCCTGTAGGTGGCCTCGTCGACCTCGCGCACCTCGTCTTCGCCGTAGAAGGCGTTGAAGGGGAAGGGGCGGGTGATCTCGGCCTCGGTGTAGGTCGGCGCAAGCTGCGTGGGGCTGAAGATCAGGCCCTGCACCTTGTCGTTGAAGCGAGAAATCTTGGTGAGCGCGGCGTCGACCTGCGCGTTGTCGCTGATGCTGCAACCCGTGAGCAGCGACAGGCCGCCCAGCGTGAGCGAGCGTTGCATGAAGGCGCGGCGCGAGGGCTGGTCGAGCTTGCCGGCAATCAGCGTGCGGGCTTCGCGCAGCACGGCGTCGCCGTCGATGTTGCTCAGGGTGGGGGCTTTGAAGATCTTCATCTCAGGCTTGGTGCGCGGCCGCGCAGCATGGTCAGGAGCGTGCGGGGCACCAGGGCCACCATCACGAGGTGCACGACAACGAAGGCCACGATGGCCGCCATCGCGAAGAAATGAATGCGGCGCGCAAACTCGTAGCCGCCCAGCAGGTCGCGCAGCAGCGGGAACTGCACCGACTTCCACAGCACCAGGCCCGACAGCACGATCACGATCAAATCGAGCATCACGAACAGGTAGGCCAGCTTCTGCACGCTGTTGTAGTGGCGCGGGTCGGCATGCGAGAGCTGGCCCTTGAGCGCGGCCAGGGCGTCGTGCAGCACGCCGCGCGGCGTCACGGGAAAGAACTTGCGCGCCAGCCGGCCGCTGGCGATGTTCACGGCCAGGTACACGAGGCCGTTGAACACCAGCAGCCACATCGCCGCGAAGTGCCACTGCAGCGCGCCGCCGAGCCAGCCGCCCAGCGTGACGACGGTCGGAATGGTGAACGGAAAGAAGGGCGAGGCGTCGTAGATGCGCCAGCCGCTCGTCACCAGGATCAACACCGCCAGTGCGTTGAGCCAGTGCGTGATGCGCATCCACAGCGGGTGGATGGGGCGAGCATCGACCGGCTGGACCGGGCCGGCCGGATCGGCAAGAGGGGCGATGGCGGTGCTGTTCATGGGGCGGATTGTTGGGCGCACCCCATGGCCGATTCATCACGCAAACTTCAATTAATCGTGATAACTCCAGAACCCGTATCGCGGGAGAATGGCGCCCTATGGACACTTCCAAGCGCGTGCTGATCGTCGAGGACGACGCCCACATTGCCGAGCTGCTGCGCATGCACCTGCGCGACGAGGGCTATGCGGTGGAGCACGCCGCCGACGGCCACGCCGGCCTGCGCGAACTGGAGCGCGGCAACTGGGACGCGCTGGTGCTCGACCTGATGCTGCCCGGCATCGACGGCCTGGAAATCTGCCGCCGCGCCCGCGCCATGACCCGCTACACGCCGATCATCATCATCAGCGCGCGTTCCAGCGAGGTGCACCGCATCCTCGGGCTGGAGCTGGGCGCCGACGACTACCTGGCCAAGCCCTTCTCGGTGCTGGAGCTGGTGGCGCGCGTGAAGGCGCTGCTGCGGCGCACCGACGCACTGGCCCGCAACGCGCGCATGGAGTCGGGCAGCCTCACGCTGGGCAACCTGGACATCGAGCCGCTGGCGCGCGAGGTGCGGGTGGACGGCAAGCTCATCGAGCTCACGCCGCGCGAGTTCGACCTGCTGTACTTCTTTGCCCGCAACCCCGGCAAGGTGTTCTCGCGGCTGGATTTGCTCAACCAGGTCTGGGGCTACCAGCACGACGGCTACGAGCACACCGTCAACACGCACATCAACCGGCTGCGCACCAAGGTCGAGGCCGACCCCGCCGAGCCGCGCCGCATCCTCACGGTGTGGGGGCGCGGCTACAAGCTGTCGGCCAGCGCGAACGGGGAGGACGCCTCGTGATGGCCTGGGCCACGCTGTCGCGGCGGCTGTCGGCCGTGTTCGCGGTGCTGCTGCTGGTGTGCTGCGGCGCCTCGGTGTGGCTGCAGGTGTGGGCCAGCGGCAAGCACGAGCAAGAAGTGGTGCAGCGGCTGTCGAGCGGGCTGGCCGCGCACATCGCCGAGAACTCCGAACTCATGAAGCCCGGCGGCCTGAACCAGGACGCGGTGAAAGACCTGTTCGACAAGCTCATGGCCGTCAACCCGAGCGTGGAGGTCTACCTGCTGGGGCTGGACGGCCGCATCGAGGCGCAGGCCGCGCCGCCCGGCCACCTGAAGCGCGACCGGGTCGAGCTGGCGCCCATCCGCAAGCTGCTGTCGGGCGCGCCGATGCCCATCGTGGGCGACGACCCGCGCAGCCTGGGTGGCACCAAGGTGTTCAGCGCGGCGCCGCTGCGCATGGGCGGGCGCGACGCGGGCTATGTGTACGTGGTGCTGCAGGGCGAGGACCACGACGCGCTGGTCGCCAACCTGGCGGCCGACAACGTGCTGCGCACCACGCTGTGGTCGATGGGGCTGGTGGCGCTGCTCGGGCTGCTCGCGGGGCTGGCGGCGTTTCGGCTCATCACGCGGCCGCTGCGCGAGCTGACGGCCGCCGTGAAGCGCTTCGAGACCGAGGGCATTGCCTCGCTCGAGACCGAAGCGCCCACGCTGGAGCGCCTGTCGCAGGGCGGCGACGAAATCGCGCAGCTGGGCCAGGCCTTCACGCAGATGACGCGCCGCATCGCCGAGCAGTGGCGCGAGCTCACGCTCCAAGACCAGCAGCGCCGCGAGCTGTTCGCCAACATCTCGCACGACCTGCGCACGCCGCTCACGTCGCTGCACGGGTATCTTGAAACGCTGCTGCTCAAGGCCGGCACGCTCGACGAATCGGAACGCCGGCGCTACCTGGAAATCGCGCTCGGCCAGAGCCGCAAGGTGGGCCGGCTCGCGCAGGAGGTGTTCGAGCTGGCCCGGCTCGAATACGGCGTGGTCAAGCCCGAGAAAGAGAACTTCGCGCTGGCCGACCTCGTGCAGGACGTGTTCCAGAAGTTCGAGCTGGCGGCCGAGGCGCGCCACCAGCGGCTGCGGCCCGACATCGCGTCGGGCCTGCCGGTGGTGTCGGCCGACCTGGGCATGATCGAGCGCGTGCTGACCAACCTGCTGGACAACGCCATCCGCCACACGCCCGAGGGTGGCGAGATCGTGGTGCAGCTGCGCGCCGAGAACGCGGGCGTGACGGTGCAGGTGAGCGACACCGGCCCGGGCATTCCGGGCGAGCTGCAGAAGGCGCTGTTCGTGCGGCCCGTGTTCATGAGCGGCGCGCGCAGCACCGACAGCACCAGCAGCGGCGGGCTGGGGCTGGTGATCGTCAAGCGCATCCTGCAGCTGCACGGCAGCGACATCCGGCTGGTGCAGCAGCCCGACAAGGGGGCGGTGTTTCGCTTTCAGCTGGGGGGCGTCGCGGGGGTCTGAAGCGGTTGCCGGTTTGCCTGCGTGCGGCGGTCGATGCTAAAAAAGCAGCGTGACCCCTACACATACAAGGAGACAAACCGCCATGCCCGCCTTCGACACCGTGCTGATCGACAAGGACCCGCAACACCCGCGCATCGCGCGCCTCGTGCTCAACCGGCCCGACAAGCTCAATGCCATCGGCGAGACCACGCCCTCGGAGATCCGCCAGGCGGTCGAGTGGGCCGAGGCCGACGACGAGGTGCACGTGATCATGGTCGAGGGCGCGGGCCGCGCCTTCTGCGCCGGCTACGACCTGGGCGACTACGCCGAAGGCCACGGCCGCGAGGGGCAGGGCGACCATCCCTGCCGGCAAGAGAAAACACCCTGGGACCCGATGCTCGACTACGCCGCCATGAAGCGCAACACCGACGACTTCATGGCCCTGTGGCGCAGCCGCAAGCCGACCATCGCCAAGGTACACGGCTACGCGGTGGCGGGCGGCAGCGACATCGCGCTGTGCTGCGACCTGCTGGCCATGGCCGACGATGCGCGCATCGGCTACATGCCCACGCGCGTGTGGGGCTGCCCGACCACGGCGATGTGGACCTACCGGCTGGGCGCGATGCGCGCCAAGCAGCTCATGTTCACGGGCGACACCATCACGGGCACGCAGGCGGCCGAATGGGGGCTGGCGAATTTCTCGGTGCCGGCCGATCAGCTCGACGACGCCACCTTGAAGCTGGCGCTGCGCATCGCGGGCGCGCCGCGCTCGCACCTGATGATGCACAAGCTGGTGGTCAACCAGGTCTGGCATTCGATGGGGCTGGAGCAGAGCCAGATGTTCGCGACCGTGTTCGACGGCATCACGCGGCACAACCCCGAAGGCATGTGGTTCCGGCGGCAGGCCGAGGCCGAGGGCTTCAAGAGCGCCGTCGCGTGGCGCGACAGCGGGCGGGACATTCCGGAGGGTGACGAGGCGAGGGCGCTGGTCGCGCAGCTGGAGGCGAAGCTGGCCGCGGCGCGGGCGGCGGTGCGCTGATCGCTTGCGCTTCAGTTCTTGCGGCGCGTGACCACCACGGTCGCTTCGAGGCCTTCATAAGCCTCGGCATCGCCGTACCAGCTGCCCGAGATGGGCGCCGCCTGCGCCGGGTCGCGCGTGACGCCCACGCGGATCAGCTGGCCGCTGCCCATCAGGTTGTTGGTCGGATCGAAGGCCAGCCAGCCGATGCCCGGCAGGTAGGCCTGCAGCCAGGCGTGGGTGGTGCCGGCGCCGGTCATCGAGTCGGCCTGGGCCTGCGTGGCGGTGTCGAGCGCGGCGTCGTAGAGGTAACCCGAGACGAAGCGCGTGGCAATGCCCAGGCGCCGCGCGGCCTCCATCATGAGCAGCGCGTAGTCGCGGCAACTGCCGCTGCCCAGCGCCAGCGTGGCCAGCGGCGTCTGCGTGCCTTCTTCGTCGCGCGCCTTGTATTCGAGGCTCTGGCCGATGTGCGCGTTCATGCGCGCGAGCACCTCGCGCGTGCTGTTGGGCTTGTCGGTGTGCAGAAACTGGTGGGCCCAGCGAATCAGCGTGCCCTGGTTGTCGTCTTCGTGGTGCGGGCGCAGGTAATGCTCGAGGTCGAGGCGCTCCTGCAGCGAGTAGGCGAAGGGCAGGAATTCGGCGGCGGGGTCGAGCGCCAGTTGGTCTTGCTGGGCCGGCACGTGCTCGATGGTGAAGGAGCACACGATGCGCAGCTCGGTCGCCTCGCCCATGGGCTGCACCAGCGCCACGGAGTTGGAGTGCGGGTCTGAATGAGCCGGGTGAAGGCCTGCGGGCTCACCTGAAGATCGGTGGCCAGCACGCGCAGGTCATGGCTGTCGCGCGGACGGAACATGACGCGGTGCAAGCCGAAGGTGACCGGCTTCTTGTAGCGGTAGACGGTGGTGTGCAGGATGTCGTACTGGGTGGCCATGCGTCGCATTCTGGGGCCTTCGTGCGACAAGGGGTGGATTGCGCCGGGCCTATGCCGCAGAATCGGCGCCCGCC
Source organism: Variovorax sp. E3 (assembly GCF_016082275.1). Classification (GTDB taxonomy): domain Bacteria; phylum Pseudomonadota; class Gammaproteobacteria; order Burkholderiales; family Burkholderiaceae_C; genus Variovorax. The sequence goes on from NZ_MOWM01000134.1 coordinate 9,348, forward strand.
CGGGTTCGGGCGGCGTTCTTCGGGCTTTCTACCAAGGGGAATTCGCCAGCCATGTACTCCGCCACCTTCATCTTTGCCAAGAAGCAGTTCGACGATGAATTCCATCGGCTCGACCAGACGATCGCCGAGGCCGCGAAGTCACTGCCGGGCTATCTGGGGGAGGAGACGTGGGAGAACGCGGGCAACGGGCTGGTGTCGAACGTGTACTACTGGGAGTCGCTGGAGAGCCTGCAGGCGCTGATCCGGCACCCGGTGCACCAGCAGGCGAAGGCTTCGCAGGCGGATTGGCTGGATGGGTACAAGGTCGTTATCTCCGAGGTGCTGCGGACTTACGGGGACAGCAAGGTGGACCACCTGTTGGCGCCTGTCTGATTGACTTGGCGTTGTGGTTCGGCGCGCGCTCACGCCGAGGGCCGCTTTCGATCAGAGCCGCTGCGTTCCCAGTGCCTTGGCCAGCGTGGCCGGCAACGGCAACGGCTCGGCATGCCATTGGGCAGCCAGCAGTTCGGCGCACAACGCGGCGAAGCTCAGGCCGCGTGAGCCGAGGGCGGTGCAGGCCCAGAGGCTCGTGTCGCCGGCGGTGAGCGGGCCGACCAGCGGGCGGCGGTCGCCTGAGGCGCAGCGGACGCCTACCCAGGTGTTGACCGCGTCCTGTGCGAATGACGAGGCCAGCGCGGCGGCGGAAGCCGGGTGCAGTCGGGCAAGGCGCTCGCGGTTTGCTTCGCTGTCTGCCGCGTGGGGGGAGAGGTTGGTGCTGTCGCGGTCGAAGGTCGCGCCCGCCAGCCAGATCGGAGGGCCTTCTTCATGCGGCACGCGTGCGATCAGGTGGCCGTCGCCGTTGATCGGGGTCGCGGGCAAGTCGGCGCCGTCGGGCGTGGTGCCCCAGGCGACCTGGCCGCGCACAGGTTGCAGCGGCAGGGTTGGGGCGAAGTGGCCGGATTCGTAGCCGGCACAGATGACCACGCGGTCTGCCTCGATCCATACCGCATTGGCCGAATCGAACAACTGCCACCGGTTTTCATTGCGTTCCAGTCGCGTGACGCGGCAACCACCGCGAAACGTCACGCCGGGCTGGCCTAGCCAAGCGGCGATCAGACGGTGGGGCCGTACCCAGGCCGCGCGGTCGTGCCACAGCGCAGGCGTGTCGCCGGGCAGGCCGGCGGCGGCCAACTGCCCGGCATTCGCGGGCCACGATTCATTGGGGCCGCTGTCACTCCAGCCTGCGGGCACGCGCACATCGCCATCGGGCCGGCGTTCGAGCACGCCGCTGGCGCGCCAGTCGCGGCCTTCTTCGAGCAGCCGGGTCAGTTCGGACCACGTGGCGCGGATGCCGGCGCGCGTGAGGCGCGACAGCAGCGCATCGTCGGGCGACACGTGCGGCGCGAGCATGCCCACGGGCAGGCCGGACGCGCCCGATGCGGGCCGCTCGGCGGCGTCGAGCACGGTGACCCGCCAGCCGCGTCGCGCCAGGCTCGCCGCCACGGCCGCGCCGGCCAGACCCGCGCCGATGACGGCGCAGTGGCCCGGCGTGTCGATGCGCTCGGGCACGGGCTCCCGCCGCCGGACTGTCCAAGCGGGCGCGAACGCGCCGCGCAGGCAATCGCGCTTGGGGGGCAAGCCTTCGTATTCATCGACGCTGAAACCGTACTGCTGGAGCGCGTCTTGGACCGGCTGCGCGATGGTCCAGGTGGCGACGCGCGTGCCTTGCCGCGCAAAGCGCGACACGGTCTTGAGCGTTTCCGGCGACCACATGTCCGGGTTCTGCTGCGGGCTGAAGCCGTCCAGGAAGATGCTGTCGGCCTCGAAGCGCTGCGCGCGCAGCATCGGCTGCACGTCGCCGATGCACACGGTGAGCAGCACGCGGCCGTCGTCGAAGGCCAGCCGGTGAAAGCCGGGCAGCAGGCCATGCCATTGCGCGGCCAACTCGCCGGCCAACGCCGCGAGTTCGGGGTACGCCTCGGCCGCGCGCAGCAGATCGTCGGCCGAAACCGGATGGGCCTCGACCGAGACGAAGTGCAGCAGGCGCGGCCGCCCGGGGTCCGCGCGCCACGCCTGCCAGGTTGTCAGGAAATTGAGGCCCAGCCCGAAGCCGGTTTCGAGAATCAGCCATTGCGGCTGTCCGGCCCAGGCCTGGGGCAGGCCGCAGCCGCCCAGGAACACATGGCGCGATTGCGCCAAGGCTCCGGTCTCGGTGTGATAGATGTCGTCGAAGCGTTCGCTGCGCGGCACGCCGTCGGCGCGCCAGGTCACCGGCTCAGCGGTCACGGCCGAGCCATGGGGTTCAGCTGGCGGGGGGAGGCACGTAGCCCTGGGCCACGTCGGCGCCTTCGCCGAAGAAGTGCTTTTCCATCTGGCGGGCCAGGTACTGACGGGCGCGCAGGTCGGCCAGGTTCAGCCGGTTTTCGTTGACCAGCATCGTTTGTTGCTTGAGCCAGGCGGCCCAGGCTTCCTTGCTGACGTTTTCCCACAGGCGCTTGCCCAAGTCTCCGGGATAGGGCGGGAAGTCGAGCCCTTCGGCCTCTTTGCCGAGTTTGATGCACTGAACCATGCGTGCCATTGTCTTGTTGCCTCTGGTGGGGAAAGCGGTTGCTTAGTTGATTTCGCTATTTAGAACTGAAAACTTGGTCGTTCCAGTTTCTATATGTCGTATTGAGAATACGCAGCTTCATTGATATGCCTTTTTAGAGCAAGACACCATGAGCCTTCGCCGCGACTTTATCAAGCTTTCCCTGGGTGCCGGCGTGGCCGGTGCCATGGCCCTGTCGGCATTGCCGTCGTTCGCGCAGGGCGGAACCGGTCCCGTGACGCTGCTGAACGTGTCGTACGACCCGACGCGCGAGCTCTACGTGGACTACAACCAGGCCTTCGCCAAGTACTGGAAGGCCAAGACCGGCCAGGACGTGACGGTCAAGCAGTCGCACGGCGGCTCGGGCAAGCAGGCCCGTTCGATCATCGACGGCATCGATTCCGACGTGGCCACGCTGGCCCTGGGCGGCGACATCGACGCGCTCGTCACGCACGGCGGCCTCGTCAAGGCCGACTGGCAAAAGCGCCTGCCGCACAACTCGGCACCCTACACCTCGACCATCGTGTTCCTGGTGAAGAAGGGCAACCCCAAGGGCCTGAAGGACTGGGATGACCTCGTCAAGCCCGGCGTGCAGGTGATCACCCCCAACCCCAAGACCTCGGGCGGCGCCCGCTGGAACTACCTGGCCGCGTGGGAGTTCGCCAAGCGCAAGTACGGCGGCGACGCCAAGGCCAAGGAATACATCGGCAACCTGTTCAAGAACGTGCCCGTGCTGGACACCGGCGCGCGCGGCGCGACCATCACCTTCGTGCAGCGCGGCGTGGGCGACGTGCTGCTGGCCTGGGAGAACGAAGCCTTCCTGGCGCTGAAGGAATTCGGCCCCGAAAAGTTCGAGATCGTGGTGCCGTCCATCTCCATCCTGGCCGAGCCCAGCGTGGCCGTGGTCGACAAGGTCGTCGACAAGAAGGGCACGCGCGCCGTGGCCGAGGAATACCTGAAGTACCTCTACTCCGACGAAGGCCAGGACATTGCGGGCCGCAACTTCTACCGCCCGACGTCGGACAAGGCCAAGGCCAAGTACGACAAGCAGTTCCCCAAACTCACGCTGGTGACCATCGACCAGGCCTTCGGCGGCTGGGCCAAGGCCGACAAGGAGCACTTCGCCGACGGCGGCTCCTTCGACCAGATCTACGCACCGAAGCAAAAGTAGCTCGCCCCCAGGCTTCGCGCACTTCGTGTCGCTACGCCTACTCCCTACCGGGGGCGGGCCGGCCGCTTCGGGCGGCCGTGCGCGGCGGCCCTCACGCATTGCATCTCCTACCGATCGAAAGTCTCCTGTGTCCGTTCTCCTGATTGCCGGCAGCCCCTCGGCCCCGTCCCGTTCCACCGCCTTGCTCGACGCGGTGGGCGACCGGCTGGCGAGCCGCCATGCGCGGATCGAGCGGCTCTCCATCCGCGACCTGCCGGCGCAGGCGCTGCTGCTGGCCGACTGGAACCACCCGGCCATCGTCAACGCGATCGCCAAGGTGGCCGAGGCGCGCGTGGTCGTCGTGGCCACGCCGGTCTACAAGGCCGCCTACAGCGGCGTGCTGAAGGTCTTTCTCGACCTGCTCTCGCAGAACGCGCTGAAGGGCAAGACGGTGCTGCCGCTGGCCACCGGCGGCAGCCCGCACCACATGCTCGCGCTCGACTACGCGCTGCGCCCCGTGCTGCAGTCGCTGTCGGCGCGCCACATCCTGCCGGGCGTGTACGCCAGCGATTCGCAGATCACGCTCACGCCCGAAAACGCCTACCAGGTGCACCACGACCTGGCCGAGCGACTCAACGAGGCCGTCGAGGTGCTGGCCACCGAAGGCCTGAAGCTGCCCGCGACCCACGGCTTCGAGCCCGTGCCGTTCTCGCGCGTGCGATGTAGCGTCTGAAGCCGGGGCTCGCGCAGCGCGGGCCCGGCATTGCCGACCTCATCCCTCATCCCGTTTTTTTGAAAGCCGCGTGCGCGCGGCGCGGGACAGCTTTTGCCCGACGTTTTGCAAACACCAAGCCAAGGAATCCACGCATGACCCCCGTTGCCACCGAAGACTCCGTGCTCGACACCACCCCGCGCTCGCTCTGGCATGCGCTGGGCGACCTGGTCGTGAGCGCCATCGTCGTCAGCGCCATCGCGCTGATCGTGAGCTTCATTTCCGCCGCGTGACCGCGCGCCGAACCCTCCACGGACCACTGCCATGACATTGATTTCCGCACCCCGCCGCCGCCTGATCCAGGGCGTGGCCGCCGCCGTCGCGCTGCCTTCCTCGTTCGCGGCGTTGGCCCAGGCCCCCGCGCGCCAGTTCCGCATCGGCCACCAGAAGGGCTATCTCACGCTGCTCAAGGGCCGCGGCACGCTCGAAAAACGCCTGCAGCCGCTGGGCGTGAGCGTGAAGTGGACCGAGTTCACCGCCGGCCCCGTGCAGCTGGAGGCGCTGAACGTCGGCTCCATCGACTTCGGCGACGTGGGCGAAGCGCCGCCCATCTTTGCGCAGGCCGCCGGCGCGCCGCTGGCCTACGTGGGCGCGACCGTGCCGCGTCCGCAGGCCGAGGCCGTGCTGGTGCCCAAGGGCTCGGCCATCAAGACCGTGGCCGAGCTCAAGGGCAAGAAGATCGCGCTCAACAAGGGCTCGAACGTCCACTACTTCATCGTCAAGCTGGCCGAGAAGCATGGCCTGGCGTACAGCGACCTGAACCTGGTCTACCTGCCGCCGGCCGACGCGCGCGCCGCGTTCGAAAAGGGCTCGGTCGATGCGTGGGTCATCTGGGACCCGTTCCTGGCCGCGGCCGAGCAGTCGCTCGAAGCGCGCATCCTGGCCAACGCCACCGGCGTGGTCGGCAACCGCGCCTACTACTTCTCGTCGCTCGACTACGTGGCCAGGAACGCCGACGTGCTGGCCATTGCCATCGAGGAAATCAACAAGGTCGACACCTGGGGCGCCGCCCACCGGAACGAACTGGCCGCCGAGCTGGCCGCGCTCTGGGGCCTGCCCAAGCCCGTGGCCGAGCTGGCGCAGGCCCGCACCGCCTACGGCACCGCGCCGATCACCAAGCCATCCTGGCCGAGCAGCAGCAGATTGCCGACACCTTCTTCGCGCTCAAGTTGATCCCGAAGAAGATCAACGTGCTCGAAGCCGCCGGCGCGGGAGTGGCGTGATGCAGATCTTCTGGTTCCTCCCCACGCACGGCGACAGCCGCTACCTCGGCACGAGCGAAGGCGCGCGCCCCATCGACCTGGCCTACCTGCAGCAGATTGCCGGCGCGGCCGACAACCTCGGCTACGAAGGCGTGCTCATTCCCACGGGCCGCTCGTGCGAAGACCCATGGGTCATCGCGTCCAGCCTGATCGGCTCCACGAAGAAGCTCAAGTTCCTGGTCGCGGTGCGCCCCGGCCTGCACCAGCCCAGCCTGGCCGCGCGCATGGCCGCGACCTTCGACCGGCTCTCGGGCGGGCGCCTGCTGGTGAACCTCGTGACCGGTGGCGACCAGGCCGAACTGGAAGGCGACGGCGTCTACCTCGACCATGCCTCGCGCTACGAACAGTCGGCCGAGTTCATCCGCATCTGGCGCGAGATCATCGCGCGCAGCCATGACGGCCAGGGCTTCGACTACGACGGCAAGCACCTGAGCGTGAAGGGCGCCAAGCTGCTCTACCCGCCGGTGCAGAAGCCGTACCCGCCCGTGTGGTTCGGCGGCTCGTCGGCCCCTGCGCACGAGCTGGCCGCGGAGCAGGTCGATGCCTACCTCACCTGGGGCGAGCCGCCCGCCGAAGTGGCCAAGAAGATCGCCGACGTGCGCGCCCGTGCCGAACGCAAGGGCCGCAAGGTCGAGTTCGGCATCCGCCTGCACGTGATCGTGCGCGAGACCGAAGACGCCGCATGGAAGGCGGCCGAAGAGCTCATCAGCCGCGTGGACGACGAGACCGTGATCCGCGCGCAGGCCGCCTTTGCGCGCATGGACTCCGAAGGCCAGCGCCGCATGGCCGCGCTGCATGCGGGCGGCGCCAGGCGCTCGCGCGCCGAGCTGGAGATCGCGCCCAACCTGTGGGCCGGCGTGGGCCTGGTGCGCGGCGGTGCCGGCACGGCGCTGGTGGGCGATGCGAAGACGGTGGCGGCGCGCATCGAAGAGTACGCCGCGCTGGGCCTGGACAAGTTCATCCTGTCGGGCTACCCGCACCTCGAAGAGGCCTACCGCTTCGCCGAACTGGTGTTCCCGCTGCTGTCGCGCAAGGCCAAGACGCAACTTGCGGGCGGCTCGCTGAGCGGCCCCTTCGGCGAAGTCATCGCCAACCTCGACGCGCCTTCGCGCCTCGTTTCCCAAAGCTGAAGGACCGCCATGACCGAACAAGTTCAGGACCTGCCGGCGGCCGTGCCCGCCGAGCACGAAGGGCATGCGCTGAAGAACTTCGCGCTCAACGTGCTGGGGCGGCTGGTGCCGTGGCTGGTGCCCGTGGGGCTCATCGTGTTCTGGCAGATCGCGTCGTCGCTGGGCTGGCTCAGCACGCGCGTGCTGCCGGCGCCGGTCGACGTGGTCAAGGCCGCGTGGACGCTCACCGCCTCGGGCGAGCTGTGGACCCATGTGAAGGTCAGCGCGGGCCGCGCGCTCGCGGGGCTGGCCATCGGCGGCGGGGCGGGGCTGGCGCTCGGCCTGCTCACGGGCTCGGTGAAGTTCGCCGAGACGCTGCTCGACTCGACCATCCAGATGGTGCGCAACATTCCGGCGCTGGCGCTGATTCCGCTAGTCATCCTGTGGTTCGGCATCGACGAGTCGGCCAAGCTGTTCTTGATTTCGGTGTCGGTGTTCTTCCCGATCTACCTGAACACCTTTCACGGCATTCGCAACGTCGACCCGCAGCTGATCGAGATGGGGCGCACCTACGGCCTGTCGCGTTGGCAGCTGTACCGCGAGGTCATCCTGCCGGGCGCGCTGTCGTCGATCCTGGTGGGGCTGCGTTTCTCGCTGGGCCTGATGTGGGTGATCTTGATCGTGGCCGAAACCATTTCGGCGCAGGCCGGCATCGGCTACCTCACGATGAACGCCCGCGAGTTCTTGCAGACCGACATCGTGCTGGTGGGCATCCTGCTGTACGCGCTGCTCGGCAAGCTGGCCGACCTGTTCGCGCGCGGCCTGGAGCAATGGTGGCTGCGCTGGCACCCCGGTTACCAGCGCAAGGCGAAGTGAGGGCAGGGGCATGACGCATTCATCTCTCACCCGCCGCTCGGTCCTTGCCACGCTGGGCGCGCTCGCCGCGTCCGGTGCGGGCACGGTGCTCGCGCAGGGCGCGGCCACGCGGCCGACGACAGTACGCCTGGGCTACCAGAAGTCGTCCACGCTGATCGCGGTGCTGAAGGCGCAGGGCACGCTCGAAAAGCAGCTCGCGCCGCTCAACGCCACGCTGAGCTGGCACGAGTTCACCAGCGGCCTGCCGCTGCTGGAGGCGCTGAACCTCGACAACCTCGACATCAGCGCCGACGTGGCCGACACCGTGCCGGTGTTCGCGCAGGCGGCCGGTGCCGACCTGACCTTCATCGCGCAAGAAGCGCCGTCGCCCGCGGCGCAGGCCATCGTGGTCCGCGAAGATTCGCCGCTGAAGACCGTGGCCGATCTCAAGGGCAGGAAGGTCGGCTTCGCCAAGGCGGCCGGTGCGCATTACCTGCTGATTGCCGCGCTCGACAAGGCCGGCCTGTCGTTCAAGGACATCGAGCCCGCGTACCTCACGCCCGCCGACGGACGCGCCGCGTTCGAGAAGGGCGCGATCGACGCGTGGGTGGTGTGGGACCCGTTCCTGGCCGCCGCACAGCGCCAGTCGAAGGTGCGCGTGCTGGCCGACGGCGCGGGCATCGCGTCGTACCAGCGCTACTACCTGGCCCGCACCAAGTTCGCGAAGGCGCGGCCCGACGTGCTGCGCGTGGTCTACGCCGAGCTCGAGAAGACCGGCAAGTGGGTCAAGCAGAACCCGAAGGAGGCGGCCGCGTTGCTGTCGCCCGTGTGGGGCCTGGACGCCGCGACCATCGAGCAGGCCAACGGCCGCCGCAGCTACGCGGTGCGCCCGGTGGTGGCCGAAGGCCTGACCGAACAGCAGCGCATCGCCGATGCCTTCTTCGCCGAGAAGCTGCTGCCCCGAAAAATCGATGCGCTGAACGTGGCGCTGTTCAAACCCGGAGCCTGAGCCCATGAGTGCCGTTCTGAAAGACATCCAGCCGCAGCAGGCCATTGCCGGCGGCGTGCGCCTCGAGGCGCGCGGCCTGCACAAGCGCTACGGCGCGCGCGAGGTGCTGCGCAACACGCGCCTGACCATCGAGCCCGGCCAGTTCATCGCCATCGTGGGGCGCAGCGGCTGCGGCAAGAGCACGCTGCTGCGGCTCATCGCAGGCCTGGAAGAAGCGAGTTCCGGCGGCCTCTACACCGACGGCAAGGCCGTGCACGGCCTGCACGACGACACCCGCATCATGTTCCAGGAGGCGCGCCTCTTGCCGTGGCGCCGCGTGCTCGACAACGTGACCTTGGGCCTGCCCGGCGACGCCAAGGCGCGCGGCAAGGAAGTGCTCGCGCAGGTCGGCCTGGCCGACCGCGAGAACGAATGGCCGGCGCGCCTGTCGGGCGGCCAGCGGCAACGCGTGGCGCTGGCGCGCGCGCTGGTGCACCACCCGCGCCTGCTGTTGCTCGACGAGCCGCTGGGTGCGCTCGACGCGCTCACGCGCATCGAGATGCACCGCCTCATCGAGAACCTGTGGCAGCGCCACCGCTTCACCGCGCTGCTGGTGACGCACGACGTGCAAGAGGCCGTGGCGCTGGCCGACCGCGTGATCCTGATCGAAGACGGGCGCATCGCGCTCGACGAGAACATCGCGTTGGCCCGCCCGCGCTCGCAGGGCGACCCGGCCTTTGCCGCCATTGAAAAACGGATCCTCGACAGGGTGCTCCAGAAGTCCGAAGAGACCCAACCCGAAAGCACCGACGCAAGCTGGCTCGGCACCCCGGCGCATGCCCTGCGCTGGGCCATCTGAGCTTGTTCATCCATTCGCCCATTTGAAAGGCAGTCGCATGTCGCAGAACTGGAAATTCGAAACCCTGTCGGTGCACGCCGGCTATTCGCCCGAGCCCACCACCCGCGCCGTGGCGCCGCCCATCTACCAGACGGTGGCCTACGCGTTCGACAGCGCGCAGCACGGCGCCGACCTGTTCGACCTGAAGGTGCCGGGCAACATCTACACGCGCATCAACAACCCCACGCAGGACGTGCTCGAGCAGCGCGTGGCCGCGCTCGAAGGCGGCATCGCCGCGCTGGCGCTGGCCTCGGGCCAGGCGGCCGTGACCTACGCGATCCAGACCATCGCCGAGGCCGGCGACAACATCATCAGCAGCACCGCGCTGTATGGCGGCACCTACAACCTGTTCGCCCACACGCTGCCGCAGTTCGGCATCACCACACGCTTCGCGGACCACCGCGACCCGAGCAGCTTCGAGAAGCTGTTCGACGAAAAGACCAAGGCGGTATTCGTCGAGTCGCTGGGCAACCCGGCGGGCAACGTGACCGACATCGCGGCCATTGCCGAGATCGCGCACCGCCACGGCGTGCCGCTGATCGTCGACAACACGGTGCCCTCGCCGTACCTGAGCCGGCCCATCGAGCACGGCGCCGACATCGTGGTGCACTCGCTCACCAAGTACCTGGGCGGGCACGGCACCAGCATCGGCGGCGCCATCGTCGACTCGGGCAAGTTCCCGTGGGCCAAGCACAAGGAGCGCTTCAAGCGCCTGAACGAACCCGACGTGAGCTACCACGGCGTGGTCTACACCGAGGCGCTGGGCCCGGCCGCCTACATCGGCCGCGCGCGCGTGGTGCCGCTGCGCAACACGGGCGCGGCCATCTCGCCGTTCAACGCCTTCCTGATCCTGCAGGGCATCGAGACGCTGGCGCTGCGCATGGACCGCATCAGCAGCAACGCGCTGGCGGTGGCGCAGCACCTGAAGCGGAGCAAGGCCGTGAACTGGGTGAACTACGCGGCGCTCGAAGACCACGCCGACTACGCATTGGCCAAGAAGTATTTCGGCGGCCGTTCGAGCGGCGTGCTGACCTTCGGCATCGGCGCTGGCCGCGAGGGTGGGGCGAAGTTCCTCGATGCGCTGAAGCTCTTCACGCGCCTGGTGAACATCGGCGACGTGCGCTCGCTGGCCACGCACCCCGCATCGACCACGCACCGCCAGCTGTCGCCCGAAGAGCTGGCCAAGGCGGGCGTGACCGAAGACACGGTGCGCCTGTCGGTGGGCATCGAGCACATCGACGACCTGATCGCCGACCTCGACCAGGCGTTGGCCGCCGCGTCGAACTGAACCGCGAAGGCATTCAAGGCAATGACCACACTGCAAGCCATTCCCGACGCCGCGCTGGACCAACTGTTCCGCAAGGCCCGCACCGTGCACGCGTTCAAGCCCGTGCCCGTGAGCGACGAACTGATCCACAAGCTCTACGACCTCGTGAAGTGGGGCCCGACCGCCTTCAACGCGCAGCCCGCTCGCTACGTGTTCGTGCGCAGCGAGGAAGCCAAGGCCAGGCTGAAGCCGGCCCTGTCGGCTGGCAACACCGCGCAGACGCTGGCCGCGGGCGTGACGGTGATCGTGGCGCACGACACGCGCTTCTATGACCACCTGCCCACGCAGTTCCCGACCTACGACGCCAAGCCGATCTTCGAGAAGAGCGCCGAGGCCGCGCAGGCCACGGCCTTTCGCAACAGCAGCCTGCAGGGCGCCTACCTGATCCTGGCGGCGCGCTCGCTCGGGCTGGACGCGGGGCCGCAGTCGGGCTTCAACGCGGAGCTGGTCGACAAGGCCTTCTTCGCGGATGGCCGCTACCGCGCCAACTTCCTGGTCAACCTCGGCGTGGCAGACCACGCCGGCACTTTCGAGCGCGGCCCCCGGCTGGCGTTCGACGACGTGGCCGAGATCGCCTGATCGCGGCCGTTCACACCCTCACTTCTGTCAACCTGAAAGAGAAACCATCATGTCCATCCAAGCCATCAACGTGCGCAACCAGTTCAAGGGCAAGGTCCGCGAAATCATCCGCGGCGACGTCGTCTCCGAAGTCGATGTCGAAACCGCCTGGGGCATCGTCACCTCGGTCATCACCACGCGCTCGGTCGACGAGCTGCAACTGAAGGTGGGCTCCGACGTGGTCGCGCTCGTGAAGTCGACCGAAGTTTCGATCGCCAAGCTCTGACGGACCCTCGGGCCAGCGACCGACCCGGCGCCGCGTTGGCGCCGGGTTTTTTCATGTCAGGCGGCCAGCGGCACCAGGCGCCAGAGGCCGTAGGGGTTGTGGAACAGCGAGCCTTCCTCGTAGGTCTGGGTGCTTTCCTCTTCGATGCGGTAGACCGGCGCGTCGGCCGCCACCGAGAAGGTCTGGCCGTGGCGGATGGTGGGCTGTTCGGTGAACAGGTAGTGCGTGAAGGCGCGCAGCAGTTCGGTGGCGGCAGCGGGGTCGGTGTCGGGGTCGGTTTGGGTCACCGCATCCTTCAGGCCGAGGTTGTGCATGCCGCAGGAGCACACCTCGTCGCCAGTGAGGTAGATCACCAGCGCCCGGTGCGCGAAGAACAGGTAGAGGTGCTCGCAGTGGTCGAGCCATGCGGCCGGCGTGTGCGCCAGGCCCGTGCTCTCGACCTTCACGCCGAGCCCGCCCGCGCGCACCAGCGCGGCGCCGGCCCGCATGAGCGCTTCGGCGTTCTGCGGGCTGCCGCCGGAGCCCACGAGGTAGACCACCGAGCGGTGCGTGGCGATGGCCGCCATCTCGGGCGTGTCGCGCCAGTGCGGCCCGGCCGCCCAGAAGGCCCTGGGCATGCGTTCGTCGTGGTCCTCGAACACCAGCTCGCAGCTGAAGCGTGTTTCCATGTGCATGAGGATGCGGCCCGCGAAGAGGTAGCCGCTGTCGGTGGCCGCGAGTTGGCGGATCAGCTCGCCGGTGTCTTCCCAGGGGCCGGGGATGCACAGAACCATTTCGGGGTCTTCGATGGGATCGCTCACGGGTGTCCTTCGTCGCTGCGGTAAGGGGTGCCGGCGATTTTGCGGGAAGCCCGTGACGGCTTATAGATCGCCAGGTTGTTAGGAACCGACTTTTGAGTTGTTTGAGCTTGGGCGTGGCACTCCTACAGTGATGGTTATCGCCATCACGCAAGATGGATCGAAGCAACGCACAACAGGAGCCGAAACGCATGTCAGTGGAAGTTGAAGATGTCGTCGCCTTGCGCCCGCCCTCGAAGAGGCCCGGACTCGCGCGACCGAAGCGGGTTGGCCTTATGCAGGTGGCGTGACGCCACCGGTGGCCTGGGAACTGGTGCAGAAGGGCCGGGCGGTGCTGGTCGATGTGCGCTCGGGCGAAGAGCGCAAGTTCGTCGGCCACGTGCCCGACAGCCTGCACGTGGCCTGGGCCACCGGCACGGCGCTCACGCGCAACCCGCGCTTCGTGCGCGAGCTCGAGGCCAGGCTGGCAAAGGAGGGCGGCAAGGAGGCCGTGGCGCTGCTGCTGTGCCGCAGCGGCAAGCGTTCCGCGCTGGCGGCCGAGGCTGCAGCCAAGGCCGGCTTCACGAATGTCTTCAACGTGCTCGAAGGCTTCGAGGGCGAGATCGACGCGCAGCAGCACCGCGGCGGCTCCGACGGATGGCGCTTCCATGGCCTGCCGTGGGCGCAGGACTGAGCGACCGACACCACACACACATTCAAAAAAAGGGAGAGCACACACATGGCCCATTTCGAGGTAAGCGACATCGTTCGCGCACTGCACGGCGTGCGCGACGAATGGCGTGATTCGCAGCGCCGATCGCGCGAGCCCGGCGCGCGCGAGTTTCCCTCGCGCGACGCGCTCGCGCAGATCGTCGAGTCGCTCAAGGGCGCGCTGTTTCCGATGCGGCTCGGCCCGCCGGACCTGCGCCACGAGAGCGAAGACTTCTACGTCGGCCACACGCTGGACGCCGCGCTGCAGGCGCTTCTGCAGCAGGCCCGGCTGGAACTGAACTTCAACGCGCGCCACGAGCCGCGCCCCGCGAGCGACATCGACGATGCGGCCACCGAAGCCGTGCGCCGCTTCGCCACCGCGTTGCCCGGCCTGCGCCGCCTGCTCGACAGCGACGTGCTCGCGGCCTACCAGGGCGACCCCGCCGCGCGCAGCGTCGACGAGGTGCTGCTGTGCTACCCGGGCGTGCTGG
>NZ_MOWM01000135.1 GCF_016082275.1 Variovorax sp. E3
CACTTCGGCACCGACGTACAGCTCGCCGGCCACGCCGACCGGTGCTCTTTGCAGGCACCCGTCCAGCACCAGCAGGCGCGCGCTGGAAGCCGGCCGCCCGATGGGCGGCAGCCCCTCGCCATCGCCGGACGTGATGCCGAACTCGCTGACCACGTGGGTTTCAGTGGGGCCGTACTGATTGACGAGCCTGCATTGCGGTTCGCGCCGCAACCAGGCCATCAGGGCCGGCGTGAGCTTGAGCTGCTCGCCGGCGGTGACGACCTCCCGCAGGGCCGGCAAGCGCGAGCCTTGGGCCAACGAGGCTTCGGCAAGATGCTGCAGCACGGAGAAGGTCAGGAACACGCGCTCCACGGCCTGCTCACGCATCAGCGCCTCGAGTTCCACCAGATCGAGCCGCTGCGCCTCCGAGCTCTGCACCAGGCAGCCACCCGAGGCCAGGCCGCTGAGCATTTCCTGGAAGGCGACATCGAAACAAGGCGATGCATACAACAGGGTGCGGCATGGCCCCGGCGTGCGCTCCAGCTGCCAGGCGATCAGCCGCGCCACCGCTTCGTGCCGCATCGCCACGCCCTTGGGGCGTCCGGTGGAGCCCGAGGTGTACAGCACATAAGCCAGGTGGTCTCCATGGATCGGCACGACAGGATCGGCCTGCGATTCAGCGCTCACGTCGCAGGCGTCGAAGGACAGCAGGCTCACCCCCGCCCGAGCCGGAATCCGGGCCGCAAGGGCATCACGCGTCAGCACCCAGGCCACGCCGCTGTCCTCCACCATGTAGGCAAGGCGATCGGACGGGAATGACGGGTCCAGCGGTACATAGGCCGCGCCCGCCTTCAACACCGCCAGCAGTCCGACCACCGTCTCGACGGAGCGGTCGACCGCGATCGCCACCCGATCCTCGGGGCCGATGCCGAGCCGGATCAGGCGATGCGCCCATTGGTTGGCCAGCCGGTTCAAGGCGGCATGGCTCAATTGGCGCTCGCCGACGACCAGGGCCGGTGCCTCGGGGTGCGCCCGTGCCTGCCGCTCGACCAGCCGATGCACGGGCTCGCACGAGCGCGCCGCAAAGTCGCCCTGCTCGAAGCGCGCCAGTCCGGCCAGTGCGGCGGGATCGATCAACGGCAGTTGCGCCAGGGGGCGGTCGTTGTCCTCGGCCAGTGCCAGCAGCAACGTATGCAATTGGCTCGCCAGCCGCTCGATCATGGACGCGTCGCACAGGTCCTGCGCATAGAGCCACTCCAGTTGCAACGTATCGCCCTGATGAATCAGCAGGCTCAAGGGGTAAGAGGTGTCCGCCTGTGTGCGCACGGGCCCGAACACCAGGCCACCCGGCGCCGCTTCTCGCAGCACCTGGTCGACCGGGTAGTTTTCGAACACCAGCAGGGTGTCGAACAGGCCCTGCCCCGCGCCGCCGGCCCAGGCCTGGATCTCGTGCAAGGGCGTGTGTTCGTGCTCGCGTGCCGCCACCTGGCTGGCCTGCAGTTCCCGCAGCCATGCGCCCACGCGCTGCCCGGGCCGCAGCGACGCCACCACGGGCAAGGTGTTGATGAACAAACCCAGCATCTGCTCGGCGCCGGGCAGCTCGGCCGGGCGTGTGGCCGCGGTGGCGCCGAACACCACCGTTCGCTGGCCCGTATGGCGCCCCAGCAGCAGCGCCCACGCCGCCTGCACCAGCGTGTTGAAGGTCACTCGCTCGCGCCGCGCGGCCTGTTGCAAGCGCAGCGTTGCCGGTGCATCGAGTTCGCTGCAATGGCGTGCCTTGCCGACGCCCGGGCGATCCGGGGGCCGCAACGCGGACAGCAGTCGCGTCGGCGCGTCCATGGTTCCCATGACCGCGCGCCAGTAGCGCTCGCCGGCCCGAGGGTCGCGTGCCCCCAGCCAGGCGATGTAGTCGCGATATCGCCCAGGCGCCTGCATCGGCGGTCGCCCTTCGTACCGGAGCAATACCTCGGCCATCAACTGCGCGGCGCTCCAGCCGTCGAGCAGGAGGTGATGGTGTGTCCAGATCAGGTGGTGGCGCTGTTCTCCGGTGCGAACCAGCAGCAACCGCATCAGCGGCGGCCGGGCCAGATCGAAGCCTTGCGCCATCTGCTCGAACGCCAATGCCTCCAGGGCGCCGCCAATGTCGGCGGACTCGCGCAGGTCCCGCTCGATCCAGGGCATCTCGGCGCGCGCCGTGACCCATTGCAACGGCGCCTCGCCGTGGACCAGGAAGCCGCTGCGCAGGATCTCGCTGCGCCGCAACGCAGCCTCCCACGCGGCGCGCAAACGCGACGGGTCGAGGCGCTCCACGTCCACCGCCAGCTGGTTGATGTAGCTGCCGTCCCGCGGCTCGAGCAGGCCGTGGAACAACATGCCTTGCTGCATGGGCGACAACGGATACAGGTCTTCCAGCTCGGCGATCGGCAGCGGCAAGGCATCGAGCTGCGCCTGGTCGAGTCCGGCCAGCGGGAGGTCCGAAGGCGTCACGCCGCGCACGCCCGCGGTGGCGTGCGCGATCAGCGCGACGAGCTCCTCTTCGAAGCGCTTCACCCACCCCTGCACTTCCTGCCGGGCATGCCTGGCGCGGCTGTAGCTCACGGAAAGACGCAGTTCGCCGTCGGCCACCTGAGCGTTGACCGTGAACTCGTGCATGAGCGGCGCGGCCTCGTCCATCGCCGCGCCGGCACTTTCGTCGGCCAGCCGCCAGGGCGAGTGCGCGTCAAAGCCGTTGTCGACCTGGCCAAGGTAGTTGAAGACGAGATGCGGCTTCGGCAGCGCGCGCAAGGCGCCCTGTTGTGCCTCATTGCCCAGGTACTTCAATGCGCCGTAGCCGAATCCCTTGAACGGAATACGACGCAGGCTTTCCTTGACCCGCTTGAGCGCCTCGCCCGGCGCCCCCAGAGGATCGAGCAGCACCGGGAACAGGCTGGTGAACCACCCCGTGGTGCGCGACAGGTCGACGCCGCCGCGCAAGTCTTCGCGGCCGTGCCCCTCCACCATGATCTGCAGTCGCTCGTGGCCGCTCCAGGCGCACAGCGCCCGGCCAAGGGCCGTCAGCAACACATCGTTGACCTGCGTGCGGTAGGCCGCCGGAACCTCCTTGAGCAGTGCATGCGTCCTGGCCTTGTCGAGACGCAACTCGACGCCTGCGCGCTCGGCCTGCGTGCTCACGCCTTCCGGATGCGCGCAAGGCAGCGCGACCGGTGCGTCGGCCAGCGCGCGCCAGAAGGCCAACTCTTCGTCGCCGGCTGCGGCATGGGCCTGCAAAGCCAGCGCCCAGTCCTTCACGCTTGCTGTCCTGGCTGGCAACACGATGCGCTCGCCCGCTCGCTGCCGGGCATAGGCGTGCGCCAGGTCTTCGATCAGGATGCGCCACGACACACCGTCGACCACCAGGTGATGCGCCGCGAGCAGCAAGCGCCGGCTGCCGTCGCCCAGCTCGATCGCCAGCGCGCGCAGCAGCGGGCCCCGCTCCAGGTCCAGACTGCGCTGGGCTTCGTCGCACAGGGCCTCGACCTCTGCTTCATCCTTCGCCTTGCGCACCCACAGCAGCGCCTGCCGCCAGTTCGCGGGCAACGGCTCGTAGGCCTGTTGCCAGGCACCTGCGGCGTCCTGGCGAAAGCGCAGCCGAAAACCGTCATGGTGTTCCACCACGGCCACCAGCGCACTTTCGAGCGCAGGCAAATCCAAAGGCTCCCGGCTAAGCAACAGCAAGGCCTGATTCCAGTGATGGCGACGCGGCATTCCGGTCTCGAAGAATTCAGCCTGGAACGGCAGCAGCGGGACCGCACCGACGCTTGCGCCGCGCTCGTCCCCCGCCGTTGCCGCCGCGTCCACGGCCTCGGCCACCTCCGCGAGTTCCGCGATGGTCTGGCGATCGAACATCTGACGCGGCGTCAGCTTCCAACCCGCCGCGCGCAAGCGCGCCACGATCTGCAGGCTCAGAATGGAATCCCCACCGAGGGCGAAGAAGTTGTCTCGTCGCCCCACCTGCGGCACACGCAACAGCTCGGCCCAGATCGCGGCCAGCGCCTGTTCCACCGCAGTGGACGGCGCCTCGTAGACCTCGGTCGCAACCGAGTCGGGCTGCGGCAACGCCTTGCGATCGACCTTGCCGTTGGCGTTCAGCGGCAGCGTGTCCAGCGCCATGACGATGCCGGGAACCATGTATTCCGGCAGGCTTGCATGAAGGCGTGTCTTCAATGCCGCGGTGTCGAGCTGCTGGCCTGCATGCGGCGAGACGTAGCCCACCAGCCGCGCGCCACCGGGGCCCTGCTCGGCCACCACCACCGCCTCGCGCACCTCGGACTGTGCGAGCAGTTGCGCCTCGATCTCGCCCAGCTCGATGCGGAAGCCCCGGATCTTGACCTGGTGGTCGATGCGCCCGAGGTATTCGAGCTGCCCGTCTTCTCGCCAGCGCACGAGGTCGCCCGTGCGGTACAGCCGCTCGCCCATGTCGCTGAACGGATCGGCCACGAAACGCTCAGATGTGAGCCCGTTCTTGCCAAGGTAGCCGCGCGCCAGCCCGATGCCGCCCAGGTACAGCTCGCCGGGCAGTCCTTGCGCCGAGAGATTCAGCCCGTCGTCCAGCACATAGGTCTCGATGCCCGCGATCGGACGACCGATGGCCACGTGGTTGCGACCGTCTGCCTGGCACGTCCAGTGCGTCACGTCGATGGCCGCTTCGGTCGGGCCGTACAGGTTGTACAAACCCGCGCCGGGCAAGCGCTCGAACACCTTGGCTTGTGCCTCGGCAGGCAGCGCCTCCCCGCTGCACACGATGCGCTTCAGGCTTGTGCACGCCTCGACGCCTTCGTGCGCCACGAACGCCTGCAGCATCGACGGCACGAAGTGGATCGTGGTGACCTGGTGTTTGCGGATCAGGTCGACCAGCTTGCCCGGTTCCCGGTGGTCACCCGGCTGCGCCACCACCAGGCGCGCACCCTGCATCAGCGGCCAGAAGAACTCCCACACCGACACGTCGAAGCTGAACGGTGTCTTCTGCAGCACCGTGTCCGCCTCGCCCAGCGCATAGGCGTCCTGCATCCACGCCAGCCGGTTGAACAGCGAGCGGTGGCGGTTGGCCGCGCCCTTGGGCCGGCCGGTCGAGCCCGAGGTGTAGATCACGTAGGCCAGGTTGTCGCCATGCAGGGCCACATCGGGGTCGACGCTCGCGCCCGCCTCCAGGTCCAGCC
This sequence comes from Variovorax sp. E3, assembly GCF_016082275.1. Classification (GTDB taxonomy): domain Bacteria; phylum Pseudomonadota; class Gammaproteobacteria; order Burkholderiales; family Burkholderiaceae_C; genus Variovorax. Next base: position 5,175 of record NZ_MOWM01000135.1, read on the forward strand.
GGTCGAGCTCGATCATGCGCACGCCGGCTTGAGCGGGAATGCCCGGTGCGATGTGGCTCTGCGTGAGCAGCAGCCCGACGCCGCTGTCCTCCAGCATGTAGGCGATGCGGTCCTTCGGATACTCGGGGTCGATCGGCACGTAGGCGCCGCCGGCCTTCAGGATCGCGAGCAGCCCCACCACCATCTCGATGCTGCGCTCGGCGGCAATGCCCACCTGGGTGTCGGGCCGCACGCCCAGTGCGATCAGCCGGTGCGCCAGCCGGTTGGCACGCGCTTCCAGCTGTGCATAGCTCAGGGAGACCTCGCCGAACACCAGCGCCACCGCGTCGGGTGTGCGCCGCGCCTGCTTTGCAAGCAGGCGATGCACGGGCTCGTCGTACGCGCGATGCGGCAGGTTCCGGCTCCAGTGCGCCAGTTGCGCACGCTCGTCTTCGCCGGTCAGCACCAGGTTGGCGAGCACGCAGTCGGGATCGGCCGCGAGCGTTTCCAGCACCCGCGTGTAGCTGTCGACCAGCCGCTGCGCGGTGCGCGCGTCGAACAGGTCGGTGTTGTATTCGAGCCGGCCGCGAACGCCCTGCGGGTCGATGTAGAAATCCAGCGACAGGTCGAACTTGGCGCCCGCGTCGTCGAACTCTTCCAGCTCGGCGCGCACGCCCTCGAAGTCGAGCGCCACTGCCGCGCCCGCCATCTGCACGCCGAACATCACCTCGAACAGCGGGCTGCGGGCCGGGTCGCGGCGGTCCTTGCGGCTTGCGAGCAGCACCTCGAACGGCAGGTCGGCGTGGTCGAGCGCGGCCAGTGCGTCGGCGCGGACCTGGCGGCACACCTGGCGCAGGCTCTGGCGCGGCGACAGGCGCGCGCGGAACACCTGCGTGGTGACGAAGAAGCCCAGCAGCTCGCTCACCTCATCGTGGTGCCGCCCGGCATTGGGCACGCCGACGGCGAAGTCGCCCTGGCCGCTGTAGCGCGCCAGCAGCACCTGCCAGGCCGCGAGCAATGCCACGAAGGGCGTGCATTTCTCGGCGCGGCAGAACTTCTGCACGGCCAGCGCGAGTGCCGGCGGCAGCGCGAAGCCGAGCGCGGTGCCGGCAAAGGTTTTCCGCGACGGGCGCGTGCGGTCGGTCGGCAGGTCGAGCGCGGGAACGTCGGGGCCGAGGTGGCGGTTCCAGTGGTCGAGCTGGCCCGCCAGCGCGCCGCCCTGCACGCTCGCGCGTTGCCACACGGCGTAGTCGGCGTACTGCACGGGCAACGGCGGCAGCGCGACCGCGCCGCTGCTGTGCAGCGCAAGCCGATAGGCCTCGGCCAGGTCGGCGGCAAGGATGGGGTTCGACCACGCGTCGGACACGATGTGATGCAGGCACACGGCCAGCACATGCCGGTCGTCGCCCAGCTTCACGAGCCGGGCAATCAGCGCGGGGGCGGTGGCCAGGTCGAACACGTGCGCGGCGGTGCGGCGCACGGCTTCGTCGAGCGGCTGCTTCTGCGCCTGCGCCGTCAATACCGACAGGTCGATGCGCTCCAGCGTGAATGGCGCTGCCGCCTGCACGCGCTGCATTGGCACGCCGCCCTGCTCGAAGAAGCTGGTGCGCAGCACGGCATGGCGCGCAATCAGCGCCTGGAACGCGCGCTCCAGCGCGTCCGCGTCGAGCGCGCCGCCCAGGCGGAACACGCGCGGCAGGTTGTAGGCCGTGAGGCCGGGCTCGAGCTTCTGCAAGAAGCACAGTTGCTCCTGCGCGAACGAGAGTGCCACGCGTCGCCGTCGGCCACGGTGCGCACGATCCCTGGTTGCATCTCGATGCTGCTCATGCGGTTTCGCTCGCTTCTTCCGGTTGCTGGATGGCCCGCGCCCTTTGCTCCAGTTCCGCTGCGTCTTCGCTGCCCTCGCGCAGCGCGGCGGCCAGCGCGGCCGCGTCGGGTGGTCGAACACCACGCCCGCCGCCACCTCGACCTGCAGCAGCTTGCGAATGCGCGCAACCAGCTTGATGACCTGCAGCGAATGGCCGCCGAGTTCGAAGAAATCGTCCTCGACGCTGACAGGCCCGCTGCCGAGCAGCGTCGCCATGCCATCCGCGAGCACGGCTTCGAGCGCACTGCGCGGTTCGATGCGGGCCTTGCGTTGTTCCGCAGCGGGAGCGATCGCGCTCAGCGCAAGGCGATCGATCTTTCCGTTCGGCAGGCGCGCGAATGCGTCGACCGCCGTGAAGCTGCCCGGCACCATGTGCGCGGGCAGCGCGGCGGCCAACTGCTCGCGCAGCGCACCGCTGTCGACCAGCGCCGCGTCGGCGACGAAGAACACCGACAGCGTCATCGCGCCCGCCGCGTCCAGCGTCGCCAGCACCACGGCCTGCCGCACGCCGGGCTGCGCGAGCAGCACCGCCTCGACCTCGGCCGGCTCGACGCGGAAGCCGTGGATCTTCACCTGATGGTCCGCGCGCCCCGCCAGGCGGATGCCGCCTTCGGCGCGCACATACGCCAGGTCGCCCGTGCGATACAGCCGCTCGCCCGGGTTGAACGGATCGGCCACGAACGCGTCGCCCGCCTCGCGGTTCAGGTAGCCGCGGCACAGCTGCGCGCCGCCGACATAGACCTCACCCAGCCCACCGGCCGGCACGAGGCGCAGCGCCGCGTCGAGCACGTGCACGCGGTTGTTCGCGAGCACCCGCGACAGCGGCAGTTGCTCGGGCACCTGTGCGCCCGCGGGCACGGCGTGGACCATCACGCCGACCGTGGTCTCGGTCGGCCCATAGTGGTTGTAGACGGCGCACTGCGGTGCGAGCCGCGCGATGCGCTCGACCAGTGCGCGCGGCGCGGCCTCGCCGCCCAGCACCAGCGTGCGCGGCAGTCGTGGCGACTCGCATTCGAGCAGCGCCTCCAGATGCGACGGCACGATCTTGATCGCGTCGATCTCGCGCCCGGCCATGAAGCGCGCGAAGGCTTCGGCGTCTTTCACCTCCTCGTCGGTTGCCACGACAAGGCATGCACCATGGAAGAAAGCACCGAACAGCGCGGTGTTGCCGAGATCGGCGACGACCGAGCTGGTGAGCGCCCAGCGACGGCAGGTGTCGAGCTTCATCGCGTCCGAGGCGGCGGCGACGTAGTTCAGCAACTGACCCTGCTCGATGGCGACACCCTTGGGCATGCCGGTGGAGCCGGAGGTGTAGAGCACGTAGGCAAGGTCCTGCAATGCGATCCGGTGGGCCGACGGTGTATCGGGCAAGCCGTCAAGTGCGGGCAACGCGGCATCGATCACGAGCGCCGCCCCGGCATCCGCCAGCACGGCGGCGCGGCGCGCCTCGGGCCATTCGGGCGCAAGCGGCAGATAGGCGGCGCCCACGCGCCACGCGGCGAACATCGCCACGGGCAGGTCGAGCGAGCGCGGCAGGTTGAGCGCGACGATGGCGCCCGGCTTCACGCCCTGTGCCGTGAGCCAGTGCGCGAGGCGGTTGATGCGGCTGTCGAGTCGCGGTAGCTCAGGCCCTGTGCGCCGGCTTCCAGCGCGGGCGCGTCGGGCATTTCCGCGGCCCAATGCGCGATGCGGTCGGCCACGGTCTGCGTGCCGATATCGATGCGTTGATCATTCTGCGCAAGCAGCAACGCGCGTTCGTGCGGGCCGACCAATGACAGCGTCGCGACGGGCGCATCAGGCTGCGCAACCACGGCATCGAGCAAAGTGAGCAACTGCAGCAGCAGACGCTCGACCGCCGCTTCGCTGTAGCGCGCCGCATCGGCATGCACCGAAAGCTCCGCCCCTTCTGTCTGCCACGCGACCTGCAACGCAAGTTCGAAGCAAGGCATCGGGCCGGGCAAGCCGACCAGGCGCCATTGCGGATCGGTGCCATGACGCAGCGGCGTCGCATGCGACGCGAAACCGACGACCGCGTGCGCGGAGAGCGGCGGCGCATCGACGGCCCAGTATTCCTGCACATCGACATGCGCCGCCAGGACGCCGTCGAGCCGGCCGATCCAGCTTGCGAAAGTCTCGTCGGCCGCCACGTCGATCACGACCGGCAGCACCTTGTCGAACAGGCCGACGGCGCCTTGCATTGGCTCGTAGTCGCGCCGGCAGTCGTGCTGCCAGCCACCGATGAAGCGGTCCGTGCCGTCGAGTCGCGCGAGCAGCAGCCACCACGCGCCTTGCAGCAGCGTCTCGGGTTGCACGCCGAGCGCTTCGGCGCGCGCGGCCACGCGGTGCACGAGCGCCGTATCGATGGCGCCGGGCACGCGATGCCGCGCCGCCTGCGGCTGAACGCGCTCCACGCGCGCTTGAAGGCGTGGCGGCGCGAGCGCAGCGGCATCGGCCGCCACGCGCTGCCAATAGGCACGCCCTTCGTCCGCGTCCTCGCCTTCGAGCAGGTCTTGCCGCCATTCGACGAAGCGCGCGTACTGGAAGATGTCCTCGGGGTCGAGGCTGCCCTCGCCCAGGTACGCCGCGGCGATCTGGTCGAACAGGTTCCGCAGGCTCTCGCGGTCCGCCATCAGCGCATTCACCGAGAGCGCCAGGGTGTGACGCGCATCGGCTGTGCGCACAAGGCCGGCGCTCACCAGTTCGCCGCGCTCCGCCGCCAGCGGCTCGCGGTTGAAGGCGTCGAGCCATGCGGCCAGCGCGCCTTCCGCCACCTGGGCCGATTGCCATTTTAGCGGCGGCATCTCGTCAAAATACTGCAGGCGCAGACCACGGTAGCCCGGCACCTGGCGAACGGCGGCGCACAGCGCACCGTGCGATTGCAGTACGCCCTCCACGGCGATACGCAGGCGCGCCGCATCCAGCGCGCCGTCAACGCCAACGAGCAGCAGTTGCCGTTCGGCACTCGCAGGCACCACGCGTTGTTCAGGGCTCAGCGGGAAGGTCGTTTCCATGGCATCGGTCATCGCGCTCATGCCCCCTGCTCGTCGGCCAGCTTCGCCTCGTTCGCAGCCGGCGCCGCGCCCTCGAGCGCCGCGCGGTCGAACATCGCGCCCATCGCCACCACGATCTTGCGCGGCCCTTCGTACGGGTCGCGCGCATGGGCCGCGAGCATGTTGTCGAGCATGACGATGTCGCCCTGCTGCCAGTCGAAGCGCACGGCGCACTCCTCGTACACGCGGCCGACCACGGCCATGGTCTCGTCGGCGATGGGCGAGCCGTCGCCGTACATCACGTGGCGCGGCAGGCGGTCGATGCCGCCCATGGCCAGCAGGTCTTCGCGCACCTGCGCTTCGAGGCAGGCCACGTGGTGCAGCTGGATCTGGTTGAAGAACACCTTCTCGCCGGTCAGCGGATGGCGGATCACGGCGGGGCAGCGCGTGCGCGTCTGCAGCGTGTCGCCGTCGAGCCAGCGCCACGCGATGCCGGCGGCGGCCAGGCGGCTTTCGACGTCTTCGCGGCGATCGGTCTTGTAGAAGTCCTGCCAGCTCACGTCCAGGCCCGGCGTGAAGGTGCGCACGTACAGCAGCGCCTTGCGCTCGAACTCGGCCACCATGTCGGCGGGCAGGCGGCGCAGCATCTCGCGGCAATCGACGATGGGCGTGGCGCCGCCCACGGGCGACGGCAGCTCGCAGAAGAACCACTGCTTGCGCGGCCAGCGGTCCAGGTGCGAGCTCTCGTTGTGGAACAGGATCATCTGCCGCTCGGGGTACGGCGTGGAGCGGTAGGTCTTCTTGCCGCCCTCCTTCTTCGGCAGGTCGCCGTAGCTGCCGTACAGCTCGGGCTCGATGGCCTCGGCAAAGGCCTCGAAGTCCTGCGGCGTCTTCAGGCCGAAGTTGCGGAACAGGATGCCGCCGTGCCTGGCCACGAGCATCTCGATGTAGTCGGCCTGGCTCCGGGCCCAGGCCACGGTGTCGAGGTCGTCGGTGGTGGCCTGCAGCACGATGGGGAATTCCGCGCCGGGCTTGAGGAACGAGGTCTGGACGACAGGGCGCGCGGCGGCGCGCGGCGCCTCGCGGCCGAGTGCGGCTTTACCTAACTTGTCCAGCTTGTCCAGCTTGCCGAGCTTGTCCAGCTTGCTCGCGGTGGTGCCGGGGCCGGTGGTCTTCGGGGTGGTCATGGTGATTCGCTCCTGCGTTTGCGTGGGGGCCGGCGCGCTCATGGCGTCGATGGCGCGGCCCGGTGTTGCGACGATCCGCTCCAGCAGCGCATGCCACGAAGCGGTGAACTTCTCGACGGTCTCTCGCCGGTACAGGTCCGTGGCGTACACCCACTCGACGGTGAGCGCGCCGGCCTGTTCCCTGGCGAACACCGCCAGGTCGAACTTGGATTCGTTCATCTGCTGGGGCAGCACTCGACCTCGGCGCCTTCGATGGCGAACCGGATCTCGGGTGTGTTCTGCAGGACGAAGAGCACCTGCACCAGCGGGTTGCGGTCGCGCGCGCGCTGCGCGCCCGACAGCTCGACGATCTGGTCGAAGGGCACGTCCTGGTGGTCCATGGCCGCGAGCGTTTCCTGCTTCGTCTTCGCGAGCCATTGGCGGAAGTCGGCCTGCCTGTCGGCCATGCGCGAGCGCACCGGCACCACGTTGACGAAGAAGCCGAGCAGTTGCTCCAGGTCCGGGTGGTCGCGGCCCGCCACGTCGGTGCCGATCACGATGTCGTCCGCGCCCGAGGCCTGGTGGAAGAACAGGAAGAACGACGACAGCAGCAGCGTGAACAGCGAGGTGTCCGACTCGCGCGCCAGCCGCGCGAGCGCGTCCGACAGCACCGGCGACAGCTCGAGCTGCACCGAGTCGCCCGCGTGCGAGGCCGTGGCCGGGCGCTGGTGGTCGGGCTTCAGGCTCGACACCTGCGGCGCCTGCCGCAGGTAGGTGCGCCAGAACCCGGCCTTGGGCGCGAACGCGGCCGAAGCCAGCGCGCGGTCGTACCACGCGGCGTAGTCGACGTACTGCACGGGCAGCGGCGCGAGCACCAGCGGCTGGCCGCGCAAGGCCCGCTCGTAGAACTCGCCGAGCTCGCGCGCGAACACCGCGATCGACCAACCGTCGAACACGATGTGATGCACCACGAGCACCAGCACATGCTCGCGCTCGCCCAGGCGCACCACGGTGGCCTTGATCAGCGGCCCCGCGTCCAGCGCGAAGGGCTGGCGCACGAGCTCGTCGAACAGCGCGGCGTAGCGACTGTCGCGTGCGGCCTTGTCGGCTTCGTCGATCTCGATGAGCGAAATGTCCAGGCGCATGCCGGCGCGGATCACCGCCACCGGCTCGCCGTCGTCGTCTTCGGCGAACACCGTGCGCAGCACCTCGTGCCGCGCCACGATGGCGTCGATGGCGGCGCGCAGCACCTCGACGTTCAGCGCGCCGTGCAGGGCCAGCCCGGCCGACATGTTGTAGGCCGCACGGCCCGTCACGTTGCCGGCGTCGGTGAGGCGATCGACCAGCCACAGGCGGCGCTGCATCGGCGACAGCGGCAGCGCGCCGGTGCGCGGCACGGGCGCGATGTCCATGGACGCGGCCTGCTCCGGCTCGGCAGCACCGCCGCTCGCGGCCATGTGCGCCATCAGCCCCGCGATGGTCGGCGCCTTGAAGAATTCGCTCGGGTGCAGCTCGGTCGCATAGGCCTTGCGAATGCGCGACAGCAACTGGATGGCCACGAGCGAGTCGCCGCCGAGTTCGAACAGGTTGTCGTCCATGCCGATGGGCGCGATGCCCAGGCGCTCGGTCCACAGCGCGGCCAGCGCGTTCGCCAGTTCGCCTTCGGGCGCGACGTAGGGCGTGTGCAGCGCGGGGCGCGGGTGGCTGTCGCCCTTGGCCTTGGGTTGCGCGTCGGCGGCATCGAGCATGTCGAGCATGCCGTTGTCGAGCGGGCCCAGGCGCTCGGCGAGGTCGGTGGTCGAGATCACGGTCTGCGGGCGCAGCGGGCCGTTGACGATGCGCTCGAAGGTGCGCGCGCCCTCGGGGCCGTCCATGCCGATGCCGTCCGGCACCACCATGTGCTCGGCCATGCCGAGGCCGCGCCACGCGTCCCAGTTGATCGAGAAGATCGGGCAGCCGCCGGTGCGCGCCTGCGCGACGGCCACGGCGTCGAGGTAGGCGTTGGCCGCGGCGTAGTCGCTCATGCCCAGGCCCCCGGCCACGCTGGAAATCGAGGAGCAGAGGTGGACGAAGTCGAGCGGCTGTCCGCGCACCGCGTCGAGCAGCGCGCGGGTGCCGCGCACCTTGGTCGCAAAGACGGTGTCGACCTGCGCGCGGGTGCGCTGGGCCATCATGCCGCCGCCCGCATCGCCGGCCGCATGGACGATGCCGTTCAGCGCACCGAAGCGTGCGTTCGCGAGCGCAAGGGCGGCCTGCAGTTGCACGGGGTCGGACACGTCGGCCGACACGGTCAGCACCTGGCCGCCCAGCGCTTCGAGTTCGATCAGCTGGCGCAGCCTGCGCTTCAATGCGTCGGGCTGACCTTCGGTCGCCCGTTCCGCCCACTCCGCGCGTTCCGGCATGGCGGTGCGGCCGAGCAGCACCAGCCTGGCTTGCCAGTGCTGCGCCAGGTGTTTGGCAATGGCCAGGCCGACGCCGCCGAGGCCGCCGGTGATCAGGTACACGCCCTGCTGCCGCAAGCGCGGTTGCGCAGCGGCCGGCAGCGGTGCCGGCTCGTAGGTCTTGGCCCAGCGGTGCGCGCCCCGGTAGGCCAGCAGCGGCTCGCCGGGTTCGCCGCGCAGCGCGGCGGCTTCGGCGGCGACCTGCTCGACCAGCAAGGTCTCGGCATCGCTTTCGGGCGCGGGCAGCATCACGTCGATCACGCGGCAATGCACGCGCGGGCACTCCTGCCCGATCACCTTGCCGATGCCCCACAGGGTGGCCTTCTCGGGGCACAGGTGCTCGGTGCCGCTGATGTCCTCGAGCTGGTTGGCGACGATGGTGAGCGGCAGCTTGCTCGCGCCGGCGGTCGCGGTGCGGGCGGTGTCGAGTGCCTGCACCAGCGCCAACAGGCTGAAGAAGCCGCGCTCCAGCAGCTCGGCTTGCGGCTGCACGGCCGGCACTTCGTCAAGGCCCCACAGGTGGTAAATGGCGGTGACGGCGCCGAGTTCGGTCTCGACTTCGCGCAGCAACTGCGCGTGGTCGGCCTGTTCGCCGGGCCGCAGCGTCCAGCCGTCGCGGCCGGTGCGCGTGAAGCTTGCGCCACGCCGGGCCACCGCCACGCCGCGGCCTTGCGCCCGCAGGTGACGCGCAAGGTGGCCGGTGAAGCTGCGGCTGTCACCGTACACGAGCACGCAGCCTGCATCCGTCGCGGCATTTGCAGTCGGCATCAGCGGCTCGATGCGCTTCCACGAAGGCACGTAGAACGCGCTGGACGGTGCCTTGCGCCCGGCCTTCGCCGACGACGCATCGGGTGCATCGACCCAGTAGCGGCGGCGCTGGAACGGATAGGCCGGCAGCGGCACGCGGCGGCGCGCCTGTCCGGCATGGCAGGCCGCCCAATCGATGTCCACGCCCCCGAGCCACAGGCCGGCGAGCGTCTGCGCGATCTGTTGCGCGTTGCGCGCGCGCTGCTGCGGATGCGCCTGGCTCGCGTACACGCCCGCGGCAGACGCGGCCATCGAATGCTGGCGCGCAAGGCCGGCCAGCGTTTCGCCGGGGCCGACTTCGAGCAGCACGCGTCCGGGCACGTCGAAGAGCGTGCGCAGGCCGTCCACGAACTGCACCGTGCCGCGCATGTGCTGCGCCCAGTAGGCCGGGCTCACCGCTTCTTGCGCCGTGATGAGCCGGCCGGTGACGTTGGAAACGAACGGAATCTTCGGCGCCTGCCTGGGCACCGAGGCGATGAGCTGTTCGAGCTGAGCGAGCAGCGGCTGCGTCATCGCCGAATGCGAGGCGATCGACACATGCAGCCGGCGCGGCAGGTGGCCCTGCTCGCGCAGCTTGTGCTCGGCGGCCTCAATGGCTTCGAGCGGGCCGGAGAGCACGCACAGTTGCTCGCCGTTGGCCGCGCCCAGGTCGCAGCCGTCGACCAGGAACGGCGCCAGCTCGGCCTGCGACAGCGGCACCGCCGTCATCGCGCCGGGCTGCATCGACTTGAGCAGCCGGCCGCGCAGGGCCGCCACGCGCAAGGCGTCTTCCAGCCGGAACACGCCCGCCAGGCAGGCCGCGACGTATTCGCCGAGGCTGTGGCCCAGCATCACGGTGGGGCGCACACCGCGCCGCATCCACCAATGCGCCATTGCATATTCGATGACGAAGAGCGCGGGCTGCGCGAAGGCGATGTCGAACAGCCGCGCGTCCGCTTCGGCTTCGGCTTCCGCGCCCGGCGCGGGGAACAGCAGTTCGCGCAGGTCGAGGCCGAGGTCGGCGCGTAGCAGTTCGCAGCAGCGGTCGACGTCCGCGCGGAACGGCTCGTCGGCCTGGTAGAGCGCGAGCCCCATGTTCGCGTGCTGCGTGCCGCCGCCGGGGAACAGGAAGGCCACTTCGGGCGGCTGCTCGGGCGCCGGCGCGGCCGCGAAGAGCACGCCCTCGCCCGAAGCCAGCAGGCGCGCGGCGGCCCGCGCGTCGTCGGCCACCAGGGCACAGCGATGCGCGAAGGCGCGGCGGCCCGTCTGCAGCGTGTGCGCGATGTCGGACAGCGCAACGCCGGGGTTCGCCTCGATGTGCGCGCCCAGCCGTTGCGTGGCCTGCCGCACCGCGTTGGCGCTCATGGCCGACAGCGGCAGCACTTGCCAGCCAGCGGCATCGGCTTGCGCGGCCACGGCCGGCGCCTCTTCGAGCACGACGTGCACGTTGGTGCCGCCGATGCCGAACGAGCTGACACCCGCGCGGCGCGGCGTGTCGCCCTTGGGCCAGGGCCGGGCCTCGGTGTTCACGTAGAACGGGCTGTTCGCGAAATCGATCTGCGGGTTCGGCTGCTCGAAGTGCAGGCTCGGCGGCAGCGTGCGGTGGCGCAGCGCCATCGCGGCCTTGATGAGCCCGGCCACGCCGGCGGCCGCGTCGAGGTGGCCGATGTTGGTCTTGACCGAACCGATGGCGCAGTAGCCCTTGCCATCCGCGGCGCCGAAGGCCTGCATCAGCGCGGCCATCTCGATCGGGTCGCCGAGCGTGGTGCCGGTGCCGTGCGCCTCCACATAGCCGATGCTGCGCGCCGGCACGTCGGCCACCATCTGCGCCGCGCGGATCGCGCTGGCTTGGCCTTGCACGCTGGGCGCGGTGAAGCCGATCTTGTCGGCGCCGTCGTTGTTGGCGGCCGAGCCCTTGATGACGGCGTGGATGGTGTCGCCGTCGCGCAGCGCTTCTTCGAGCCGCTTGAGCACGACGATGCCCGCGCCGCTGCCGATGACGGTGCCCGCGGCCTTGGCGTCGAAGGCGCGGCAGTGGCCGTCGGGCGAGAGGATCGCGCCGCTCTGGTAGCGGTAGCCGCCGTCCTGCAGCAGGTTCAGCCACACGCCGCCGGCCAGCGCCATGTCGCAGTCGTGGCTCAGCAGCGCCTGGCAGGCCATGTGCACCGCCACCAGCGAGGTCGAGCATTCGGTCTGCACGCTGACGGCCGGGCCGCGCAGGTCGAGCTTGTAGGACACGCGGGTGCACAGCGAGCCGGCGGAGTTGCCGCTCATCAGGCCCAGCATGTCGGCGATGCCGGTGCCCGCGTCGACGCCGAAGGCAGGCAGCAGGTGCCGCATCAGGTACAGGTTGGGGCCGTCGCCCGCGTACACGCCGACCGACGCGGCGGCCTTCTTCGCCTGCCAGCCCGCGTGCTCCAGCGCCTCCCACGCGCATTCGAGAAAGATGCGCTGCTGCGGGTCGAGGTGCTCGGCCTCGCGCGGCGAGTAGCCGAAGAAGCCGGCGTCGAACTGGTCGAAGCCCTCGAACATCACGCCGGCCTTCACATAGTCGGGGTCGGCCAGCGTGCGCTCGGGCACGCCGCGCGCGCGCAGTTCGTCGTCGCTGAACACGGTGACCGACTCGACGCCGTCGCGGATGTTGCGCCAGAAGGTGTCGACGTCGGGCGCGCCCGGAAAGCGGCCGGCCATGCCGACGATGGCGATCTCGATGCCCGTGAGTCCGGGCGGCGGTGTGTGGTCTTGCATCAGGGCGTTCTTTCGGTGGGACGGCGGCGTTGCAGCAGGGCCGCGCGCTGGCGTTGCGCGCGCGCCTGCTCGTCGTCGGTGTCCCCATGGGTGGCGGGCTGCCGCGCCGCGGCGGCGCCGCGCCCCTGTTCGATGCGGCGCGCGAGCGCGCCGACGGTCGGGAACTTGAAGAGGTCGACCACCGTGAGGCCCGGGTGCAGCCGTTCTTCCATCAGCCGGTGCATGCGGATCACCAGCAGCGAGTTGCCGCCGAGGTCGAAGAAGTTGTCGTGGCTGCCGACCTTCTCGACCTTGAGCAGCTCGGCCCAGATCGAGGCCAGCGTCTGTGCGACGTCGCCCTGCGGCGCTTCGTAGTCCTGGCGGCTGGCCACGACGGGCACGGGCAGCGCGCGACGGTCGACCTTGCCGCCGGTGGTGAGCGGAAAGCTGTCGAGCGCGACGATGGCCGAGGGCACCATGTAGTCGGGCAAGGCGCGGCCCAGTTCTTCCTTGAGCGCCTCGGTGTCGATACGCGCGGCGGGCGCGGGCGAGACATAGGCCACCAGCGCGGGGCCCGAGGCGCCGTCGTGCACGAGCACCAGCGCCTCGCGCACCGCCGCGTGCTCGCGCAGGCGTGCCTCGATCTCGCCGAGTTCGATGCGAAAGCCCCGGATCTTCACCTGATGGTCGAGGCGGCCCAGGTATTCGAGCTGGCCGCCGATGCCCCAGCGCACGAGGTCGCCGGTGCGGTAGAGCCTGCCGCCCGCCGCGTCGAACGGATCGGCGACGAAGCGATCGGCCGTCAGCGCCGCGCGGCCGAGGTAGCCGCGCGCGAGCCCCTCGCCGCCAAGGTAGAGCTCGCCGGGCACGCCCTGGGGCACGGGCTGCATGCCGGCGTCGAGCACATGGGCCGTGCGGCGGCCCACGGGGCGACCGATGGGCGCGTAGCCCTGCACGGCGTCGTCGTGCGACGCGTCACCGTGCCAGGCCGTGGGCGTGATGACGGCTTCGGTCGGGCCGTAGGCATTGACGATCTGTTCGGGCCGCAGCACGCGGCGGATCAGCGCGAGGTCTTCACCGGTCCAGGCCTCGCCGCCGAAGAGCGCCAGGCGCACGGCGTGCGCGAACGGCGCCTGCCCTTGCATCAGCTGGCGCGCGTAGGCGGGCGGCAGGTCGACCACGCTCACGCGGTGGCGCTGCAGCAAGGCGTCGAGTTCGCTGCCGAGCGAGCACCACTGCGACTGCACCACCAGCGCCGCGCCCGACACGAGCGGCAGCAGGCATTGCTCGACGGCCGCGTCGACATGCGGCAGCGCGAACTGCAGCGAGCGGTCTTCGGCGCGCATGCCGCAGGCATGGGCCATCGCCCGGATGTGCATGGCCAGCGCGCCGTGCGGCACGGCCACGCCCTTGGGCCGGCCCGTGGTGCCGGAGGTGTAGATCACGTAGGCCAGGTGGCTGTCGTGCAGCGCGGCATCGGGGTTGGTGGAGGGCTCGGCTTGCAGCGCTGCCTCGTCGAGCGCGACCCTTGCGATGCCGTCCGCTTCCAGCGTGCCGCGGCTGCCCGTGAGCAGCACCTTGGCGCCGCTGTCTTCCAGCAACTGCGAAATCCGTTGCGGGGGGTGGGACGGGTCCAGCGGCAAGTAGGTGCCACCGGCCTTGAGCACGCCGAGCAGTCCGGCCACACGGTCGGCCGCAGCCTCGATGGCGACCGCAACGGGCGTGTCCGGGGTCACGCCCTGGCGGATCAGCCGGTGCGCGAGGCGGTTGGCGCGCTGGTTCAGGGCTGCATAGCTGAGCTGCGTGTCGCCGTCGATCAGCGCGATGGCATCGGGGTTCGCGCGCGCCTGCGCTTCGAACAGGCGGTGCACGGGCTCCTGCCGGTGCGGGAACGACGACGGCCCCGTCGACCATTCGCGCAGTTGCGACTGCGCCGTGGCGTCGAGCCATTGCACGTCGCCCAGCGTCTGCGCGGGATCGGTCGCCAGCGCTTCGAGCAGCGCACGGTAGTGCGCCGCCATGCGTGCAATGGTGTCGGGCTCGAACAGCTCGGCCGCATAGGTGAACACCGCACCAATGCTGCCGTCGGCGCGCTCGCGGATGTCGAGCATCAGCTCGAACTGCGCGCCGCTGTCGGCGATGCGGTGCTCGCGCGCCTGCAGTCCCGGCATGGCCTGCAGCAGGCCCGCGTCTTCCTGCAAGTGATTGAACATCACCTGGAACAGCGGGCTGTGGCTCAGGCTGCGCTGCGGTTGCAGCGCCTCGACGAGTTGCTCGAACGGCAAGTCCTGATGGGCCTGCGCGCCGAGCGCGGCCTCGCGGGTCTGCGCCAGCAACTGGGCGAGTGGTGTGCGGCCATGCACCTCGGCGCGCAGCACCTGGGTGTTGACGAAGAAGCCGATGAGCCCCGCCGTCTCGGGGCGATGGCGGTTGGCCACCGGCACGCCGACGCGCACGTCCTGCTGCCCGGTGTAGCGGTGCAGCAGCGCCTGGAAGCCGGCGAGCAGCGCCATGAAGAGGGTCGCGCCGTGGGCTTGTGCGGTGGCGCGCAACCCGGAGGCCAGCGCCGCGTCGAGCGCGAAGGCGTGGCTGGCGGCGCGGTAGCTCGCGACCGCCTGGCGCGGGTGGTCCGTGGGCAGCGCGAGCACGGGGTGTTCGCCGCCGAGCTGGGTACGCCAGTAGGCGAGCTGTCGCTCGGCTTCGCCGGCGGCGAGCCAGTCGCGCTGCCAGAGGGCGTAGTCGGCGTACTGGATCGGCAGGGCCGCGAATGACGGCGACTCGCCCTTCGCATGCGCGGCGTAGGCAGCGCCGAGTTCGCCCACCAGCACCTGCATCGACGCGCCGTCGGACACGATGTGGTGCATGACGACCACGAGCAGGTGCCGCGCGTCCTCAACGCGGATCAACGCGGCGCGCAGCAGCGGGCCTTTGCCGAGGTCGAAAGGCTCGGCGTGGAACCGGCCCGCCTGCTCGGCCGCGACGGCTTCGCGAGCCGCTTCGGGCAGCGCGCGCAAATCGATCTGCCGCAGCGCGAGCGGCGACGCCGGCAAGATGCACTGGCCGACCGTGCCGTCCGCCGCCGCGCGGAACACGGTGCGCAGACTTTCATGGCGGGCAACCAGCGCGTCGAGCGCAGCGCCGAGCGCCGCCATATCGAGCGCACCCGCCAGATCCAGCGCCACGCTGACGTGGTACGCCGTGCTCTTCGCATCGAGCTGCCACAGGAACCACTGGCGCGCCTGCGCATGCGACAGCGCGAGCGGTGCCGCGCGACGTTCGACCGGCAGCACGGGGATCACGCTGCGCGGCTTGCGCTGGCCGGTGGCGAGCACGCGGCGCACTTCGGCGGCCAGCTCGCCCAGGCGCGGCTGCTCGAACAGCGCGCGCAGGGAAAACTCGATTTCCCACCGGTCGGCGATGCGCGCCGCCACCTGCGTCGCGGCCAGCGAGTTGCCGCCGTGAATGAAGAAATGGGCGTCGCGGGCCAGCGCGGGTTGGGTCTTGTGGCGCAGCACGTCACGCCATATCGAGGCGACGGCCTGCTCGACATCGTCCAGCGCCGCCGGCGCCGCCGGCGCCGCCGGCGCGGCGGGCGCCGCGGATGCGGCCGAGCCGCCTAGCACGAACGCACCGTGCGCATGCATTGCATAAGCGTCGGCCGTGCGGTCGATCCAGCCCTGGCGGCAGGCGCCGCGCTGCAGCTTGCCGCTGGTGGTCTTGGGCATGCCGCCGGGGTTCAGCAGCATGACGACGGACAGCGGCTCGCCGAACTGTTCGCTCACGGCGGCGCTGAGCGTCTCGACCAGCGCCTCGGGCCTGACCAGCTTCTGCACGCTGCGCGACACCTCGGCCGCAAGGCCGATGCCTTCGCCATCGGGGCCGTCGACCGCGAAGGCCGCCACGCGCCCCTTGCGCACCACGTCGACCTCGAGCTCGATCATCCGCTCGATGTCCTGCGGGTACAGGTTGTGGCCGCGCACGATGATCATGTCCTTGATGCGGCCGGCCACGTAGAGCTGGCCGTCATGCACGAAGCCGAGGTCGCCGGTGCGCAGCCAGCGGGCGCCGTCCTTCTCGACGAAGGTCTGGCGCGACACCTCGGGCTTGTTCCAGTAGCCGCCGCCGATGCTGGGCCCGGTGGCCCAGATCTCGCCGATGCCGCCGGGCTCGCGCACCGCCAGCGACGCGGGGTCGACGATGCGCACGGCATGGCCGGTGACGGAGCGGCCGCAGCCCACGAGCGTGGCGCCTTCCGCATCGACCTCGACGGTGCCGCGCGCCAGCGCCGGGCTCGAAAAGCTTTGCGCCACCATGCCGGCGCCGCGGTGCCCGCCGGTCACGAACAGCGTCGATTCGGCCAGCCCGTAGCAGGGGTACACCGCGCCGGCGGCAAAGCCCGCGGGCGCGAACTGCTTCTTGAATTCGCGCAGCGTGTCGGCGCGCACGGGCTCGGCGCCCGAGAACGCGAGCGCCCAGCTCGACAGGTCGAGCTTGTGCAACTGCGCTTCGGACACGCGGTCCAGGCACAGGCGGTAGGCGAAGTCGGGCCCGCCGCTGATGGTCGCGCGATGCCGCGAAATGGCTTCGAGCCAGCGCACCGGACGCTCGAGAAAATAGCGCGGCGACATCAGCACCACCGGTATGCCTCGGTGCAGCGGCTGCAACAGGCCGCCGATCAGGCCCATGTCGTGGTTCAGCGGCAGCCAGGTCGCGAAGATGTCGTCGGGCCCGACGGAAAGCCCCTCTTCGATGGCGCGCATGTTCGCCATCAGGTTGGCGTGCGTGAGCATCACGCCCTTGGGCGCGGAGGTAGAACCCGAGGTGTATTGCAGGAACGCGATGTCGCCGGCGTCGGGCGTGTGCGGCGTCCAGCGCCCGGCGTCTTCGGTGCCGATTTCGTCTACCGCGATCAGCGGCACGTCGGCAAACGCCTCGGCCACGCCGGCAATCGATGCCTTGATGGCGGCGTGGGTCAGCACGCAGCAGGCGCCCGCATCGGCCGCGATGCCCTCGAGCTTGCCCAGGTGGCGCTTGCGCGTGGACTCGGGCGGGAACACGGGCACGGCGATCAGGCCTGCATAAAGGCAGGCGAAGAAGCTCACGACGTAGTCGTCGCTGTTGTCCAGCATGATGAGCGCGCGCTCGCCGCGGCCGTACGACTGCTGCAGCCGCGCCGCAAGGCCGCGCACACGCGCGTCGAGCTGGCGGTAGGCAATGAGGGTGTCGACGGGCGCGCCGTCGCGGTCGGTCACGGCGATCAGCGCGACGTCTTCGGGCCGGCGCGCGGCCAGGTCGCGCAGGTGGCTCACGAAGTCCACGGGGTGCACAGCATTCACTTCGGTTCCTTGATTTGCCAGGCGAGCGCGGCGGCGTGGCCGGCCGGCATGGGCAGCGCCATCGCCTGGAAGCCGCGCCATTCGGGCACGGCGCAGTCGATGTCGATGCCGCCCTTCGCATCGGGATGAATGCCGATGCATTGCAGGTGTTCGGCCATGCCGATGCCGACGGCCTTGAGCACGGCCTCCTTGCCGACCCAGCGTCGGTAGAACGCATCGAGCGGATCGGCCGAGGCGCGCACTTCGCGGCATTCGCGCGCGGTGAAGGCCATGGAAAGAACGGGCTCGATGTCGAAGTTTTCGGTGCGTGCCTCGACGTCGATGCCCACATGCGTCACGCGCCCCGGATCGGCCAGCGCGATGAGCGCATGGCGCCGGCGTGCGACACGTTGAAAAGCGGCGGGTTTGGCGCATCGCCCGCCACGAAGAGCTTGCCGTGCGAGCCGGCCTCGAAGCGCACCCGCGCCGGATGGCAGCCGAGCCGGCCGGCCAGCAGGCGGCGCACGGCGGCGCGGGCCTGCATGAAGCGCGCGCGGTCGGCGCGCC
>NZ_MOWM01000136.1 GCF_016082275.1 Variovorax sp. E3
CGCTATGAGCACCGGCTGGTCAGCGGCGGCATCGGCCACAACCTGCCGCAGGAAGCACCGGAGGCCTTCGCCAAGGCCGTGATCGACGTGGCGCGCGGGTAAGGTGCCGCTCCGCCGGCGAACAACCCCCTTCAACGTACAGGAGAACAGACCGTGTGGAACCTTCATCAGTCATACATCGACGGCGCCTTCGTACCCGTACAGGGCAGCGAACAGCTGGAGATCGTCAACCCCGCGACCGAGCAAGTCATCGGCACGGTGACGCTGGCGAACCGCGACGACGCGAAGCGAGCGATCGATGCGGCGAATCGGGCGCAGCCGGGCCTGGCCGGCAGCACCAAGGCACAGCGCATCGAGATGCTCAGGCAACTCGAATCCGCGGTGCTGGCGCGCGCCGACCAGATCTGCGAAGCCACGATGGAAGAGTACGGCGGCCCGCTGGCCCGTTCGCGATGGGTCAGCGACTACGCCTCGCGGTGCTTCGCGACAACGGCGCAGATGCTGCGGGACTATGCCTTCGAGCGCCGCCTGGGCGACGCCACGGTGGTGATGGCGCCGATCGGCGTCGCCGGCCTCATTGCCCCATGGAACAGCACCGCCGGAAGCATCTGCAGCAAACTGGCCTCGGCCATCGCCGCGGGCTGCGCCTCGGTGGTCAAGCCCAGCGAGGCGAGCCCGCTGCAGGCGCGGATCGTGACCGAAGCACTGCATGACGCGGGCCTGCCGGCCGGCGTCGTCAATGTGCTGCTCGGGCGCGGGGGCGACGTGGGCGACGAGCTCTCCACCAATCCAGGCATCGCGAAGATCTCGTTCACGGGCTCCACGCAGACCGGCAAGCTTATTGCGCGCGCGGGCCTGGACACGATGAAGCGCGTGAGCCTTGCGCTTTCGGGCAAGTCGGCCACCGTGATCCTGGACGACGCCGACCTGGCCACCGCATTGCCGATGGCGCTGAACGCCGCCTTCATGAACAACGGCCAGGCCTGTGTGGCCGGCACGCGCCTGCTGATCCCGAACGTGCACATGAAGGAGGCCATCGAACGCTTGCGGGCCGAGGTTGCCGCCATGCGCGTGGGCGATCCGCGCGACGCCGCCACCGCTGTCGGACCGCTCGCGAGCCAGGCGCAGTTCGAGCGCGTGCAGCACTTCATCCGTCGCGGCACGGCGCAGGGCGCGACGCTCGTGGCCGGCGGCCTCGGCCGCCCGGATGGCCTGGACAAGGGCTGGTTCGTGCGGCCGACCGTATTCGCCGGTGTGCGCAACGACATGGACATCGCACGCGAGGAGATCTTCGGTCCGGTGCTCTCGGTGATCGGCTACGACGACGACGAGGAGGCCATCGCCATCGCGAACGACTCCATGTACGGCTTGCAGGCGTACGTCTTCTCGTCGGAGCCGCAACGCGCCCTTGGCGTGGCATCGCGACTGCTCGCCGGCACGGTGCTGATCAATCGCATTGCACCCGAGTTGATCGCGCCCTTTGGCGGCGTCAAGCAGTCGGGGGTCGGCAGGGAGTTCGGCGTCTTCGGCATGGAGGCGTTTCTGGAGCCGAAGACCATTGTTGCGACCCGAAACCTGAACAAGGAACAGCAGTGAAAGCAGTTGTCATGAATCAAGCCGGCGACGTCGGCATGCTGGCCTATGTGGACCAGCCGGACCCGGTACCCGCCCGGGGGATGGTGCTGGTGCAGATCGCCGTTGCTGGCGTCAACTTCATGGACATCGGCGTGCGGCAGGGCATGGCGTGGAACGAAGTGCCCAATCCGAAGATCCTGGGCGTCGAGGGCGCGGGCCGCGTGCTGGCCGTGGGCGAGGGTGTCGACGGCGTCGAGATCGGGCAACGCGTGGCGTGGGTCTACGCGCCCGGCAGCTATGCGCAGAAGATCGTCATCCCGGCTGCTTCGCTGGTGCCCATTCCCGATGGCATCGACGACAGGACCGCCGCCTCGGTGATGATGCAAGGCCTGACCGCCAGCCATTTCGCCACCGATTTCTATCCGATCCGGCCGGGCGAGATCGCTTTTGTCCATGCGGCCGCCGGCGGCCTCGGATTGCTGCTGACCCAGATCATCAAGCTACGCGGTGGGCAGGTCATCGGCCGCGTGTCGTCGGCCGGCAAGGAGGCGGTGGCCAGAGCGGCCGGCGCGGATCACGTGATCGTCGATACCGACGGCAAGTTCGTCGAGCAAGCGAGACAGTTGTCCGGCGGCGAAGGCGTGCACGTCGTGTTCGATGGCTCCGGCCCCGGCACGTTCCAAGGGTCGCTGGACGTGCTTCGCCGCTCGGGAACCTTCTGCTGGTACGGCCCGGTGCTCGGCGGGCCCGGTCCGATCGACATCATGAGTCTGCCCAGGAGCATCAAGCTGGGCTACGCGGTGTTCTCCGATCACATCTACACGCCGGATCTCTTGCGCGCGCGCTGCGCGCGACTGTTCGGCTGGATCGCTGAAGGCCAGCTGAAAGTCCATGTCGGCGGCATCTATGCGCTGGCCGACGCCGCCAAGGCCCACGTCGACATGGCGAGCCGCGCGACCACCGGCAAGCTGCTGCTCGTGCCCTGATTCCGAAACCGCCCGACACCGGCGCTCCAACCTCCACGCCATCAAGGAAACACCATGACAACCATCACCACGCAAGACGGCACCGAGATCCACTACAAGGACTGGGGCAGCGGCCAGCCCATCGTCTTCAGCCATGGCTGGCCCCTGTCCTCCCAGGCCTTCGAAGATCAGATGTTCTTTCTCGCGTCGAACGGCTTTCGCTGCATCGCGCACGACCGCCGGGGGCATGGCCGCTCCAGCCAGCCCTGGCAGGGCAACGACATGGACACCTACGCGGACGATCTGTCGGAATTGGTGCAGGCGCTGGACCTGAAGGAAGCGATTCATGTCGGCCATTCGACCGGCGGCGGCGAGGTTGCGCGATACATCGGCCGCCACGGCACCGCGCGCGTCGCCAAGGCGGTGCTCATCGGCGCCGTGCCGCCGCTGATGGTCAAGACACCGGCCAACCCCGGCGGCACGCCCCTGGAGGCCTTCGACCAGATCCGCGCCAACGTGCTGGCCGACCGTTCGCAGTTCTGGAAGGACCTGAGCCTGCCTTTCTACGGCTACAACCGTGCCGGCGCCAAGGTGTCCGAAGGCGTACGCGAATCGTTCTGGTTGCAGGGCATGGCGGCGGGCATGCCGGCGTCGTACTTCTGCGTGAAGGCGTTCTCGGAAACCGACCTCGGCGAAGACCTGAAGAAGATCGACGTCCCCACGCTGATCCTGCACGGGGACGACGACCAGATCGTGCCGATCGCCGACTCCGCATTGCTATCGGCCAAGCTCGTGAAAGGCGCCATCCTGAAGGTCTACAAGGGCGCGTCCCACGGCATGTGCACGACCCACAAGGACGAAGTCAACGCCGACCTGCTGGCCTTCGCCAAGGCGTAGAAGGCGCACGTCCGGACGCTACCTCTGCAGCTCGGGCTCGACCGGCGACAGCATCCCGACCCGGGAGCGGTCGCGGGTCAGGAGGCTCACGGCAAACATGACCAGCATGTTCAGCGCCAAGCCGACGATGCCCAGGTTCAGGTCGTGGACCCATGCGGGCGCGGCGGGGAGCAGGGCCTTCGTCGTGAGCCCGGTCAGCATGGTGTGGGCAACGAAGGCCACGCCGGCAAGAACGCCGGCGATGGCGCCTCGGCTGTTGACCAGCGTGCTTCGGGCAAGGGCGAACCAGAGCGCCGGCGCGAGCTGGGTCACCAGGCCAAAGCCGGCGAGCAGCAAAGACACCATGTTGGCGCCGCCCGCCAGCGTCAGCGCGACGGCCACCAGCACCAGCAACAGGGTTGCACCACGGGAAACGAGCGAAAGGTGGCCGTCGCTGCTGGCCGGGCGCAACGGGCGGTAAAGATCGCGCGTGATCAGCGTGGAAGCGGAGACCAGCATGATGGAGCCCGGAACGATCGCCGTGAGCATGCCGGCGGCGCCGATCACGCCGACCAGCCAGGGGTCCAGGGTCTGGATCGCGAGCTTGAGCAGCGCCAGGTCGACCTGGTCGCCCGTGAGCGCGGGTATCTGCAACACGGCGGCGAATCCGGCGAACATCGAAAACAGCATCACCAGCGAATAGAGCGGCATCACCACCGCGTTGCGGCGAAAGCTGTGATCGCTCCTGGCGGTGAAGACCGCGCTGAAGGCATGGGGCCAAAGGTACATGCCCAGCGCCGACAGCACGACGGTGGACCCGAACCACGCGGCACTCTTGCCGGTCGCGGGCAGCGCCAGGAAGCCGGGCCGGTACTGCTCGATGCGCATGAACATTTCCCCCAGCCCGCCGTAGTGGCGATACGGCAGATAGAGCCCCAGGAACACGCAGACCGCGAGCACCAGGATGTCTTTCAGCGCGGCCGTGCTGGCGGAGCCGTGCATGCCCGACAGGATCACGTACACCGTCATGGCGGCCGCGCCGATCCAGACCGCCGGCCAGCGCGTCAGGCTGCCGTACGACGTGAGCTCCACGATGATGCCCAGCCCCTTGAACTGGAGAACCAGATAGGGCACGAGCGCAAGCAGCGCAACGGCGGCCACCACGATGCCGAGCACCGGGCTGCCGTAGGCCTTGGCGAAGAACTCCGGCTGCGTCAGCACGCCGTGTTGCCGGGCGAAGCGCCAGATGGACGGCAGCAGCCAGTACGACAGCACGAAGGCCAGGCAGGAGTAGGCCATGACGTAGAAGGCCGCGCCGCCGTTGCCGTAGGCAAAGCCGCTGGCCCCCAGGAAGGTGAAGGTGGTGTACAGCTCGCCGGCCATCAGCACGAACACCAGGGGGCCGGAGAAGCGGCGTCCGCCCACGCTCCATTGCTCCAGGTCCATGCGCACGCCGGAGCGGGCGCGCACGCCGAGGAGCAGAACGCTGACGAGGGTCAACGAGATGATGACAAGCGCGGAATTCATTCAGGGGTGCGGCGGCGGGAAACCGGAACGGTGGGGGAGCAGCTAAGGCGCGCCGTTGGCGGGATCGAGCCGGAAGACCAGCCACATGACGGCGGCGGTCGCCAGCACGGAGCCGATGGTCCAGGCGAGGAAGAACGGGAGTCCGAACACAAAGGGCTGAACCCGTGCGGCGAAGGGTGCACCGCACAGGAACAACAGAAACGGAATCAGGGCGAGCCAGTGATGCAGTTTCATCGGCCGCCCGGGTGAGGGTTCGGCCGCGATGCCGCGCGGCAACGTGTCGGTTTTTGGGATATGCGCATGTGCACCGTCTACTTGGGGTCGGTGGCCAGGACGCTTGTCGGCCAACTCTTGATTCATCGTGTCAGCTGTCGCCGTTGAAACCTCTCACACAGAAGAAGAGGGCCAGCGCACCTCGAAGATCGTCCCTCCTGCGGGCGATCGGCGGCACACGGCCTCACCACCGTGTGCCTGCGCGATGGCTCGCACAACGGCGAGGCCCAAGCCGCTCCCCGCGCCTTCGCGGGAACGCGATAGATCGCCACGTTGAAAGGCTTCGAAGATGCGGCTCGCGATATCGTCGGTAATACCAGGGCCGTCGTCCTCTACGCTCAGAAGGCAGGTTTCATGCTGCACCTGTGTTCGAATGCGCACCTGCCCTGGAACGGCGTGTCGGCGAGCATTCTCTAGGAGCGCCAGCAGAGCTTGGCGAATTCTTGACGGATCGCAGCGCACATTTCCCGCTGCCAAATCGAGAACAGGGACCAATCCGGCCGATTCCAGGCCAGGCATCAACAGCTGCACGACAGACTCTATTTCGAGGGCAAGGTCAGCCTCACTGAACTGAAGTTGCAGATGTCCACCGTCCGCCAATCCCACGACGCGAAGATCTTCGACGAGACGGGCCAGATTCTCGACTTGTGCGAGCAGGCTTCGGAACTGCAACTCGCTTGGTTCAAAGACACCCTCGACGAGTCCTTGAAGACGCCCGCGCAAGATGGTCACCGGCGTGCGCAGCTCGTGCGCGATGGCCGCATTCCAGAACACCTGCTCCTTGGTCACGCGCTGCAGCCTTTCGGCCATGACGTTGAAGTCGTCCACCAGCAGTGCGGCCTCCCCGAGCGAGCGGTCATCGGCGACCGCCCTGACATCGAGATTTCCCTGCGCCAGATCGCGCAAGCTGTCGGCGACAGATGTCAACGGTTCCAAGATGCGCCGGGAGAGTTTGATGGCGACCGCCACGGCAAGCGTCAGCGCCGCGAGCGTCGTCACCGCCATCCATAGCCACTCCACCTTGGAAGGCATCCACTCGCCAACCACGGGCGCTTGGGCGGGCCAGAGATTGAACAGGATCGCATAGAACGCGTACGAGCCCAGGATGACCAAGAGAATGACGCCAAGCACTACCGCGGCCATCGACAAGACAATCTGCCGACTCAGCCCTGTCGGCATTCTCACGATGTACTCCCAAACTTGTATCCAACACCCCGCACGCTGGCTGGGACGCCTTTCACGCCAAGGTCCTCCAGCTTCTTTCGCAACTTGCTGATGTGGCTGTCGACAGTCCGCTCCAACGTGTCGCCTTCGGGCAGACAGTTCGTCAGCAATTCGAGCCGACTGAAGACTTGCCGGGGCGATCTGGCAAGGTGTGCAAGAAGTTTGAACTCGGTCAGTGTCAGTGAGAGGAGCTGTGCACGGCGCCCGATCTGAACTGTGATCTCATGGTGGTCGAGGTCGATCTCGAAGATGTCAATTCGCATGACCCTGTTGCTCGAGTTCGGCTGCTGGCTGGATGTCCGGCGTAGTACCGCCTGCACACGAGCCACCACTTCGGCCGGGTTGAAGGGTTTGACAACATAGTCGTCAGCCCCAATTCGCAGACCCATCAGCTTGTCGATGTCCTGATCCAGCGCAGTCAGCATGATCACCGGCGTGTCGCCTCGGTGGCGTATCTCCGAGAGAACCTGCCATCCGTCTACGCGCGGCATCTGCACATCCAGCAGGACGAGGTCTGGCTTGAGCGAAAGATGCATCTCCAGTGCTCTACGTCCATCGGTCGCAAGAACCGTGTGCAAGCCCCCACGCGTGAGATAGGCGGCGAGGATGTCGGCAATCTCAGGCTCATCTTCGGCGATGAGAACAAGCGCATGGCGCTCTTGTGTGGAGCCCGCTTTGGACGTCCCAGCATTGAGCGAGTCAGCCATATTTTGTGGTGCCTTCAGTTCCAACGCGTCCATCTTATCTCCACAAATCATCGACTCTTCCCCCACTTGGCCTCTGCAGAATTCAACGCAATTCAGCACTATCGCTGCGTTTATCGGATTTCTGACAAGCATGAAAATAAATTCAACTCCTCAAAAGTGGAGCCTGTTGTTCTTCGCGTCTGTGCTTCTAGCGGGGTGTGGCGAACCTGCACGCGAGATCGAAGCCGCGCCCTCTCAGGTGTCGTTTGTGACCTTGGCAGAAACACCGGTAGACGTGACGGATGAACTGCCTGGACGCGTTGCGGCGGTGCGTACCGCAGAGATTCGCGCTCAGGTCAGCGGCATCGTGCAAAAGCGCCTCTTTGAGCAAGGGGCAGAGATCAAGGCCGGTCAGCCACTCTTCCAGATCAATCCTGCACCCTTCAAGGCGGACGCTGACGTTGCCGCCGCGGCGCTGAAGCGCGCGGAAGCGGCTCGGGATAGAGCGAGTACTCAAGCCGCTCGACTTCGCCCCCTGCTGGACGCGGAGGCGGTGAGCCGGCAGGTCTATGACGATGCAATTGCGCAGCGCGATCAAGCCGCTGCGGACGTCGCGCAGGCAAAGGCTACGCTCGCACGACGTCAGCTCGATCTCAAGTTTGCAACCGTGGACGCGCCCATCTCCGGTCGCATCGACCAGGCCCTCGTGACTGAAGGCGCACTGGTGGGGACAAGCGACACCAACCCTCTGGCCCGCGTACAGCAGATCGACCAGGTCTACGTTGATGTGAGGCAGCCAGCCTCGGCATTGGACGCACTGCGCGAAGTTTTCGCGACGAAGAAGCCCGGAGGAACCCAAGGTCTCCCTGCCGTCATTCTTCGCAGCAACGGCGAGGCCTATGCAGGAAGTGGACGGATTCTCTTCTCGGGCGTCAATGTGGATGTCGGTACAGGCGACGTGCTTCTGCGCATCCTGATGGACAACCCCCAACGTCAACTGCTGCCCGGCATGTTCGTTCGGGCGCGTGTGCCGCGCGGAAGCTATCCCGCCGCGCTGCTGGTTCCCCAGCAAGCCGTGACCCACGCCGCGAACGAGACCAAAGTCTGGGTGCTGGATGACGGAAACAAGGCGCACCCCGTATCGGTGCAATTGGGCGAACTGGTCGGCCGCCAGTATCGGGTGCGCGACGGCTTGCGCCCGGGGCAGAAGATTGTGGTCGAGGGGATGGAGCGACTGGCCGATGGGGCCGTGGTTGCGCCGCGTGCATTGCCAGCCGCCGCGCCTTCGTCCGGCGAGAAGCCGCGCTGAGCCCACGGGAAATCACAGACCATGCCTCAGTTTTTCATCAACCGACCCGTCTTTGCCTGGGTCGTCGCAGCGTTCATCATCCTGTTCGGCTTGATTGCGATACCGAAACTGCCGATCGAGCGCTACCCATCCGTCGCCCCTCCGACCGTCAACATTTCCGCGTCATATCCCGGCGCATCTCCGCAGACCATGAACGATGCGGTGGTTGGCCTGATCGAGCGCGAGCTCTCCAGTGTCAAGAACCTGCTGTATTTCGAATCGTCTTCGGATACCTCCGGTTCCGCGCAGATCGTGGCGACCTTCAAGCCGGGCACGGAGCCCGACATGGCTCAGGTGGACGTCCAGAACCGGCTCAAAGCGATCGAGCCGCGCCTGCCGCAGGTCGTTCGCCAGAATGGCGTGAATGTCGAGTCGGCCTCCTCGGGCTTCCTCATGATCGTTGGCCTGACATCCCCGGACGGCCGCTTCGACGAGATCGCGTTGAGCGACTACATGTCGCGCAACATCACCGAGGAACTCCGGCGCATCGAAGGGGTCGGCAAGGTCCAGTTGTTCGGCGCGGAGCGCGCCCTGCGCATTTGGGTCGACCCGGCCAAACTCACCGCCTACAAGCTGTCGATGAGTGACTTGTCCTCCGCGGTCAGTCGCCAGAATGCCCAGATTGCACCAGGCCGGGTGGGCGACTCTCCCTCGTTGCCAGGCCAACGTGTGACGATTCCGTTGACGGTGCAGGGACAACTTCAGAACCCGGAGCAGTTTGCCGGGATCGTGCTGCGCGCCAATGCAGACGGCTCAAAAGTCGTGATGAGCGACGTGGCGCGTGTCGAGTTGGGTGCGCAGTCCTACAACTTCGTGAATCGCCAGAACGGCAAGACGGCCACGGCTGCCGCCGTTCAGCTTTCACCCGGCGCCAATGCGGTCAAGACCGCGGATGGTGTGCGCAAGCGCCTGGAAGAACTGAGTCAAAGCCTGCCTCAGGGCATGCAGTACTCGGTTCCGTTCGAGACCGCGCCGTTCGTCAAGATCTCCATCGAGAAGGTCATCCATACCTTGCTGGAGGCCATGGCGCTCGTCTTCCTGGTGATGTTCGTGTTCTTGCAAAACATTCGCTATACGCTGATCCCGGCCATCGTGGCCCCGATCGCGCTGCTCGGTACTTTCGCGGTGATGCTCCTGGCGGGCTTCTCGATCAATGTGCTCACGATGTTCGGCATGGTGCTGGCGATCGGCATCATCGTGGACGATGCGATCGTGGTGGTGGAGAACGTCGAGCGCCTGATGGCCTCCGAGGGCCTTTCGCCCAAGGAAGCGACCTCCAAGGCGATGCGGGAAATCACGGGCGCAGTGGTGGGCATCACCCTGGTGCTGACGGCTGTCTTCATTCCGATGCTTTCGCCAGCGGGTCCGTGGGCGTGATCTACAAGCAGTTCACGTTGTCCATGGCCGTGTCCATTCTGTTCTCTGCCTTCCTGGCACTCAGTCTGACGCCCGCTTTGTGCGCGACGCTGCTCAAGCCGGTTGCGCCTGGTCATCACGAGAAGCGAGGCTTCTTCGGCTGGTTCAACCGCGCCTTCGATCGTGCGACGCAGCGGTACGAGTCCGGCGTGGTCTTGCTGGTCAAGCGCGCTGGCCGAGTGATGATCGCATTTGCCGTGATCGCCGCGGTGCTTGTGTTCGCGTTTCGCCAGTTGCCGTCAGCCTTCCTGCCTGAGGAGGACCAAGGTTACTTCATGACCTCGTTCCAGCTGCCTTCGGATGCGACCACCGAACGCACGCTCGATGTGGTCCAGAAGTTCGAGCAGCACGCGGCCGCGCGCGCCGGCATCGGCGACAGCCTGTCGATCCTGGGCTTCGGCTTCTCCGGCTCCGGGCCGAATGCCGCCTTGGCTTTCACCATGCTCAAGGACTGGAAGGATCGTGCGGGCGCAACCGCTCAGGAAGAGGTTGCACAGGCACAACAGGCGATGTCGCAATCATCCGAGGGCACGGTGATGAGCCTGATGCCACCAGCGATCGAGGGCCTGGGCAACTCCTCGGGGTTCGCTGTGCGGCTGCAGGACCGAGCCAACCAGGGGCCTGCAGCACTGAAGGCCGCCGAGGCCAAACTGCTGCAGCTCGCGGCGCAAAGCAAGCTCCTGTCAGCTGTTTATCCGGATGGCTTGCCGGCGGGCACCAGCATTCAGCTGGACATCGACCGGCAGAAGGCTCAGGCGCTGGGCGTCTCCTTCAGCGACATCAGTGAAGCACTGTCTGCGGCCATGGGTTCGCTCTACGTCAACGATTTTCCCAACGCAGGTCGTATGCAGCAGGTCATCATCCAGGCCGATGCTTCGGCGCGCATGCAACTCGATGACGTGCTCAAGCTCTATGTTCGCAACGCAGGAGGCGGCATGGTGCCGTTGCGCGAGGTGGTCACGCCAATCTGGAGCGAGACGCCCTTGCAACTGGTGCGCTACCAGGGCTATCCGACGTCGAGGCTTTCGGGCAACGCGGCACCGGGCGTCTCCAGCGGAGATGCCATGGCGGAGATGGAGCGACTGGCCGCACAGCTTCCGAAGGGTTTCGCCATCGAGTGGACGGGGCAATCGCTGCAGGAGCGGCAGTCGGCCTCGCAGGCGCCCATGCTCATGGCTTTGTCGATGCTGGTCGTCTTTCTGGTGTTGGCCGCCTTGTACGAGAGCTGGTCCATCCCGGTATCGGTGATGCTCGTCGTGCCATTGGGGTTGATCGGCGCGGTGGCCGCAGTTCTGCTGCGCGGCCTGCCCAACGACGTGTTCTTCAAGGTGGGAATGATCACCGTCATTGGCCTGTCAGCCAAGAACGCGATCCTGATCGTCGAGTTCGCCAAGCAGTTGCGCGAGCAGGGCAAGGGGTTGGTCGAGTCGGCTGTGATGGCGGCACGCCTGCGACTGAGGCCGATCCTGATGACGTCGTTGGCGTTCGCCTTGGGAGTCGTTCCTTTGATGATGGCCATGGGCGCCAGCGCCGCGACGCAGCATGCCATCGGCACGGGCGTATTCGGTGGCATGGTGAGCGCCACATTGCTGGCAGTTTTCTTCGTCCCTGTGTTCTTTGTCTTTGTGCTGGGAATCCAGGAACGCGTCAACAAGTGGCGCAGCACGCGCCAGGCACAACGGGCTCAGCCCCAGATTGCGGGGGATTGAGTCATGCGTTTTCTTCTACTTCCTTTGGTGCTGGCGCTGTCGGCATGCTCCTTGGCCCCGAAGCTCGTCACGCCTGCCGCGCCGGTTCCCTCGGCCTATCCGGCGCATGGAAGCATTCCCCAGGTGAGCAGTCATGCGGCCGACCTGGGGTGGCGAACCATGTTCAGCGATCCGAAGCTGCAGCGCCTGATCGAGATGGCACTGGAGGCCAATCGCGACCTGCGCATCGCCGTGCTCAACGTCGAGGCGGCAAATGCCCAGTTTCGCGTGCAGCGAGCAAGCAGGTTGCCCGCGTTGGAGCTCAGTGGATCGGCGTCGCGCGAACGTGCAATGGGCGCCGGCAGTTCGAACGGTTCGAACGCTACGGCAGCGCCGCGTTCCGGCATTCAGGAGCAAGCCAGCCTGGGTCTCGGGCTGAGTTCTTTCGAGATCGATCTCTTCGGACGGGTTCGGTCGCAGTCGGATGCCGCTTTCGCACGCTATCTGGCAAGTGATCAAGGTCGCCGGAGTGTGCAGCTTTCGCTGGTGGCTGCCGTGGCTGACGCCTACTTTGCCGAGCGTCTGGCGCAAAGTCAGTTGCTGCTCGCGCAGCGAACTCTTTCCGACTGGCGGCAGTCGCTGGATCTTGCGCAGCGGCTCAAGCAGGCCGATCAGAACGGAGGGTTGGAAGTCGCTCAAGCCGAAGGCCAGGTCGCGACAGCCGAAGCAGACCTTGAGGCACGTGAGAGGGCGCTCGCACAGTCAAGGAATGCACTGCAGCTGCTGGTTGGGGGGGAACTTCCTCTCGATACGACCACTGCGCAAGAGTTGGACGATCGCTCCGTCATCACACGCTTGCCGGCTGGGCTGCCATCCGATTTGTTGGCACGGCGCCCAGACATTTTGCAGGCCGAGCAGAACCTTGTGGCCGCCAACGCCAGCATCGGTGCCGCGCGTGCCGCGTTCTTCCCCCGGCTGTCGCTCACTGCATCGCTGGGGTACGCAAGTCCGGCATTGAGCGGACTGGTTGGCGCGGATCATCGTACGTGGCGATTCGCGCCGCAGATCACGCAGCCCCTGTTTCAAGGCGGCAGCTTGCGAGCCGAGTTGCGGCTCGCGGAGATACGCAAGTCGACCGCCATCGCGGAATACGAACGTGCCGTCCAGACTGCTTTCCGGGAGGTAGCTGACGGCCTGGCCGGCACCGCGACCTACGGCCGCCAGATCGACGCACAGGTTCGAGTGGTCGCCAGCGCACAGAAACGTCTTGAGCTCTCGACGCTGCGGCATCGATACGGACTGGAAGGGCGACTGGAGTTGCTCGATGCCCAACGCCAACTCTACGCTGCCAACCAGGCCTTGCTCGACCTGCGCCGCAATGAGATCGGCAATGCTGTCGCGCTGTACAAGGCGCTGGGCGGCGGCTTGCTCGAGCGAACCAGCGAACCAACGGCTGGTACCGCAAGCGCTGTTCACTGAAAGATGGGCGAGATGTCAACGCGCTCTGACATTGGGTCGCTTGAAGCCGACATCTGCAATCAACCCGGGGCCGGGGATGCCGGCGCACCTTGGCGATTGCGTTTCTGGTCGGTGTTTACCGGCCAGGCCTTCTCGCTGCTCGGATCCGCCCTGACACAGTTTGTGCTTTTATGGTGGATCACCGACACGACCTCGAGCGTGTCGGCGCTGGCAACCGCCGGCATGGCTGCGTTGCTGCCGCAAGCGTTGCTCGGCCCTCTCGGAGGCACCTTTGCTGACCGCTATAGCCGTCGCCTGTTGATGATCGGCGCCGACGCTATCAGTGCGTTGTGCATGATCTTTCTGATTGTGGTGTTCCTGACGAATCGCATCGAGCTCTGGCACGTTTACGTGATGATGTGCGTCCGCAGTGCGATGCAGGCGTTCCAGGCCCCAGCCGCGGCGGCCAGCATGTCCATGCTCGTGCCTCGCAGCTTCCTGCCGCGCGCCGCGGGCCTTGTCCAGACCCTGCAGGGCCTGACCACGGTGGCCGCGGCGCCGCTGGGTGCACTCGCCATGGCGTTGATGCCGATGGGCTGGGCACTCGGTATCGATGTGCTGACGGCGGTGCTTGGAATATCGCCATTGCTGATCTTCGGGATACCGCAGATCCGGCATTGCAGGCGTCGAGCAGGCGGCATTCTTCAGCAGCTTTGCGAGGGCATCGGTGTGGTGTGGCACAACCCTGGCCTGCGAAGGCTCTACGCGTTGCTGGGTGCGGTCGTTTTGGTGATCATGCCGTCCTTCACACTGGTACCGCTGCTGGTAAAAGAGCACTTCGCCGGCGGCGCGCCGCAGGTGGCGTTGATGGAAGGACTTGGCGGTGTCGGCATGGTGATCGGCGGACTGGTGATCGCCTCCATCGCACCTCGACGGCAGGTGCCTTGGATCCTTTGGGGTTTTGCCGTGTCTTGCATTGCCCTTGCACTGACTCCGCTGGTACCAGCTCATCTCTTCGGGTTGGCGGTTGCCTGGTGGGTCGTCAGTGGACTGACCTTCATTCTCGGAAACGCCCCTCTGACAGCACTGCTCCAGATGACCGTTCCCAACCACCTGCAAGGCCGCGTGCTCTCTCTGCTCACCACCGTGATGGGCTTGGCGGCGCCGATAGGATTGGCCATGGCCACGCCACTGGGGGAATGGTTTGGTGTCCGTTGGCTGTTCGTCGGAATGGGTGTGCTGGGCGCGATGGTCAGCATTGCGGGCTTTCTGTCTCCCACCTTGTTGCGCCTTGACCGCCCTTTCAGTCGAATTGACACAGGAGAGCCTGGTGCGTGCTTGTGAGGTGCCAAACGGCCTGCCCCATGTGGGCATGATGCGAGACAGGATCGCTCAAGAGGGGTATGAAGCGTACCTGGGCCAAGTCAAGGAGATTTCATGAGTCAAGAACGTGCCGTGCTCGCCGGAGGCTGCTTCTGGGGCATGCAGCAACTTTTCCGCAGGTATGACGGCGTGCTGTCCACCCGCGTGGGCTATTCAGGCGGCGACGTGCCCAACGCCACTTACCGCAACCACGGCACGCATGCCGAGGCGATAGAGATTCTCTTCGACCCTGAACGCATCAGCTTTCGCCAACTGCTCGAATTCTTTTTCCAGTTGCACGATCCGACCACGAAGAACCGCCAAGGCAACGACCATGGATTGAGCTACCGCTCAGCCATTTTCTACACCAGCGAAGAGCAGCAGCGCGTGGCGCAGGAAACGATCGCCGATGTCGATGCCTCGGGCCTGTGGCCCGGCAAGGTCGTCACCGAACTCGCGCCTGCAGGCGATTTCTGGCTGGCCGAACCGGAGCACCAGGACTACCTGGAGCACCGGCCCGACGGCTACACCTGCCACTTCATCCGGTCTGGTTGGGTGTTGCCCAAGCGGCAGGATGCCGCAGCCTGACGAATCGACACTAAAGCGGCGACGCCGGCTTCCGGCCTCCTGCTTTCCCTAGGTCGACGTGGCGTGCCGGTATCCGACGCGCCGCGTGGGCGTGAGTGCGCCGAAGCTCGGCCACGCCAACAGCACGCCCTGACGTTCCAGCGCCGCCTGAAACTCGCCCAGCAGTGCCGCGTTGGCGCGCACCGCGCGAGGTGGTTGCCGGCGGGCCAGGCAGAAGGCGGCGAGCGTGCCAGAAGCCTCGCCGATGCTCCATTCGGTCGCATGTTCGCGGTACGCGCCGTTGGTGATACGCGTCGTACCGAGGTTTTGCAGGCCGGCAGCAGGTTGTCCACGCGCACCGGCAGCAGCGCGCCCAGCGGGATCTGGAACGGAAACGAATCGATGTCCACCGTGTTGCGCCCGCGCGTGCTCGGGTGCAGGTCGATGCGGTAGGCGCCGATGCCCACGCTGTCGAAGAAGGGTTCCGCGCTGTCCTTGCCCGGCCGTGCCGTCACGCCGATGTGCTGTTCGAGCACCGTGAACTCGGCCTCGATGCGGCGTCCCTCACGGTAATAGGCCTGCTTGGCCAGTCCGTCGCTGGTGCCCAGCACATCGCCGCGCAGGCGAAGGCCGCGGTAGCCGTGGCCGCCGTCATGGCGCGGCGCATCGGTCTGCATCCAGTAGAAGAATGCCAGGCTGAATTGGCGCGCTTCCTCCAGCGCCACGGCCTGGGCCTGCGGCCCGACGCCGACGATAGGCTTTTCCCAGTAGTCCATCTGTGGCCAGTTGGCCAAGGTGATGTCGCTCGCATAGGCGCCGAGCTCGAAGTTCAGCCGCCACGCGATGCGCCGCGCGTGCCACAGGTCGTAGAGCGATTCGGCGTCGGTCAGTCCGACGAACAGCGGACGCTCGCGTGGCTGGTGCGTCACGAAGTCGCTGAGCGTCCAGCTGAACTGCGGGCCGGGCCAGCAGTCGAGCTGCAGGGTCTTGAGCCGCTCATACGCGGCGGGCTTGTCGATCGTGTGGTCTTCGCCCGGCAGGTAGTCCGCGGCCAGGCACCAGGTGATGGCCTGCTGGTCGAACGGGTCGGCCTCGGGCAGCGCGTGCGGCTCGCCCGTGCGCGATTGCGCCTCGGCGCCGAACACGTGTTCCACGCCGGCCATCTCCAGCACGTCGCCGATCTCGGTGGCGTCGATGAACATCGGCGCGTGCAGCACGCGTTCCCGGTCGTTCGGCAGGTCGCGCACGCGCACCGCGCGCAGCCGGTCGCCATCAACCTGAACGTCCAGCAGGCGATGCTGGCGCAGCACCGTCACGCGGCCGGCGGCCACGTGCGGCGCGAGCAGGCCGTCGATCACCTTCACCGCCACCCATGGCTCGTGGCACAGCGTGCTGACGTTGCCCTGGCCCGGGTTCAGCCGCAGGCTGCCGCGCGCGGCTTCGGTCAACGGCATGTGCGTGCGGTAGTAATCGCGGATGCCGTGGCGCAGCGCCGCGTAGCTTTGCGAAGCGATCAGGCTTTCGATCCACGGGTGCTCATCGGGCGGCACGCCTTGCGAGGTGAGTTGGCCGCCGAGCCAGTCGAGTTCCTCGACCAGCACGACGCGCGCGCCTTGCCGCGCCGCGGCCAGCGTGGCCGAGACACCGCCGAGGCCGCCGCCGATCACGACGATGTCGGCCGCGAGCTCGGCGCCCGGTGCGGCGGCGGCGCTGATGTGCGCTTGTGCTGTCGTCATGCGCGCGCCCTCAATCGGCCTTCAGCCCGAGCCGCCGGATCGCTTCGCCGTAGCGCTGGGTCTCCGAACGGATCAACTGGCCGAACTCCGCGGGGCTGCCGTGCGCGGGCTCCACACCCAGGGCCTGCAGGCGTTCCTTCACGTCGGGCAGGGCGAGGGCCGCGTTCACGTCCTTGTTCAGGCGCGCGACCACCTCGGGCGGCGTGCCGGCCGGCGCGAGGATGCCGAACCAGCCGGTCACCTCGAAGTTCGGCAGCCCGGTCTCGGCCACGGTCGGCACCTCGGGCAGCGCGGGCGATCGGGCCTTGGTGGTCACGGCCAGCGCGCGCAGCTTGCCCGAGCGGATCAACGGCAGCGCGCTCGACGGAATGTCGAAGCCCAGGTCGACCTCGTTGCCCATCAGCGCGGTCAGCGCGGGGCCCGAGCTTGTACGGGATCATCAGCATGTCGACCTTGGCCTCGCTCTTGAGGAACTCGGCCGCCAGGCTGGTGGTGGTCGCGCCGCCGCCGCCGGCCGCGTAGTTGAGCTTGCCCGGAGCCTTGCGCGCGGCCGCCAGCACGTCGGCAAGGCTGCGGTACGGCGAGTTGGACGGCGCCACCATCACGACCGGCGAGGCGCCGACCTTGGCGACCGGCGCGAAGCTCTTGACCGTGTCGTAGTTCAGCTTCGGGTACAGAGCGGTGCTGCCCGGGAAGCCGCTGGTCACGAACAGCAGCGTGTAGCCGTCGGCGAGAGCGTTGGCCACGAAGCCGTTGGCAATGGTGCCGCCGGCGCCGGGCCGGTTGTCCACGATGACCGGGTGCGCAAGCGAGGTTGCGAGCTTCTGCGCGATCAGCCGGGCCAGGATGTCGCCCGAGCCGCCGGGCGCGAAACCAACCACCAGTGTGGTCGCCTTGGCGGGATAGGCCTGCGCGTGGGCGGGGCCGGTGGTGGTCAGCAGGACCGTGGCCGCGGCGAGCCAGAGGACCAGGGGACGAACGAGTTTTTTCATTGAGATGCCTCCGTCAGATGGGGGAATTCGTGTTCGTGCGCAGCGTGGCGCGTGCCAACTGCGCGGCTTGGGGAAGGCCGAAGAAGTCGAGGTAGGCCGGCAACTGATGGTCGAGCATCGGCCGGCCGGGATGCACAGGCAGGCCGCGCTGCGCTGCGTGGCGCAGCAGCGGTGTTTCGGCGGGCTGCATGATCACGTCGACCACCAGCGTGCCCGCAGGAAGCGCGGCGGGGTCCAGTGGCAGCGGGTCGTCGGGCTTCATGCCCAGCGGCGTGGTGTTCACCGCAATGTCGCAGTCGGCCTGCGAGGGCGTGCGCAGCGACACCACTGTGCAATCGGCGAAGCACGCTTGCAGGTGGCTGGCGAGTGCCTCGGCCCGGGCCGTGTGGACGTCGAACAGGCCCAGCCACACGACGCCGGCAGACAGCAGCGCCGCCGCCACGGCCGATCCGGCGCCACCCGCACCCACCAGTAGCACCTTGCGCCCGGCGGGGTCGTGCCCGGCGGCGCGTAGGCCCGCGACAAAGCCGATGCCATCGAACAGGTCGCCGGCAATGGCGCCGCCCGCGTCGCGACGAATTGCATTCACCGCGCCGACCAGCCGTGCCGGCTCGCCCGGCTGTGCGACCAGATCGAACAGCGTCTTCTTGTAGGGCACCGTGACCAGCAAGCCGCCGATGCTGCCGGAGGCAAGCAGGCCCCGGCAGGTGTCCAGCACCGTGGCGGGCGGCAAATCAAGCGGCACCACGAGCGCGTCGATGCCCGCGCGGCGGAACAAGGCGTTGAACACCAACGGCGCCTTCACCTGCGAGATGGGATTGCCGACGACCGGAAAAAGC
Source organism: Variovorax sp. E3 (assembly GCF_016082275.1). GTDB lineage: Bacteria > Pseudomonadota > Gammaproteobacteria > Burkholderiales > Burkholderiaceae_C > Variovorax. The sequence goes on from NZ_MOWM01000136.1 coordinate 18,533, forward strand.
AGGGTGTGGCCGCTCACGGGCGGCGCGATATCGGGAATGAGCAGAGGGGCTTGCATGCGCAGGATGCTACGAACGTAGTAAGGATCCATCCAATACCAATGCAGCGCGCCCCAATAACATTAGGTTATTTACTGGGGTTATCCCCGACGCAATTGTTGTAGCCTCATCCCATGAACCTGCGCCAGATCGAGGTCTTCCGGGCCGTTATGACCACCGGTTCCACCACCAACGCCGCACGGCTCTTGCACGTGTCGCAGCCCGGTATCAGCCGGCTGCTGCGTCATTTCGAGCTGCAGCTCGGCGTGGCGCTGTTCGAGCGGCGAAATGGGAGGCTGGTTGCCACGCCCGAGGCGCACACGCTGCAGGCCGAAGTCGAGAAGGTCTACCGGGGCGTGCATCACCTGCAGGACGTGGCGGCGCACCTGCGCTTCGGCGACCACGCCACGCTGCGGGTGCTGGCGAGCGCGAACACCGGACTGCAACTGGTGCCGCGTGCCACGGCGCGCTTGCTGGAGGGCTTCGCGCAGTCCAAGGTGTTCTTCGAGACATTGCCCACGCGCGAGATCGTCAAGCTGCTGGTGGCCGAGGAGGCTGACGTGGCCATCACCAGCGCGCCGCTGGACCATCCCGCGCTCGACGTGCGCGAGATCGGGCAGTGGACGTTGTGGTGCGCGCTGCCGTCCGGCCACGCGCTGGCGGCGACGCGGCCTTTCGACGTGGCTGGTGCGTTGCGCCAACGGCTGGTCGTCTACAGCCCCGAAGCGCCCCAGACCCGGCTGATCGACCAGTGGCTCGAGCAACACGACATTGCGCGCCAGGTGGGCGTGGAAGTGCGCTCCGGCTACGCCGCCTGCGCGATGGCCGCGGCGGGCGCGGGCATCGCGTTCGTCGACGATCTGTCGGCGCGCGCGCATGGGCACGGCGGTCTGACCTTCGTGAAGGTGCCGGGCGCGCCGCAGTTTTCGATCTATAGCGTGAGCAACGTGAACCGTCCGTTGTCCCGGCTGGGGCAACGCTTCCTGCAACTGGCCGAGGAGGCGCTGCGCGAACTGCAGTCCACGGCGCTAGGGCAACGGTCGTAACTTGACGACCAGACCCGGATCGAAATCCTTGTTCTCGATCCTTCCACTCCAGTTCACGTCGCCGCGGGGATTGCCGACCACCCGGCACGACGGGACTCAATGGTCGAACTGCTGATGCGTGTGCCCATGCATCGTCCGGAAGCTCCGTGACGAAGGCACCCGAGGCCCGGCGGGTAAGCCCGGTGCCGCAATTCCATCTCGTTTGATACGATTTTTGTCAAAGCGCCCATCTCAAGGGCGTTGGAGACAAGATGGACCCGAGCACATCCAGCGATGCCGGCCAGGCGCTGTACCGCGTCATGGTGCGCATCCGCGCCTTCGAGAACGCCGCCGAGGCGGCCAGCCAGGGCGGCGTGAGCGCCTATGGCCAACAGGCCGCCGGCGCGGCCAAGGTGCGCGGGCCGCTGCACCTGTCCACCGGGCAGGAGGCGGTGCCGGCCGGCGTGTGCGCGCACCTGCGCAGCACCGACTACCTCACCTCCACCCATCGCGGCCACGGCCACACGCTGGCCAAGGGCGCGGACCTCACGCGCATGATGTGCGAGCTGTTCGGCAAGGCCACCGGCTTCAACGGCGGCAAGGGCGGCTCGATGCACATCGCCGACTTTTCGGTCGGCATGCTGGGCGCAACGGCGTGGTGGCGGCGGGCCTGCCGATCGCGGTGGGCGCCGCGCACGCGCAGAAGCTGCTGAAGAAGGGCGACGACATCACGGTCTGCTTCTTCGGTGACGGCGCCATCAACCGCGGCCCCTTTCTCGAAGCGCTGAACTGGGCGCGCGTGTACGACCTGCCGGTGCTCTTCGTCTGCGAAGACAACCGCTGGAGCGCCACCACCGCCAGCGGGCCGATGACGGCGGGCGACGGTGCCTCGGCGCGCGCCGCGTCGCTCGACATCGCGGCCACGCAGGTCGACGGCAACGACGTGTTCGCGGTGCACGAAGCCGCCGCCAGGCTGGTGGCCGAGGTGCGCGCCGGCAGCGGCCCGCGCCTGCTGCATGCGCTGACCTACCGCGTGAAGGGCCACGTGTCGGTCGACCTCGCGGCATACCGCGACCCGGCCGAGCTGGCTGCCGCGCTCGAAACCGATCCGATCGCGCGGGCGCGCGGCCGCCTGCTGTCGGCAGGCGTGGCCGCCGCGACGCTCGACGCCATCGAGAACGCCGCGCGCGACGAGGTCGACACCGCGCTGGCCGTCGCCGATGCCGCGCCCTGGCCCGATGCCGACGCCGCCTTCACCGACGTGCAGACCACCGGAGCCGGCCAATGGCGATGACGATGCAAGACCTCAGCTATTCCGAAGCCGCCGCGCTCGCCCTGCAGCGCGAGATGGAAGCCGACCCGCGCGTGGTCGTGCTCGGCGAAGACGTGGGCCGCGGCGGCATCTTCGGCCAGTACAAGGGGCTGCAGCAGCGCTTCGGCGACGGGCGCGTGATCGACACGCCGATCAGCGAGGCCGCGATCATGGGCGCCGGCGTGGGCATGGCGCTCGCGGGGCTGCGGCCGGTGGTCGAGATGCGCGTGGTCGACTTCGCGCTGTGCGGCATGGACGAGCTGGTGAACCAGGCCGCCAAGAACCGCTTCATGTTCGGCGGCCAGGGCCGCGTGCCGCTGGTGGCGCGCATGCCGGGCGGTATCTGGGACGCGTCGGCGGCGCAGCATTCGCAGTCGCTCGAGGCGTGGTTCGCGCACCTGCCGGGCGTGGTGGTGGTGTGCCCGTCGACGCCGCAGGACAACCACGGCCTGCTGCGCGCGGCGCTGCAGTGCGGCGACCCGGTGGTCTACATCGAGCACAAGACGCTGTGGGGCCTGCGCGGCGAGGTCGACGAAGACCTCGTGGTGCCGCTGGGCAAGGCGGCGCGGGTGCGCGAGGGCAACGCGCTCACGCTGGTGAGCTGGAGCAGGCAGATGCAGGCCTGCGCGGCAGCCTGCGATGCGCTGGCGGCCGAAGGTATCGCGGTCGACCTGATCGACCTGCGCACGCTGTGGCCGTGGGACCGCGAGACGGTGCTGTCGTCGTGCGCGCGCACCGGCCGGCTGCTGGTGGTGCACGAGGCGGTGCAGGCGGCGGGCTTCGGTGCGGAAATCGCTGCCAGCGCGGCCGAAGCCACGGGCTGCCGCGTGGCGCGGCTGGGCGCGCCGCGCATTCCGGTCGCTATGCGCCGGTGCTGGAGGCGCAGTCGCGCATCGGCGTGGACGCCATCGTGGCCGCGGCGAAGAAGCTGGCCGGCTGAAGCGCCTGCGCCATGGACCCGCTCTTCTTCAAACTGGTGCGGGTGGTCAACCTCACTGCACGGCCGTTCCATGAGCGCGTGGGCCGCGAGCACCAGCTCACGCTGAACGAGTGGCGCACGATGGCCGTGCTCGGCGCGCAGCCGGGGCTCAACGCCACGCAGGTGGCCGACCAGACCGGCCTCGACAAGATGGCCGTGAGCCGCGCGCTGGCCGGCCTGAAACGCCACAGGCGCGTGCAGCGCCACGACGACCCGACCGACCAGCGCCGCAGCCGGCTCTACCTGACGGCCGCCGGCAAGGCGCTGCATGAAGCGGTGAGCGCGCTGGGGCGGGAGCGCGAGGCCGCGCTGTTCGCGGGCGTCGACGCGCAGGAGCTGGCGCGGCTGGAGGCGACGCTGGACAAGCTGATCGTCGCGGTCTCGGGCTGCGACGCCTGAACCACGGCGTCCAACGATTCCGGCCCGTCAGGCGGTGTAGCCGCCGTCCACGCTCAGGCTCGCGCCGGTCGCGAACCCGCCGTCCGGCCCCACGAGGTAGGCCACCATGCCGGCGATTTCCTCCGCGCGGCCGTGGCGCGGCAAGGCCATGAGGCCGTGCATCGAATCGGCGCGCGGGCCGCTTGCGGGATTCATGTCAGTGTCGGTCGGGCCGGGCTGCATGTTGTTGACCGTGATGCCGCGCGGCCCGAGGTCGCGCGCCAGCCCGCGCGTGAGGCCGGTGATGGCCGCCTTGCTCATCGCGTAGACGCTGGCGCCCGCCGCCGGCACGCGCTCGGCGTTGATGCTGCCGATGTTGACGATGCGCCCGCCCTCGCCCATGTGGCGCAGCGCCGCCTGCACCGCGACGAAGACCGCGCGCACGTTGACGTTCACGGTGCGGTCGAAGTCCGCGAGCGAGAAGCTGTCGACGTCGCCGCGCAGATAGACACCGGCGTTGTTCACGAGGATGTCCAGCCGCCCGAAGGTGCCGGCCGCCTCGTCGATGGCGGCGGCGAGCCGCCCGGCGTCGCCGGCATCGGCACGCAGGGCGAGCGCCCGGC
>NZ_MOWM01000137.1 GCF_016082275.1 Variovorax sp. E3
GAGGCGGTGGCGGCAGGTCCAGCTGCCCCTGCACTTCGTTCATGACCTCGACCGAGGCATCGGCGAAAGGCAGCGACATCGGGAGCAGCGGCTCCATCGAGGGCTCGATGCGCTCGGCCGGGGGAGGCACCGTGGCCCGCGCGGTCGGGGCCGGCGGCGGCGCGGTTTCGGTGGCGGCCGCGGGCTCGACAGCCGCAGTGGGCGCCGTGGGTGCCGTCGCAGCGCGCTCCACATACACCGCGTTGAACACCTCCGTCGTGATCCAGCGCTTGACCGGCGTGTTGGCCCAGTAGTCGCGCGCGGCGATGGGCCGGGTGATGCTGCGCAGCTCCTCGGGCAGGGCGGCCCAGATCATCACGAGGTCGGCGTGGCTCTGGTGGTTGGCGAAATAGATGCGCTGTTCGGCCTTGGGCGGACAGCCATACCAGCGCGCCTGCGCGCCGGTGAGCAACCGGACGATTCCCAACAACAACCAACCTGTGAGCTTTGCCAGCATATGGGCGCGATGATACGGGCCATGCGATGGCGTTTCGATCCTCTTTCTCTGGCGTGGGCGGTGGCCCTGTTTGTATTGCTCGTGCTGCTGGCCACCGTCGGCGCGCGTTGGGGCTGGGTGCGAAGTTTCTTCGGCGACGTGCTGGCCGTGGTGTGGGTCTACTTCGTGTTCAAGACGGCCATCGGCGCGCGCGTGCTGCCGCTGGCCGTGGCCGCGCTGTGCGTGGGGTGCGCGGTCGAGCTGGGGCAGTACCTGGCGTCGGTCTGGCACCTGCGCATCTCCAACCGCGCGCTGCGCATCGTGCTGGGCAGCACGGCCGACTGGTGGGACGTGCTGGCCTACGTGTTCGGCTTCGCCGCCGTGCTGGCCCTCGAAGGGCTACGCGGCGCGTTCAGTGCATTCAAGGCAGCTCGGCCGCGGGCATCCGCGCCATGACGGTCGACGCGCGCCCGCTCAGGTAGGGCGAGCCGGGCCGTTTCTCGAAGAACTTGGGGCTGGGCAACATCACGGCCAGGCGCGCGGCCTCGTTGGCGCTCAGGCGCGAGGCCGGCTTCCTGAAGTAGTACTGCGCGGCCGCCTCGGCGCCGAACACGCCTTCGCCCCACTCGACGTTGTTCAGGTAGATCTCGAGAATGCGCCGCTTGTCGAGCAGCACCTCGAGCAGCGTGGCGAGCACCAGCTCCTGGCCCTTGCGCAGCATGGTGCGTTCGCCCGACAGCAGCAGGTTCTTCGCCAGCTGCTGCGTGATGGTCGAGCCGCCGCGCAGGCGCACCGGCTGCACCGGCTTGCCGCGCGCCACGGCACGCGCGGTGCGCTTGGCCGCGAGTTCCTCGGCCTTGGCGTTGCGCTGGCGCGCGCGCTCGATGGCTTCCCACTCCACGCCGTTGTGGTCGACGAAGCCCGCGTCTTCGCTCGCGATGACGGCGCGCTTGAGCGTGTCGTTGATCTGCGCGTAAGGCACCCACTCGTGCCGCCAGCCGCCGCTGCTGCCTTGATGGATGGCGATCTGGAAGGCTTCCGAGCGCTGGAACGCCGTGCTCTCGGGGTTGACCACGGCCATGGCCGCGATGCGCGCCACGAAAAACAGCTCGAGCGCCACGCCCGCCACCACGAGGCAGGCGATCAGGCGCAGCACGGCTTTCATCGGGGCGTGGTGGCGAGCGAGGCGCGCACTTCGGCCAGCACCTGCGCCGAGGGCGGGCGCACGCCGCGCCAGATCTCGAAGGACTCGGCCGCCTGCTCGACCAGCATGCCCAGGCCGTCGCGCGCGACCGCGCCGTGTGCCTCGGCCCAGGCCATGAAGCCGGCGGCGGCGGGGCCGTACATCATGTCGACCGCGAGCCCGCCGGGGCGCAGCACGCTGGCGTTCACGGGCACCGCATCGCCCGCGAGGCTGGAGGCCGTGGCGTTGACCACCACGTCGAACGCGCCCGGCACTTCGTCGAGCGCCCAGGCCTCGAGCGACGCGCCGTGGCGCAGCGCCACCGCCGCATGCCGGCGCACCAGCTCGACGGCCTTGCCCACGGTGCGGTTGGCCACCACGATGCGCGCGGCGCCGCGTCGAGCAGCGGGCCCAGCACGCCGGCCGCCGCGCCGCCGGCGCCGATCAGCAGCAGCGCCTTGCCCTGCAGCGGCACGCCCGCGTTGCGCACGATGTCGTTGACCAGGCCGATGCCGTCGGTGTTGTCGGCGTGGATGCCGCCGTCGGCCTCGAAGCGCAGCGTGTTCACCGCCTGCGCGAGCGTGGCGCGCTCGCTGGTGTGCTGCGCCAGCGCGGCGGCCTCGAACTTGAAGGGCACGGTGATGTTGCAGCCGCGCGCGTGTCGCCGCGCTCGGCGGCTTCACGGCGAAAGGCCGCGATGCCTTCGGCGAAGGCGCCGATCGGAATCAGCCGCCGGCCGTAGTCCATCTGCTGACCGCAGAGTTCGGCAAAGCGTGCGTGGATGCGCGGCGAGCGGCTGTGCTCGACGGGGTTGCCCATTACGCAGTACAGGTCCATGGTGCTTGGCGGCGCGGGCCGTCTCCTGGTGTCGCTCGATCGATCGATCGCTCGTTATTGCGAGGTGATTTCCATCGTGCCGTCCCGCGCGAAGCGGAACAGCCCCTGGATCACCATCTGGTCGGCCTGCTCGCGGCGCATCGCGTCGGTGAACTTGCCGAAAGCGCCGACGCTGCGAACGATGGCCTGCGCCCTGCGGTCCAGCGCGATGTTGCCGGAGCTCTGGTCGACGACCACCGCCAGCACCTTGCCGTCGAAGTTGACGGTCATGGTCATCTTGAGCTCGCCGTACAGCTTCTGGCCGGCGAGCTCGGGAAAGTTCTCGGCCGCGCGCGCTCGATGCGGCGCAGCATCTTGTCGACGTACACCGCGAAGGCGGCCTCGTGCGTGGTCGGGCTGATGTAGCGCTTCTTGGGGCGCGCGTTTTCCTCGTTCACGCGGCGCTCGATCTGCGCGAGGATCTCGACCATCTGGCGGCGCTTTTCTTCCTGCGCGGCGGCCTCGGTCGGATCGCCCGGGTTGCGCGGGTCGGGCACGGGCATCGCGGCCAGTTCGCGCTTGATCTGCGCGAGCATCTGCATCTGCTGGGCCTGCATGGCCTCGACCTGGCGGCGCGAATCCTCGAACGAGTCGCCCACCGAGGTGAAGCTCGACGGCGGCAGCGGGCTGGTCGCGCGGCCCTGTTCGAGGTCGCCGCCGCCCGCCAGCGAGGTCTGCGCCATGACCTTGGCCTTGGCCTCGGATCGGGCTTGTCCTGTGTCCTGGTGTTGACCAGGATCACCTCGAGCGGGGTCTCGCTGAAGACCTTGTTGAAGGATTCAGGATCGACGAAGCGCACCGCGAGCAGCGCGGCATGCGCGATGACCGACACGCCCAGAGCGATCTGCAGCGTGCTGAGGTCCTTGAAGTTCATTCTCGAAACTCCTCCAGGGCCCACATTTCTCCGGACGATCCGCCGGAGAGCATTAAAGAAACCTTCGCGCGACGCGCTGCGGTGTTCGCCTCGGGAACGGCCCAGCGGCTCATGCAGGCGTGTTCTCGGGCGCGGCCTCGCTGTCCGTCAGATCGACCGCAATCGCGATCGGGCCCGCCACCACTTCTTCGTCGTCGCCTTCCTCGTCCGCCGCGGCCGCATCGGTCTTCGGCGTGTCGAGACGCTCGAGCACCGTGCCGGTCACGTCGAGCGCGATCTCGTCGATCTCGCCGAGCTTCACGCGCAGGCGCGCGCCGCGCTCCTGCTGGCCGGCCACGGGGAACACCAGCGGCAGCGTCTCGGCGCGCACCAGCGCGCCGTTGGGCAGGTCCTTGATGACACTGGCCTCGAGTTCGGTGATGCCCTGCTGCTGCAGGTACTTCAGCGTCCAGAAGCGTTCCATGCCGCCCTGGTAGGCGTTGTACGTGGCATAGGCCGCGTCGAAGCCCGAGAGGATCGAGAACAGGTCGGCGTCCTTCGGCTTGAAGGGCGCGGCCAGCGCGGCGGTCTTGCCGTGGCGCGCGGCGGCAATGATCTGCCACTGGTTCACGAGGTCGGTGTAGCGGCGCAGCGGCGAGGTGCTCCAGGCATAGCTCTTCACGCCCAGGCCGGCGTGCGGCAACGCGCGCGTGCCCATGCGCACCTTGATGCCGGGCGCCAGGCTGGCCTGGCTGCGGTACAGGCCGGGCACGCCGAGTTCGCCGAGCCAGCTGCCCCAGGTGCTGTTGGCCAGAATCATGGCTTCCGACACGATCAGGTCGAGCGGCGCGCCGCGCTGGCGCGTGGTGATCTGCACCTGCTCGTTGCCGACCGGTTCGGCGCCGTCGTTGCCGACGAGGCGGAAGTTGTAGTCGGGCCGGTTGAAGTTCTCGGGCTTGCCGCGCACCACTTCGCGCTGCGCCTTCAGCTGCTTCGCGAGGCGGAACAGGAAGGACAGCGGGGCGCGCAGCCTGGCGGCTGCTTCGGGCGTGTCGGCGCTCTCGAACGACGCGTCTTCGAGCCACGGCTGCGTGACGACGGTGTCGAGCTGGTCGTGGCGCAGGTTGGCGACGATGGGCACGCGCTCCAGCTTGGTCTCGGTGCCTTGCAGCTCCAGCGTGGCTTCGTCGAAGCGCGCGTAGAGCGACACGGCCGGGCGCTCGCCGCCCTCGAGCAGCGTGTAGGTGTTGACCACGTCGTCGGGCAGCATCGTGATCTTGTAGCCGGGCATGTAGACCGTCGACATGCGCGTGCGCGCCACGTTGTCGATGGCGCTGCCGGGCGTGAGCGCCAGGGCCGGCGCCGCGATGTGGATACCGACCGTGACGGTGCCCGTGCCCAGGCCCTGCACCGACAGCGCATCGTCGATTTCAGTGGTCTGCGAATCGTCGATCGAGAAGGCCTGCACGCCGGTGGCCACGGGCAGGTCGTCCACGATGGCCGGTGCCGCGAGCGCGGGGAAGCCCGTGCCCTTGGGGAAGTTCTCGAACAGGAAGCGCCGCCAGTGGAACTGGTAGGGCGAGTCGATGGCGCCGGCGCGTTCCAGCAGGTCCAGCGGCGGGCGCTGCGTGGCGCGCGCGGCGTCGACCACGGCCTTGTATTCGGGCGCGTTCTTGTCAGGCTTGAACAGGATCTTGTAGAGCTGCTCGCGCACCGGCGCCGGGCACACACCCTCGGCCAGTTGCCCGGCCCACTCGGTGATCTGCGCCTGGATGACCTTCTTCTTCTCGATGGCGGCCAGCGCCTGCTGCACGATTTCGGCGGGCGCTTTCTTGAAGCGTCCCTTGCCCGCGCGGCGGAAGTAGTGCGGCGCCTCGAACAGCGCGAACAGCGCGGCCGCCTGCTGGGCGAGCGAGGGCTTGTCGCTGAAATAGTCGGCTGCGAGTTCGGCAAAGCCGAATTCGCCTTCGGCCGCGAATTCCCAGGCCAGGTCCAGGTCGAGGGTGGCGGCGAGCGTGCGCGCCTCGGCGATCAGCTCGGCGGGCGAGGGCTTCTCGAAACGCAGCACGATGTTGGCGCCCTTGACCTTGACGCGCTTGCCGGTGTCGAGCTCGACCTGCGCCGACGATTCGGCCTCCGACAGCACGCGGCCGCCGAGGTACTTGCCGGCTTCTTCAAACAATACAAACATAGACCCCGATTCTCCCACGCTGAATCGGGCGCGGTCCCGGTCCGGGGATGCCGCAAAGCCCGGAGGCGGCTGCTAGACGGGGTTGATGAACGCCATCACGTCGTCCAGATGCGCTTTCTCGAAGTCCGACAGGGCGTGGTCGCTGCCTTCGAGCAGCTTGATGTTGCTGTCGGGGTAGCGGGCGGACATTTCGTGCCAGTCGAGGGCTTCGTCGCCCTTGGCGATGATGGCGAACACGCGTTCGGGCCGCGTGAGCTGGCCCACTTCCATGGCGCGCAGTTCGTGGATGTACTCGGGGCGGAAGTAGAAATGCTCGGCCGGGTCGTGCCAGACGGTCTGGTCGCCGATGTAGCGCGTGAGGTCGCGCGCCGGGTGCACCGCCGGGTTGAGCAGCACGGCGCGGCAACGCGTCATGCCGGCCACGTAGGTGGCGTAGAAGCCGCCCAGCGACGAGCCCACCACCGCCATCGACTTGCGCGGCCAGTGCGCGATGCCCTTCATCACCATGTCGATCGCATCGTGCGGCGACGGCGGCAATTGCGGGCACCACCACTGCAGGTCCGGGTGGCGGCGCGCCACGCGGTCCGCCACGATCCGGGCCTTGGTCGAAAGGGGCGAGGAGCGGAAGCCGTGCAGGTACAACAGGTGAGTGGTTTGCGGATCCATGCGAGGAAAGGACGAGAGGTGCGGACGTCGTACCCTGCTTGTCGGGACCAGGTAATTTTGCATGAGGTCTGTTCTCGCGAGGCCGCTTCCAACGTACAAAAACCCCGCGAGCGGGGTTCTTCGATAAGGCCATAGCTTACCGAGACTTGGTGTGCGCCAACGCTCCTGAAGGCCTTGCCCCGGAGTACCTCGCACGAATGGAAACCGAAAGTATTCGGATCGTTTCTTCCTGCCGCACGAATGGTCTACGTTCGGGTTACCGCGGCTTGCGCGGCGTTGCCCGATGGCGACCATGTGCCGGACATGCGGCAAAAAGGCGGCGCAAGTTTCGTGGGGCGCTTCGTTGCGCGCATCCCATGAACGGGTGAGGTGCGTCCGGATTTGCGGCGCGTGCCGAGCCTTATGCTCAGGCCCATGAACATCGAGTCCCCGGATGACGGAACGCTGCGCCGATGGGGCGTGCTCGTCGTCGAAGACGACAGCCGCGCGCGCGCCTTTTTCGAGGCGAGCGTGCAGCGCAGCCCGCGCCTTTTCTGGCTCGGCAGCGCGGGCACCGTGCTGGAAGCGCGGGCCTGGCTGTCGCGCACCGCAACGATTCCCGACGTGCTGCTGGTCGACCTGGGCATGCCCGACGGCACGGGGCTGGACGTGATCCGCGACGCGGTCTCGCGTTTCCCCGGCTGCGAGCCGCTGGTGGTGTCGGTCTTCGGCGACGAGGAAAACGTGCTCGCCAGCATCGAGGCGGGCGCGGTGGGCTACATCCACAAGGACGCCGCGCCGGAAGACATCGCGCAGACCATCGTCGAGATGAAGGCCGGCGCGTCGCCGATCTCGCCCATGATCGCGCGGCGCGTGCTCGCCAAGTACCGCAGCCTGCAGTCGGCGGCGACCCCGGGCGCGCCCGCGGGAGCGGCGGCAACGGGCGCGGCCTCCGACGCGCCGTCCGAGGAGTCCGACCGCGGCCTGCTGTCGGGACGGGAACACGAGGTGCTGACACTGATCGCGCGCGGCTTCTCTTACGCTGAAATCGCGCGGCTTAAAGGACTGAGCGTGCACACGGTACAGACCCACATCAAGAACCTCTACGGAAAGCTCGCGGTGCATTCCAAAAGCGAGGCGGTTTTCGAGGCGACGCGTCTCGGTCTGTTGTCTCATCCGGGCTGAGCGCGGATGGCGTCGAGGCTGGTGTCACTGATCTTCCTGTGGCTGGCGATACTCCTGTCGGGCCTGACCACGACCGCGGGCGCCGCCGTACCTGAGCGCCCGATCGAACTGACGCGGGGCACGGTGACGACGTCGATCGACGGCGTCTCGCACACGACGCCGGTCGAGTTGTCCTACCACTGGGACCGCCTGCACGGGGGGCGACCCGGGGTCGCCAGCTTCGACCTGCCGTTCACGCTCGAGGCCGCGCCCGAGGCACCGTGGGGCATCTTCATTCCCCGCGTGGGCAATGTGTTCGAGGTGCAGCTCAACGACGCGCTGCTGCAGGTCTACGGCAACCTGGAGCGGGGCAACGACGCCGACTACGCCAAGTCGCCCATCTACGTGGCCGTGCCGGGGCGCTGCTCAAGCAGGGCGAGAACCACCTGCAGATCCGCCTGCGCGCCGACAGCGCGCGGCGCGCGGGGCTGTCGCGGGTGACCGTCGGTCCGGCGGCGCTGGTGCGCACCGAGCTGTTCGAGAGCGCCTATGCCTGGCGCTTCATCGGCTCCGTGCTGCTGACCGCGTTCAGTCTGATCGTCGGCGGCATCGCGCTGGCGCTCTGGCTGACGCAGGCCGAGCCCGATGCCAACGGCCGGCCGCGGCGCGAGGGCCTCTATTTCTGGGCCGCGCTGGCTGAGTTCTGCTGGGCCCTGCGCGTGGCCGACGGCGTGATCGCCGAGCCGCCGCTGTCTTGGGGGCCGTGGGGCGTGCTGATGGCCGTCTGCTACGCGGGCTGGATGGTCTCCGTGATGATGTTCGGCTGCCATATCGCCGGCTGGGGGCGCGATCGCCGCTTCCACTGGGTGCGCTGGCCGATGCTGGCCATCGTGGCCGGCACGGCGTTGTTCACGTCGCTGTCGCTGGCGCGCGACGAGCCGGTGTGGCTCACCGGTTGGCTCGCGGTGGAAATCGTGCTGGTCGTGGCGATGGTGGGCGCGTTCGCGGTCGCCACCTTGCGCCGGCCGAACGCCGAGCAGCTGCTGGTAGCGGGCGCCGCGCTGGTGACGGTGGCGTTCGGCGTGCGCGACTGGCTGGTGATCCGGCTCAGCGACGCCTATGGCGAGACCACCTGGGTGCGCTACTCGTCGGTGTTCTTCGGCGTCGCGCTGTTGCTGATCGTGCTGCGGCGCTTTCATGCGGCCACGGTGCAGGCGCGCGGGTCGGTGGCGGCGCTGGCCGAGCAGGTGGCCCAGCGCGAGCGCGAACTGGCCGCCACCTACGCCGAGCTCGAGGCCGCCGCGCGCGACCAGGCGCGCACGCACGAACGCGAGCGCATCCTGCGCGACATGCACGACGGCGTGGGCTCGCACATCAGCTCGGCGATCCGGCAGCTGCAGTCGGGGCAGACCAGCTCGGGCGACCTGCTGCGCACGCTGCGCGATTCGCTGGACCAGCTCAAGCTGTCGATCGATTCCATCCATTTGCCACCGGGCGACGTGGGGGCATTGCTCGCGGCCCTGCGCTACCGGCTGGAGCCCCGGCTGGCGGCGGCGGGCATCGAGTTCGAATGGGCGGTGGACGAGGTGGAGCCGGTGGACCGGCTCGACGCGCAGGCCATGCGGCAGCTGCAGTTCCTGCTGTTCGAGGCCATCTCCAACGTGCTGCAGCACGCGCAGGCCACCGTGGTGCGGCTCGAGGCCGACATGCGCGGCCAGACGGTGCAGGTGCGCGTGATCGACAACGGCAAGGGCTACGACGCCACGCACGTGCCGCGGGCGCTGGCCGAGCGCGCCGGGGCCATCGGCGCCCGCCTGGCGGTGGAAAGCCGACCGGGGCGCACGGTCGTTCAACTGGCTTTCGATTGAGGCGGGCGGCGGGGCGGGGATAATCCGCCCCCATGTCTGCCGTGTTCAATCAGCCCTCCCTGGCGCGTCGCATCGCGCCCATCTTCCAGGGCTTCGACGGCTTTCTGGCTTTCGCCGTGCTGCTGCTCGCGTTCGCCGGACTGCTGACCATGTATTCGTCCGGGTACGACCACGGCTCCCGCTTCGTCGACCATGGCCGCAACATGCTGCTGGCCGGTTTCATCATGTTCGTGGTGGCGCAGGTGCCGCCGCAAAAGCTCATGCTGGCGGCCGTGCCGCTCTATGCGATGGGCGTGGCGCTGCTGGTGGCGGTGGCGCTCTTCGGCATCACCAAGAAGGGCGCGCAACGCTGGATCAACGTGGGCATGGTCATCCAGCCCAGCGAAATCCTGAAGATCGCGATGCCGCTGATGCTGGCCTGGTGGTTCCAGCGGCGAGAAGGCCAGTTGCGGCCGCTCGACTTCGTGGTGGCGACGGTGCTGCTGGCGGTGCCGGTCGGGCTCATCATGAAGCAGCCCGACCTGGGCACTTCGCTGCTGGTGCTGGCGGCGGGGCTGGCGGTGATCTTCTTTGCCGGGTTGCCCTGGAAGCTGATCGTGCCGCCGGTGGTGATCGGCGCGGTGGCCGTCACCTTGATCGTGAGTTTCGAGACCCGGCTGTGCGCCGACGGCGTCGACTGGCGCGTGCTGCACGACTACCAGAAGCAGCGCGTGTGCACGCTGCTCGACCCCAGCAAGGATCCGCTGGGCAAGGGCTTCCACATCATCCAGGGGATGATCGCCATCGGCTCGGGCGGGGTGGGCGGCAAGGGCTTCATGCAGGGCACGCAGACGCACCTCGAATTCATTCCCGAGCGCACCACCGACTTCATCTTCGCGGCCTATTCCGAGGAGTTCGGGCTGATGGGCAACCTGGCGCTCATCGCGGCCTTCATCTTGCTGATCTTCCGGGGGCTGACCATCGCGACCAATGCGGCCACGCTGTTCTCGCGCCTGCTGGCGGGGGCGGTGACGATGATCTTCTTCACCTACGCCTTCGTGAACATGGGCATGGTCAGCGGCATCCTGCCGGTGGTGGGCGTGCCGCTGCCGTTCATCAGCTACGGCGGCACGGCCATGGTGACGCTGGGGCTGGGGCTGGGCATCCTGATGTCGATCGCGCGCGCCCGGAAACTCGCGCAGAACTAGCGCCGCAGTGCCCTTGAGGGCAGCGCGGAAGAGGGCGGCTGCCTAGAATGGCCCCCATGATCTCTCGCGAACCCACCATCGAGCGCCTTGCCACGGCGCAGCAGCTCCTTCTCACGCCGTTCGGACTCGACGAATCGCACCTGAGCAAGGCCTTGGCCGAGATCACCGCGCACCGGGTGGACGACGCCGACCTGTACTTCCAGTACACCCGCAGCGAAGGCTGGAGCCTCGAAGAGGGCATCGTCAAGACCGGCAGCTTCAGCATCGACCAGGGCGTGGGCGTGCGCGCGGTCAGCGGCGAGAAAACCGCATTCGCCTACTCCGACGATATTTCCGAGGCCTCGCTGCTCGACGCGGCGCGCACCGTGCGCTCCATTTCGTCCGCCGGCCGCACCGGCCGCGTGAAGACGGCCGCCCGCAAGATCGCCTCGAGCCGCTCGCTCTACGACGGCATCGACCCCATCGCCACGCTCGACAGCACGGCCAAGGTCAAGCTGCTCGAAAAGGTCGAGAAGCTGGCGCGTTCGCGCGACCCGCGCGTGGCGCAGGTCATGGCCGGCCTGGCCAGCGAATACGACGTGGTGCTGGTGGCGCGTGCCGACGGCACCCTGGCCGCCGACGTGCGCCCGCTGGTGCGCCTGTCGGTCACCGTGATCGCCGAGCAGAACGGCCGCCGCGAAATCGGCTCCGGAGGCGGCGGCGGACGCTTCGGCCTGGCCTATTTCACCGACGAGCAGATCGCCGAATACGTCGACCACGCCGTGAAGGCCGCGCTGACCAACCTCGACGCCCGCCCGGCCCCGGCCGGCGAAATGACCGTGGTGCTCGGCTCCGGCTGGCCCGGCATCCTGCTGCACGAAGCCATCGGCCACGGGCTGGAGGGCGACTTCAACCGCAAGGGCTCCAGCGCGTTCTCCGGCCGCATCGGCCAGCGCGTGGCGGCCAAGGGCGTGACCGTGCTGGACGACGGCACCATCGCCGACCGCCGCGGCTCGCTGAACGTGGACGACGAAGGCAACGCCAGCCAGCGCAACGTGCTGATCGAGGACGGCATCCTCAAGGGCTACATCCAGGACTCGATGAACGCGCGCCTCATGAAGGTCAAGCCCACGGGCAACGGCCGCCGCGAGAGCTACGCCCACGTGCCGATGCCGCGCATGACCAACACCTACATGCTCGGCGGCGACAAGGACCCCAAGGAAATCGTCGCCAGCATCAAGAAGGGCCTGTACGCCACCAACTTCGGCGGCGGGCAGGTCGACATCACGAGCGGCAAGTTCGTGTTCTCGGCCAGCGAGGCCTACTGGGTCGAGAACGGCAAGATCCAGTACCCGGTCAAGGGCGCGACCATCGTGGGCAACGGCCCCGACGCGCTGACCCGCGTGACCATGATCGGCAACGACATGGCGCTCGACTCGGGCGTGGGCACCTGCGGCAAGGAAGGCCAGAGCGTGCCCGTGGGCGTCGGCCAGCCGACCCTGCGCATCGACGGCCTGACTGTAGGTGGAACGGCTTAGGCCTTTCGTCACTTGCCGATTGTTTCCTTCGGTTGCTAAGCTGCGCACCTTTTGCGAACGACGAGTTCAAGGAGCGTTTCAATGGGCAAGAGGATCAATTCGCCGGCCGTGCTGTGGGCCGCGGCCGCCGTGGCGGTGCTGGCCACCGCCGGTTGCGCATCGCGCGGCGGTTCGGCCAGCCAGCCCGAGGCGGCACCTGCCGCTGCTGCTGCAGCCCCCGCGCGCGGCGGTGCCAAGGCGGGCATGGACGCCCAGGGCAACGTGGTCGACTCGTCCAAGGTCGAGGCCGGCAGCGGCCGCACCGTCAAGGGCCTGAACGGCTACGAAGGCGAAATCACCGGCAACCCGGCGCGCAACAGCAAGTTCGCGCGGCTGCAGATCGGCATGAGCGCCCGGCAGGTCACCGACCTCGCGGGCCAGCCGACCGACCAGGGTGCTTACGTCACCGGCAAGGCCTTCATTCCGTTCTATTTCGGCAGCGACCGCCACCGCTTCGAGATGACCTACAAGGGCCAGGGCCGGCTGATCTTCGCGGGCGGCGGCATGGGCGATTTCTCCAGCGGCAACCTGATCTGGATCATCCACAACCCCAACGAGTCGGGCTACCGATAAACAACGCCGGACCCGGTCGCTTGACCGGGTTTTTGTTTTCCGTGCTACATTGCCCCCACATGTCCGCCCTCCGCGCTTACTTTTTTGCCTACTTTTGGTTCCCGGTTTCCGGCGGACGAGAGGCGAGCGCGTAAAGCAAACGAACACCCTCCCAAAACCGCCGGTGGCTTCCAGCCCCCGGCGGTTTTTTTATGCCCTGACGATTCATTCAAACAAGGAAAAGCAGCATGAGCACGAACACCCCTCCCACCGGCGACAGCTGGTATGCGAGCGTCGAAAAAACCAGCAAGACCGACGACGAACGCATCAAGGACATCAACGTGCTGCCCCCTCCCGAACACCTCATCCGCTTCTTCCCGATTCGCGGCACGCCGGTCGAAACGCTGATTGAAGGCACCCGCCGCAACATTCACAACATCATGGCCGGCAAGGACGACCGGCTGCTGGTGATCATGGGCCCGTGCTCCATCCACGACCCGGCCGCGGCGCTCGAATACGCCCGCCGCCTGAAGGTCGAGCGCGAAAAATACGCCGGCACGCTGGAAATCGTGATGCGCGTGTACTTCGAGAAGCCGCGCACCACGGTCGGCTGGAAGGGCCTGATCAACGACCCGTACCTGGACGAGAGCTTCCGCATCGACGAAGGCCTGCGCATTGCGCGCCAGCTGCTGATCGACATCAACCGCATCGGCCTGCCGGCGGGCAGCGAGTTCCTCGACGTGATCTCGCCGCAGTACATCGGCGACCTGATTTCCTGGGGCGCCATCGGCGCGCGCACCACCGAAAGCCAGGTGCACCGCGAGCTGGCCTCGGGCCTGTCGGCGCCGATCGGCTTCAAGAACGGCACCGACGGCAACATCCGCATCGCCACCGACGCCATCCAGGCGGCCGCGCGCGGCCACCACTTCCTGTCGGTGCACAAGAACGGCCAGGTCGCGATCGTGCAGACCAACGGCAACCGCGACTGCCACGTGATCCTGCGCGGCGGCAAGGCGCCGAACTACGACGCCGCCAGCGTCGAAGCGGCCTGCAAGGACCTCGAGGCCGCCAAGCTGCCGCCCACGCTGATGGTCGATTGCAGCCACGCCAACAGCTCCAAGCAGCACCAGAAGCAGGTCGACGTGGCCAGGGACATCGCCGCGCAGATCGCCGGCGGTTCGAACCGCGTGTTCGGCGTGATGGTCGAGAGCCATCTGCAGTCGGGCGCCCAGAAGTTCACGCCGGGCAAGGACCAGCTGTCGGGCCTCGAATACGGCAAGAGCATCACCGACGCCTGCCTGGGCTGGGACGATTCGGTGCAGGTGCTCGACACGCTGTCGCAAGCGGTCAAGCAGCGCCGCGGCTGAAGCCGCTTTTTCAGAGCATGCCGGCCAGGTCGGGCCAGTGGTGCCGCATCGACGCCGCCTCGTCGCTGCCCTGCGGCACCATCGAGAAATCGGCGAAGTCGAAGCCCGGCCCGACCATGCAGGCGACCAGCGTGTAGTCGCCCGCCGTGTGGCTCTGGATAGGGCGCGCGGCCTGCCACTGGCCGGCGGGCACCACGTGCTGGGGCCGCGTGCCGTGGGCGTCGACCGGGCCCAGCTTCACGTGGGCCGGCGCGGTGCGCATCGCGGCGTCGCAGGTCCAAAGGGCCAGCGGCACGCCTTCCAGGTGCACCCAGACTTCATCGGACAGCACCCGGTGCCAGCGCGACTGCTGGCCGGCCTCGAGCAGGAAGTAGATGCTGGTCAGCGCGCTGCGCGGCGCGCGGCCGTCGGTGGGCGTGACGCTCGCGGCCGAGCGGAACACCTCGCTGTACCAGCCGCCCTCGGGGTGGGGCTGCAGCTTCAGCGTCTCGATCAGCTCGCGCGCACGGGGGAGGGGGAGCGGCATGGCGGTCATGATGCCGCCGCCGTCCGCAGCGCCGCAAGCAGTTTGTCGTGCACGCCGCCGAAGCCGCCGTTGCTCATGCAGACGATGTGATCGCCCGGCCGCGCCGCGGCCACGATCTGCTTCACCAGCGGCTCGACGGCGCCGGCCAGCTGTGCGCGGTCGCCCATCGGCGCGAGCGCGGCGGCCACGTCCCAGTCGAGCCCGGCCGTGTGGCAGAACGACAGGTCGGCCGACGCCAGGCTCCACGGCAATTGCGCCGCCATGACGCCCAGCTTCATCGTGTTGCTGCGCGGTTCGAAGGCGGCGAGGATGCGCTCACTTTTCTTACCGGCCGCATCCAGCTTCTTGCGAAGGCCGTCGAGCGTGGTGCGGATGGCCGTCGGGTGGTGCGCGAAGTCGTCGTAGACCGTGATCGCGCCGCCGCCGCGCGCGACCGTGCCGCGCAGCTCCATGCGCCGGCGCACGTTGCGGAAGCTGCCGAGCGCGCGCGCCGCTTCCGCGGGCGGCACGCCCACGTGGTCGGCGGCGGCAATGGCGGCCAGCGCGTTCATCTGGTTGTGCAGGCCCGAGAGTTCCCATTCGACCCGGCCGACCACCTCGCCGTGGCGCAGCACGTCGAAGGCGTCGTGCGAGCCGCGCGCCTGCCATTCGCCCCCGACGCCGAAGCGCGCGAGTTCGCTCCAGCAGCCCTGGGCCAGCACGCGCTGCAGGCTTTCTTCGGTGGCGTTCACCACCAGCCGCCCGGTGCCGGGCACGGTGCGCACGAGGTGATGGAACTGGCGTTCGATGGCGGCAAGATCGTCGAAGATGTCCGCGTGATCGAACTCCAGGTTGTTCAGCACAGCGGTGCGCGGCCGGTAATGCACGAACTTGCTGCGCTTGTCGAAGAAGGCCGTGTCGTATTCGTCGGCCTCGATCACGAAGGCCGGGCCCTCGCCCAGCCGGGCCGACACGCCGAAGTCCAGCGGCACGCCGCCCACCAGGAAGCCCGGCGCCTTGCCGCCTTTTTCGAGCACCCAGGCCAGCATCGACGTGGTCGTGGTCTTGCCGTGCGTGCCGGCCACGGCCAGCACATGGCGGCCCAGCAGCACGTGCTCGGCCAGCCACTGGGGGCCGCTCGTGTAGAGCGCGCCGGCGTCGAGAATGGCTTCCATCAGCGGGAACTTGGGGCTGCCGTCGGGCAGGCGGGCGCGGGAGACCACGTTGCCGACCACGAACATGTCGGGCGCCAGTGCCAGCTGGTCGGCGCTGAAGCCTTCGATCAGGTCGATGCCGAGCGCGCGCAGCTGGTCGCTCATCGGCGGGTACACGCCGGCGTCGCAGCCCGTGACCCGGTGGCCTGCCTCGCGCGCCAGGGCGGCCAGGCCACCCATGAACGTGCCGCAGATACCCAGAATATGAATGTGCATCGGTCGATTCTAGGGAAGCGACATGCGCGGGCCGCGCCGTGGCCCCTGCCTTAGTCCTGTGCTCCGTACTGATGTTCATGTGAGGGACGTCCACTGCGGGCAAAATGCCCGAATGGACACGTCCAAGCGTGAAATCGCCGCCACCGCAGCCCGCCTCGTCGTCGAGGAAGGGCTGGAGTACGGCCCGGCCAAGCGCCGGGCGGTGCGCGATCTGGGCCTGTCGTCGCGCACCGCGCTGCCGAACAACGACGAAGTCGAGGCCGAGGTGCGCGAGTACATCGAACTCTTCTGCGCCGATACGCAACCTCAGGAACTGCACGCCTTGCGGCTGCTGGCCCTCGAGTGGATGGAGCGCATGACCGTGTTCCGCCCCCATGTGGGCGGCGCCGTGTGGCACGGAACGGCCACCCGGTTGTCAGACATTTATATTCAATTGTTCTGCGATGATTCCAAGTCGGCCGAAATCGCCCTGATCGATCACCATGTGGACTACGAACCCCGCATGGTGACCGGCTTTCATGGCGAGCAGGTCGAGGCCCTGAGCGTGCATGCCCCGAGCCGTGCGCTCGGCGAGGAAATCGGCGTGCACCTGCTGGTCTACGACCTCGACGACCTGCGCGGTGCCCTGAAGCCCGACGCCCAGGGGCGCACGCCGCGCGGCGATCTGCCTGCATTGCGCCGACTGATTGAACGAGAAAAGGACAAGTGAATGACTTCTTCGCCCACCCGACGCGGCATGCTCTATGCCGGCGTGGCGGCGGCTGCCGCGGCTGCCGGAATCGGCGGCGCCTGGTGGAAGGAGCGCGGCAGCGGTTCCGTGGCGGGCGGCGAGCAGCTGGATGCTGCTTTCTGGAACCAGAGCTTCGAGCGGCCGGAGGGCGGTGACCTCGTCCTGTCCAGCCTGCGCGGCAAGCCGCTGCTGCTGAACTTCTGGGCCACGTGGTGCCCGCCCTGCGTCGAAGAAATGCCCATGATCGACGCCTTTTTCCGTGAACACGGCGCCAACGGCTGGCAAGTGGTGGGATTGGCCATCGACCAACCCAGCGCGGTGCGCAAGTTCCTGCAACGCACGCCAGTCACATACCCCACCGGCCTGGCCGGGCTGCAGGGCACGGAACTGGTCAAGAACCTGGGCAACACGGGGGGCGGGCTGCCCTTCACGCTGGTGCTGAATGCGAACGGTTCGGTGGCCGCTCGTAAAATGGGCAAGCTGGAAACCACCGATCTGGACACTTGGCGGCGCGAACTGGTTCGTGGTTAGAATCCCGTCCCTCCGCTGGCGTTAGCCGCCAAACACCGAAAATCGTCGATTTTCGAACAAGTTATATCCCAAGACCGGCAAAGCCGGCACTGGAGTCTCATGGATCTGCGCAAACTCAAGACACTGATCGATCTGGTGTCCGAATCGAATATTTCCGAACTGGAAATCACCGAGACCGAGGCAAGGTTCGCATCGTCAAGGGCGGCGGTGCCGCCCCCGTGCAGTATGTGCAAACCTTGGCGGCACCGGCCGCGCCGCGGCACCGGTCGCGGGTGCGGTTGCCGCGCCCGTGGCCAGCGCGCCGGCAGCGGAAGCCGCGCCAGCCGGCCATGCCGTGAAGTCGCCGATGGTCGGCACCTTCTACCGTTCGTCCAGCCCCGGCGCACCGGCTTTTGTCGAAGTCGGCAGCAAGGTGAACGAGGGTGACACGGTCTGCATCATCGAAGCGATGAAGATCCTCAACGAAATCGAGGCCGACAAGTCCGGCACGATCACCCAGATCCTCGGCGAAAACGGGCAGGCGGTCGAATACGGCCAGCCGCTGTTCATCATCGAGTGACCATGTTCAAGAAGATCCTGGTTGCAAACCGGGGGGAGATTGCCCTCCGGATCCAGCGCGCCTGCAGCGAGCTCGGCATCAAGGCCGTGATGGTGTATTCCGAAGCCGACCGCGACGCGAAGTACATCAAGCTCGCCGAAGAGGCCGTGTGCATCGGCCCGGCCCCGTCGGCGCAGAGCTATCTCAACATGCCGGCCATCATCTCGGCCGCCGAAGTGACCGACGCCGAGGCCATTCACCCCGGCTACGGCTTCCTGAGCGAAAACGCCAACTTCGCCGAGCGCGTGGAGCAGAGCGGTTTCCAGTTCATCGGCCCGACGCCGGACAACATCCGCACGATGGGCGACAAGGTCTCGGCCAAGCAGGCCATGATCAAGGCCGGCGTGCCTTGCGTGCCCGGCTCCGAAGGCGAGCTGTCGGACGACGCCGCCACCAACAAGCGCATCGCCCGCGCGATCGGCTACCCGGTCATCATCAAGGCGGCGGGCGGCGGCGGTGGCCGCGGCATGCGCGTGGTGCACACTGAGGCGGCGCTGGTCAACGCGATTCAGATGACCAAGGCGGAAGCCGGCGCGGCCTTCAACAATGCGGCCGTGTACATGGAGAAGTTTCTCCAGAACCCGCGCCACATCGAGATCCAGATCCTCGCGGACAAGCACAAGAACGCCGTCTACCTGGGTGAGCGCGACTGCTCCATGCAGCGCCGCCACCAGAAGGTGATCGAGGAATCGCCGGCTCCCGGCATTCCGCGCAAGCTGATCGAGAAGATCGGCGAGCGCTGCGCGGCCGCCTGCAAGAAGATCGGCTATCGCGGCGCCGGCACCTTCGAGTTCCTGTATGAGAACGGCGAGTTCTACTTCATCGAGATGACACGCGCGTGCAGGTGGAGCACCCGGTGACGGAGTTCACCACGGGCATCGACATCGTCAAGACGCAGATCATGGTCGCGGCCGGCGAGAAGCTGCCGTTCACGCAGCGCCAGATCCAGATGCACGGCCACGCCATCGAAGTGCGCATCAACGCCGAGGACGCGTGGAAGTTCACGCCGTCGCCGGGCCGCATCACCATGTGGCACCCGCCGGGCGGCCCTGGCGTGCGCGTCGACTCGCATGCGTACACCAACTACTTCGTGCCGCCGAACTACGACTCGATGATCGGCAAGATCATCGTCTACGGCGACACGCGCGAGCAGGCCATGGCCCGCATGCGCACGGCGCTCAACGAAACCGTGATCGAAGGCATCCAGACCAACATCCCGCTGCACCGCGAGCTGATGGTCGACTCCAAGTTCATGACCGGCGGCACCAACATCCACTACCTCGAAGAGTGGCTGGCCGCGCACAAGCGCTGAACCGGAAAGCACGCGATGTTTGAACTCCGCCTGATGGCGCCGGAAGACCGGGTCGAAACGCTCAGCGACGCGCTCGATGCACTCGATGCACTGAGCGTGTCGGTGGAAGACGCCGACGCGCAGACCGACGCCGAGCAGGCGCTGTTCGGCGAGCCCGGCATGCCGCCGCCCAAGGAGGGCTGGCAGCGTTCGCGCGTGATCGCGCTGTTCCCCGACGAAGCGGCCGCGAAAGAGGCCGCGTCGGTGCTGGCGCTGCAGGACTTCTTCGAAGGCTGCGAGGTGCTGGGCATTGCGCCGGTGCCCGAGCAGGACTGGGTGCGCCTGACGCAATCGCAGTTCGCGCCGGTCGAGATCACGCCCGAGTTCTGGATCGTGCCGACCTGGCATGAGCCGCCCGAACAGGCCAGGCAGGTGATCCGGCTCGACCCGGGCCTGGCTTTCGGCACCGGCACGCACCCCACCACGCGCATGTGCCTGCGCTGGATCGCCACGCGCGGCGGCCTGGGCAAGCAGCGCGTGCTCGACTATGGCTGCGGCTCCGGCATCCTGGCCATCGGCGCGGCGAAGTTCGGCGCGGCCGACATCGACGCCGTCGACATCGACGAAGCCGCGGTCTCCTCGACCGTGCTCAACGCCGAAGCCAATGCCGTGCAATTGAATGCCGGCCTGCCCGAAGCCGCCAAGGGCGAATACGACACCGTGCTCGCCAATATCCTGGCCACGCCGCTCAAGGTGCTCGCGCCGCTGCTGCGCAGCCATGTGAAGGCGGGCGGATCGCTGGTGCTGGCCGGCATCCTCGCGCGCCAGGCCGACGAATTGAAGGAGGCCTACGCACCGTACGCCAAGCTCGAAGTCAGCGACACCGAGGACGGCTGGATCCTCATGACCGCACGCTGCTGAGCAGGCAGGGGCTCGCGCCCGGCGTTCGCGCCGCGTCGCACCCCTCACGCGGCGAGGGCCCAACCCTACAATCGCCCCGTCATGAGCCTTGTCACGCGCTGCCCCGCCTGCACCACCACCTTCAAGGTGGTGCGGGATCAGCTTCGCATTTCGGACGGCTGGGTGCGCTGCGGGCGCTGCAGCCACGTGTTCGATGCCACGCTCGATCTGCATGAGGCACCCGACGGTGCGCCGGCCGCCGCGCAGGGCGGTGGCTACATGCCGGGGCTGGTCGAGCCCGGGCCAGCGGCAACGCCGGCGCCCGCACCAGTGCCGGTGCCAGTGCCACCACCACCGCCGGAAGAGCCCGAGTCGCCTGAGCCACATGAGCCCGAAGCGACGTCCCAGCCGGCCGAGGACGCGGACTTCTTCGACGACGAGCCCGAGCATCAGTCAAAGCACGAGTCGCCGCCGGAAACCGCGGCCGCGGTGCCCGCGCCGCAGCCGGTCATGCCGCCGCTTCCGTCGTCGCTCGATTTCTCGCTGTCGCTGCCCGAGCACGGCATCGCGGCGGACGAGCCGTGGTCCGATCTCGATGCCACCGAGCCCGCCTGGAAGCCGCCGCAAAGCACGTTGCCGCCGTTCCCGAACATCGACCTCAACCTGGCGGCCCCGCCGCCTTCGGTGCCGCCGCCCGCGCCGCCATTGCCCGTTGCCTCGCGCATCAGCCACAAGATGCGCACGCTGGTCGAGCGCGCCAGCGACGACGGCGAAGGCGAACGCGAGCAGGAAGAAAAAGACCACGACCAGGTGCAGATGCAGAAGGCGCTGCGCCGCGCCCGCATCAAGTCGGCCAAGATCGCGAGCGCCAAGCGCGCGAGGAGCGCTCCGCCGCCAAGGCCGCCGCCTCGGTGGTGACGGCCGAGAGCGAGCCCGATTTTTCGTTGTCGTCGACCTTCGAGCCGCCGCCGGGCCATCCGCTGTCCGAAGAGGACGAACCGGTCGACTCGGCGCCGGGCTTCTGGCAGCGCAAGGCCGTGCGCATCGTGCTCGGGCTGCTGGCGCTGCTTGCCGTGCTGCTGCTCGTGGTGCAGGTCATTCGCCATGAGCGCGACGGCATCGCCGCGCGCCAGCCCAACCTGCGTCCGGCCCTGGCTACGCTGTGTCAATACACGGGTTGCGAGCTGTCGGCCCTGCGCCAGATCGGCGACATCGTGATCGAGGGCGCGGCCTTCGCGCGCGAGAAGACCGGCGCCAACGACTACCGCCTGAGCTTCACCCTGCGCAACGGCGCGACCGTGCCGCTCGCGATGCCGGCCGTGGAGCTGTCGTTGCTCGACACGCAGGAGCGGGCCGTGGTGCGCCGCGTGCTCATGCCGGTCGACTACGGCGCGCCCACGGTGCTGGCGGCGCGGGCCGATCGCGCGGCATCGCTGCCCCTGACGCTGTCTGCTTCGGAAGCAGCGGCGCTGCCGCCCATCGCGGGCTACCGCGTCGAGGCTTTTTATCCCTGAACGGGGCGCCCGCACGCGTCTCGTTCTTCCTTCCATTTTTCAACCAACGGCTCACCCATGGCAGCAGTAATTTGCGGTTCCCTCGCGTTCGACACGATCATGACTTTCGAGGGGCGCTTCGCCGACCAGATCCTTCCGGACCAGCTGCACATCCTCAATGTGTCGTTCCTGGTGCCGACACTGCGGCGCGACTTCGGCGGCTGCGCCGGCAACATCGCGTACAGCCTCAACGCCCTCGGCGGCACGGCCCTGCCAATGGCCACGCTCGGCAGCGACGGTGCCTCGTACGTCGAGCGCATGCGCACGCTGGGCATCGACACCGAGTTCGTGCGCCAGCTCGACGACACCTTCACCGCGCAGGCGATGATCATGAACGACGTCGACAACAACCAGATCACCGCGTTCCATCCGGGCGCGATGCAGCAGGCGCACGTCACCAAGGTGGCCGCGCGTGAGGACATCAAGCTGGGCATCATCGCGCCCGACGGCCGCGACGCGATGCTGCAGCACGCGGAGCAGTTTGCCGCCGCCGGCATTCCGTTCGTGTTCGATCCGGGCCAGGGCCTGCCGATGTTCGACGGCGAGGCGCTGCGCCACTTCGTCGAGCTCGCGAGCTGGGTGGTGGTGAACGACTACGAAGGCAAGATGCTGTCGCAACGCACCGGCTGGAGCCTGGCCGAAATCTCGAAGCGCGTGCGCGGCCTGGTGGTGACGCTGGCGGCCGACGGCTGCGAGGTGTGGACGGACGGCGAGCGCGAGCACGTGCCGGGCGTGGTGCCGACCGAAGTGGTGGAGCCCACCGGCTGTGGCGACGCATGGCGCGGCGCGCTGCTGTTCGGTCTGGAAAAGGAATGGCCGCTGGCGCAATGCGCGGCACTGGGCAACCGCATCGGCGCGCTCAAGATCGCGCAGCGTGGGCCGCAGAACTACCAGGTCGACCGCAAGGCCCTGGGCCTCTGATCTTCTTTCGTCGCCCCCGAAGCCGGTTCGCCGGCGTTTGGAGGTGCCCATAAAAAAGCCCGACACCGTGAGGTGCCGGGCTTTGCGCCTTCAAGGCCGCTGAGAAACTCAGGGCTTGCTGGCCGTCGGGAACGGCCAGGCTGCCTGGGGATTCAGCGTCGTTTGCGCGGCAGGTGCAGCGGGTGCTACGGCTGCGGCCTTGGCGGGCGCAGCTGCCTTGGCAGCCTTCTTTGCAGCAGGCTTCTTGGCAGCAGCGGCAGGCTTGGCAGCGGGCTTTTTCGCGGCTTTCTTGGCCGCAGCCTTTTTCGCGGGCGCCTTCTTGGCAGCAGCCTTCTTCGCAGGCGCCTTCTTGGCGGCGGCCTTCTTGGCAGGT
>NZ_MOWM01000138.1 GCF_016082275.1 Variovorax sp. E3
GCCGGCGTGGCGGCGGGCGCGCGCGTGGCGACGCCGCCGTCCAGTGGGTTGCGGCGCTCGAAGGTGGCGCCGCCGGTGGCGGCACGCGTTCGCCGTCGATGAGCATGGAAATGTCGGTCATGGGGTGTCCTTGCAAAAAGGGGAGAAGAGGGAGTTCAGGCGACGCCCAGATAGGCCTGGCGCACCGCGTCGGAATGCAGCAGCGCCTGTGCCTCGCCCGAGGCGACGACGCGCCCGCGTTCGAGCACGTAGCCGCGGTCGGCGGCCTGCAGCGCCTTGCGCACGTTCTGCTCGACCATCAGCACCGTCACGCCCTGCGAGGCGATGCGCCGCACGATGGCCAGCAGCTCGTCGACCATGCGCGGGGCCAGGCCCAGCGAAGGCTCGTCGAGCATCAGCAGGCGCGGGCCGCTCATCATGGCGCGCGCCACGGCCACCATCTGCTGCTCGCCGCCGCTCATGGTGCCGGCGAGCTGCGCGGCGCGTTCCTTCAGGCGCGGAAAGTCGTCGAAGGCACGCGCAAGGCGCTCGGCGCGCAGCGCGCGGGAACGAGCCAGCCGCCGAGTTCGAGGTTCTCGGTGACGGTCATCTGCGGGAACAGCTGGCGGCCCTCGGCCACGAGGGCGAGGCCGCGACGCACGCAGGCCGTGGCGTCGCCGGACGGCAGCGCGGCGTTGTCGAGCAGGGCTTCGCCCGTGCGCGGCAGCAGGCCGGCCAGCGCCTTCAGCAGCGTGGTCTTGCCGGCGCCGTTGGGGCCGAGCACCACGGTGACGCCGGGCGTCACGTCCAGGTCCATGCCCTGGATGACCTGGAAGCCGTGGTAGCCGGCCGACAGGCCGCGCACCGTGAGTTGACTGGCGTTGCCGCTCATGCGGTGGCCTCCATTTCGTCGCCGAGATAGGCCTCGACCACGTCCGCGTTGCGCACGACCTCGGCCGGCGTGCCGTCGGCGATCTTGCGGCCCTGGTGGAGCACCAGCACGCGCTCGACGTACTTCAGCAGCGTGGCGACCGCATGCTCGATCCATACGACCGTGAGGCCGTGTTCGTCGCGCAGGCGGCGGATGCGCCGCGCCATCGCGTCGACCTCGATCTCGGTCAGGCCGGCGGCCACCTCGTCGAGCAGCAGCACGCGCGGCCGCGTGCCCAGCGCCATGCCGATCTCGAGCAGGCGCTGCTGCGAGGGCGTGACATCGGCCGCGATGTGCTTCGCCAGGCCGCCCAGGCCCAGCATGTCGAGAATTTCGCCCGTGCTGCCCAGTCCCGCGATGGGCGTGCGGTGGCGGCCCGCGAACTGCATGCCGAAGCGCACGTTGTCTTCGAGCGTCATGTCGGCCATCACGCGCGGCGTCTGGAAGGTGCGCGCGATGCCGTGCGCGGCGTACAGGTGCGGGCCGCGCCGCGTCAGGTCGACGCCGCCTTCGACCCGCAGCGTGCCCGAGGTCGGCATGACCACACCCGAGATCGCATTGAAGAAGGTGGTCTTGCCCGCGCCGTTCGGGCCGATGATGCCGACGATTTCCCCGGCATGCAGCGTGGCGCTGACGGCGTCGACGGCGGTGAGGCCACCGAAGCGCACCGTGAGTTCGCGGGCTTCGAGCAGCGGTTGCGCGTTACTCATGGCCGTGCCTCCGCAGCACAGCCGCCTTGCGCTGCCACAGCGATGCGAGGCCGTTGGCAGGTGCATCACGCACAGGATCAGCAGCAGGCCCAGAACCATCATGTAGCCGTAGGGCAGCTGCAGCCGCAGCGTTTCGGACAGCAGGCTGAACACGATCGCCGCGGCCACCGGCCCGCCGATGCTCGCGGCGCCGCCGATCATCGCGATCAGCACGGTCTGGAAGCCGATGAAGGGGCTGAACACGGCCGGCGGGTCGATGTAGGTCCAGCGCACCGCCATGGCCGCGCCGACCGCGCCGGCAAAGGCGGCGGTGAGCGCGAAGCCCATGACCTTCACGCGGCGCGTGTCCACGCCCAGCGTCTGCGCGCGCTGCTCGTCGGCGCCGATGCCCGCCAGCGCCAGCCCGAAGCGGCTGCGCTTGACCAGCAGCGCCGTGGCAACGGCCGCGCCGGCAATCGCCAGCACCGTGAGGTAGACCGTCTCGTTCGACGGCACCACCGTGAGCACGCGGCCCACGGTGCCCGAGACCTGCTTCTCGACGAAGGTCACGGCATGGCGGATCAGCTCGGTCATGCCGAAGGTCAGCACCGCGAAGTAGGTGCCGCGCAGGTGCAGCACGGCCGCGCCCATCAACACCGCCACCGCGCTGGCAATGGCCGCGCCGCTCAATATGACCAGCGGCCACGGCAGCACGTCGAGCAGCGTCGCGCTCGCATAGGCACCCAGGCCGAAGAAGGCCGAGGTGGCCAGCGACAGGTAGCGCGTGGCGCCGCAGAACAAGGACCAGCTCGTGGCCAGCGCGATGTACATCAGGCAGCCGAGCGCGACCGAGGCCACGAACTCGCTCGCGACCCACGGCACGGCGGCCGCCAGCGCCAGGCCGGCGCACAGCACCCACCACGGCTTGTTTCGGGGAAGGGAAGCAATCATTTTCTGGAGAACAGTCCGTTGGGCCGCCAGATCAGCACGCCGATGAACACGGCATACGACAGCAGCATCTTGAGCGAGGGGCTCGTGAAGTACATGCCCAGCGCTTCCACCACGCCCAGCAGCAGGCCGCCGACGAGGCTGCCCGCGATGCTGCCGAAGCCGCCGAGGGTGATGACGATCAGCGCCGTCACCGTGTAGGGCTCGCCCATGGAGGGCGAGATCTCGTAGGTCATCGACAGCAGCGCACCGGCCACGCCCGACAGGCCCAGGCCGATGCCGAACATCAGCGGGTGCAGCCGCTTCGTGTTGATGCCGACCAGCTGCGCGCCGGTGGGCGACTGCATCAGCGCGCGCACCGCCTTGCCCAGCAGCGTGAGCTTGAGCAGCGCGATGAGCGCGATGCTCAACGCCAGCGCCACGCCGAACAGCACCAGCTTGTTGGCGGTGAAGCGCATCTCGCCCACCTGCACCGGGTCGGCCAGGTAGTCGTAGCCGCGCAGGTCGCCGCCCCACGCGAGCAGGGCGGTGTTCTGCACCAGGAACATCAGGCCGAAGCCCACCATGAGGCTGCGCGCCTCGAACACATCGACGTTCGGCGCGCGCGCCGCGACCTGCCGAAAGCACAGCCAGTGCACCGCCATGCCCAGCGCCATCAGCAGCGCGAAGGCCACCGGCATGAACAGCAGCGGCGAGATGCCCCAGGTGCTGTGCGCCCACCATGTGGCGAAGGCGCCCAGCATCAGGAACTCGCCGTGCGAGATGTTCATGATGCGCATCAGCCCGTACTGCAGGTTCAGCCCGATGGCCACCAGCGCGTAGATGCCGCCCGTGATCAGTCCGCCGGCCAGGAGCTCGGCCCATCCAGAAAAAGACACGTCTTTACTTCCAGGCCGGTTTGGGCATCAGTTGCGCGGTGGCGCGGTCCTTGGGCCAGACCACTTCGAAGTCGCCGCCCTGCCATTGCGACACCGTGCCCGGAATGGACGCGTTCTCGCTGCCCTCGAAGCGGATCGGGCCGAGGATGGTCTTGAACTCGTTCTTCGCGATCTGCTCGCGCAGCGCCTTGCGGTCCAGGCCCACCTTCTCCACCGCCTGCTGCAGGATCTGCAGGCCGGCCCATGCGTGGCCGCTGGCCCAGCGGTCGGGTTCCTTGCCGAACTTCTTGGTGTGCGCGTCGAAGTAGGCCTTGGCCTCGGGGCTGGTCTTGCCGTTCCAGGAGCCCATGCCGATCACGCCTTCGGTGTTGGCCGCCATCACGTTCTTGTAGAGCTGGAAGGCCGTGCCCACCGACGC
The DNA here is from genome assembly GCF_016082275.1 of Variovorax sp. E3. Lineage (GTDB taxonomy): Bacteria > Pseudomonadota > Gammaproteobacteria > Burkholderiales > Burkholderiaceae_C > Variovorax. The sequence continues at coordinate 3,844 of NZ_MOWM01000138.1, forward strand.
GTAGAAGTACTTCGGGTTGAAGCCCACCTCGCGCGCCTGCCGGCTCGCCAGGATGGTGTCCGGCGGGTAGGTGATGCCGATGAACGCGTCGGGGTTCAGGTCCTTCATGGTGCGCAGCACCGGCGCCAGGTCTTTCACGCCCAGCGGGTAGCTCTTGCGGTCGAGCACCTGGATGCCGGTCTTCTTCAGCGCGTTGTTCAGCGCCGCGAAGTTCTCCAGGCCGAACAGGTCGTCCATGTAGACGATGGTGATGGTCTTCACGTTCTGCGCCACCAGCATGTCGACCAGCGCGCCCATCATCTTGTCGGGCTGCTGCAGCAGCGAGAAGAAGAAGGGCAGGCGCATGTCGATGAGCTTGCGCGACAGCGCGGTGGGCGCCAGCAGCGGATAGCCGAAGCGGTTGGCCAGCGGGGCCACCGCGAAGTTGGCGCCCGAACCCCAGGGCGGCAGCACCAGGTCGACCTTGTCGCTGCCCATGAGCTTTTCGAAGGTGCGCACGCAGGTCTCGGTCTCGCTGCGGTCGTCGTAGCCGATCAGCTCGACGGGGCGCCTGGCGCCCTTCACCGACAACCCGCCCGCCGCGTTGACCTGCTCGGCCCACAGCAGGTAGTTGGGTTCCTGGCTCACCTGCGCGCCGGCGGCCCACGGGCCGGTGCGCGCGATGGCGTAGCCGATCTTCACGGGCCCGCTCTGGGCGAACAGTCGGGGGGCGACGGCGGCCGCGCCCAGGGCGGTGGCGGTGCCCTGGATCCAGCGGCGGCGATTGGGTTGAAGCATGAAGGTCTCCTGCCGGGCGTCGGTATGCGCCCGCTGCCGGAATCGTAGAAACGCAGGCCTTCGGGCGCTGTGCCCGCCGCGCACAAAGCACTTGACGCAGCGTGCAGCTGCCTAGTGGTTAACCCGCAATCCCTTGGGTCTTGAAGGCGCTTCACAATGCGCGGCACCCCGGCTTCGTGTTGAAATCTTTCGTTCTCGCCGCCGCCGCCCGCATGACCGCCTCCTCCTTGCTCCTGTCCACCGACCCGATCCCGCCGAAGGAGCGCGGGCCGCTGTGGTGCGAGTGGGTGTGGCGGCATTTCGGCGGCCTGGGCTCCGACCTGTACGACGACAGCGAATTCGACGGCCACCTCGCGGCCTCGCATGCGGGCGACGTGATCCTCACGCGGCTCGAAGCCAACCGGCACCGCGTGCTGAAGACGCGGCAGATGGCGCGCCTGAGCGACACGCCCTACCTGAAGATCGTCGCGCCCTGGCAGGGCTCGGCCGAGGTCACGCAGCGCGGGCGCGCCGCCGCCGTGCGCTCGGGCGGATGGACGCTCTACGACACCACCGCCGACTACACCGTGGCCAACCCTGAGCGCAGCGACCACCTGATCGTGATGCTGCCGAAGGACCAGCTCGCGTCACCCGCGCTGCCGCTCAACGACCTGGTCGCGCGGCGCATCGGCGGGGCCAGCGGCATCTCGCGCGTGGCGCTGGAGACCATGCGCAGCACCTACCTGGAGCTGCCCTTCATGAGCGAGGCGGCGGCGCGCGGCGCGGGCGACCTGCTGATCCAGCTCGTGCGGCTGTCGCTGATGGAACTGGCGGGGCAAGAGACGCCGCTCACGCAGCGCGAAGCCTTGAAGGACCGCATCCGCCATCACGTCGCGCAGAACCTGCACGACCCGGCCCTGTCGATCGACAGCATGGCGCTGGCTCTGCGCTGCAGCAAGCGCCTGCTGCACAGCGCCTTCGCCGACGACGACGAAACGCTGAACGGCTACATCCAGCACCAGCGGCTGGCCGCGAGCATCCGCGACCTGCTCGACCCCGCGAACGCGGCGCGCTCCATCACCGACATCGCGCTGGCCTCGGGCTTCAGCAACCTCTCGCACTTCAGCCGCGTGTTCCGCGAGCACACGGGCGGGAGCCCGAGCGAGTTCAGGCGGCAGGCGGCGCTGGCGCCGCGCTAGCGGCGGCGGGCTGCACCGCGTCGTCCACGCTCCACGGCGCATACACCTGCGCGTACAGGTCGGGCGAGTCCACCTTGGCCAGCAGGTCGCGCACGTTGTCCTTCACGCGCGCCAGCGACAGGCGCGCGCCGCGCACGCGCACATAGGCCGCGAAGTCGCACAGCGCCTCGATGCTGGTGGCGTCGAGGTCGGGTGATTCCTCAAGGCTCAGCACCATGCGCCGCAGCCCCGGCGTGGCGTCGATGCGCGCGCGGATCGACACGAACACCGCATCGGCGTTGCCGAAGAACAGCGGCACCTCGGGCCGCGCGATCAGCGTGCCCGGCGGCACCACGGCCTCGGGGTGGCGGGCGGTGTCGACGTAGTCGTGGCTCTGGCCGAGCCGCCCGAGCCAGCTCACGGTGGTGCGCGAGAAGCCGCGCAGCAGCAGCAACAAGCTCACGCCGATGGCCGCCAGCAGCCCGTCGAGCACGCCCAGCAGCAGCACGGCGGCCACCGCCACCAGCGCCACCAGCCGGTCGCGCCGCCAGTGAAAGTACGGCCGCAGCGCCGAGGGGTTCAGCGAATGGCTGACCGCGTTGATCACGATGGCGGCCAGCAGCGGCTCTGGCGTGTGCGTGATCCACGGCAGCAGCGTGAGCACCGCCACCAGCACCACGAGCCCGGCCACGATGCCCGCCGCGCGGCTCTGCGCGCCGGCCGATTCGTTGGCCGACGTGGCCGAGTAGCCCGCGCCCACCGGCATGCCCTGGAACACCGCCGACAGCAGGTTCGCGCCGCCCAGCGCCAGCAGGTCGCGGTTGGCCGACACGTTGTCGCCGTGGCGCATGGCGAAGGTGCGGATCGAGCCGTAGGACTCCGCGTAAAGAATCAGCGCCATCGCGAACGCCAGCCCGCCCAGGTTCTGCCACTGCGCGCGGTCCAGTTGCGGCACGCCGGGGTGCGAGAAGTCGAGCGAGATCGGCCCCACCGCCGCCACGCCCCAGGCATGGCACAGCCCGCTCACGTCGAGCGCGATGCCCGCCACGATCACCAGCAGCGCGGCCGGCACCGCGCGCCAGCGGGCCAGCCCGCGCAGCAGCGCCAGCGCGACCAGCGCCATGGCCGCGCCGGCCAGGTTCCAGTGTTGCCATTCGCCGAAGAGCCCCGCGATGAGGCGAAAGAAATCGCTGTGCGCCGGCTGCACCGCCAGCACCTTGGGCAACTGCTTGACCACGATGGTCAGTGCCAAGCCCAGCGCAAAGCCGCGCAGCACCGGCTTGGCGATGAGGCTGGACACCGCGCCCAGCTTCAGGATGCCCGCGACGACGAAGAACACCCCGGCCAGCCCGACGATGCCCGCGCCCATGGCGAGCCGCGTGGCCATGTCGACGCCGGGCATCGAGGTGGTCGCTGCGAACAGCACGGCCGCCGACGACGAGGTGGCCGAGACGATCGCGAAGCGGCTGCTGCCGAACAGGCCGTACACCAGCAGCCCGGCGAACAGCGCGATCACGCCGGCCTGCGGCGGCAGGCCCGCGATGCCCGAATAGGCCACCGCCTCGGGCAGCAGCAGGCCCGCGATGGACACGCCCGCCACCAGGTCGGCGATGCCGGGGCGGCGGGGGCTGGCTGCGGACTGCGGTGCGGCTTCTGCGGTCATGGACAAGGCCTTTTGCTTTTTGTTGTCGCGGGATGCTGGCAGCCGCCGCCGGACCGGAAGCTGACGATGAAGACTTTCGTTGGCGCGTGCCGGCGTGTTTGGCGAAGCGCAAGCGCATTTCTCGAACTGGCGCTATGGTGCAGTGCCGACCCCCGATGAAACAAGCAGAAAAGGCAGGGCCCATGATTGATATCAACATCAACGGCCAGTCCGTTGCCGTCAACGCTCCCGACGACATGCCCTTGCTCTGGGCATTGCGCGACATCGTCGGGCTCACAGGAACCAAGTTCGGTTGCGGCATCGCGCAGTGCGGCGCCTGCACCGTGCACCTCGACGGCCAGCCGGTGCGCTCGTGCGTGCTGCCGGTCGGCGCGATCGGCAAGAAGGCCGTCACCACCATCGAGGCCATCGCGCAGACGCCGGCCGGCCAGAGCATCCAGAAGGCCTGGCTCGATGTCGACGTGGTGCAGTGCGGCTACTGCCAGTCCGGCCAGATCATGTCGGCCGCCGCGCTGATACAGCGCACGCCCAACCCGAGCGACGCCGACATCGACCTGGCCATGTCGGGCAACGTCTGTCGATGCTGTACCTACTCGCGCATCCGGGCCGCCATCAAGCAGGCGGCCACGGGCAAGCCCGAGGCAATGCAGTCGGTGGTGACGATGCCGGCCAGGAGCGCATCGTGAGCGCCGCCACCGGCATCAGCCGGCGCGCCGCCCTGCAGGCCGGCGGCCTGGCACTGGCCTTCACCTGGGTCGGCGGCAGCAAGGCCTTCGCGGCCATCAGCGCGCGCCGCCAACCCGCCGACGAAGCCGCCGCGCTGGCGGACGGCAACCCCGCCTTTGCCCCCAACGCCTTCATCCGCATCGACGCCGACGGCGGCGTGCGCCTCGTCATGCCGATGGTCGAGATGGGCCAGGCCATCTACACCGGCTCGGCGATGCTGCTGGCCGAGGAACTCGGCGTCGAGCTCGACCAGGTGCGCGTGGAGCATTCGCCGGCCAACGAAGCGCTCTACGGCATGCCGTTGCTCGGCGGGCAGATCACCGGCGGCTCGACCAGCACGCGCGGCAGCTACGGCGTGCTGCGCGAGGCCGGCGCCGTCGCGCGCACCTTGCTGGTCAGCGCCGCCGCCGCGCAATGGAGCGTCGACCCCGCGAGCTGCACCGTGGCGCGCGGCGTGGTGAGCCATGCGCCGAGCAACCGGCAGCTTGGCTTCGGCGCGCTTGCCGCAGCCGCCGCGAAGTTGCCGATGCCGGCCAAGGTGGCGCTGAAGGAGCCGAAGGACTTCAAGCTCATCGGCCAGCCGCTGCGGCGTGTCGATTCGGCCGGCAAGGTCAACGGCAGCACGCAGTTCGGCCTCGACGTGCGCGTGCCGGGCATGAAGGTGGCGACGGTCAAGGCCAGCCCCACGCTGGGCGGCGTGCTGGCCTCGGTGGACGACAAGGCCGCGCGCGCCATTCCGGGCGTGGTCGACGTGCTGCGCATCAAGGACGCGGTGGCCGTGGTGGGCGAGCATTTCTGGGCCGCGAAGCGGGGCCTCGATGCGTTGAAGATCCAGTGGACGCCGGGCGCAACGCCACGCTCACCACGCAGCAGCTGCGCGCGGCGCTGGCCGATGCGCTCGCGAAGGACAAGGCCATCGTCGGCAAGGAAACCGGCAAGCGGCCCGAAGGCAGGCTGGTGCAGGCCACCTACGACCTGCCGATGCTGGCGCACGCGACCATGGAGCCGCTGAACACCACGGTGCACGTGCGGCCCGACGGCTGCGATATCTGGGTCGGCACGCAGGTGCCCGCGCGCTGCGTGGACGTGGCCGCCAAGATCACGGGGCTGGCCGCGGACAAGGTCGTGCTGCACAACCAGTACCTGGGCGGCGGCTTCGGCCGGCGGCTGGAGACCGACTCGGTCGAGCAGGCCGTGGCCTTCGCCAGGCAGGTGCCGTATCCGCTGAAGGTGGTGTGGTCGCGCGAGGAAGACATCCGCCACGACATCGTGCGCCCGATGTACCACGACGACATCTCGGCCGTGGTCGACGGCGACGGGCAGATCCTGTGGTTCGGCGACCGCATCTCGGGCGGCACCGTGCTGGGCCGCTGGGCCCCCGCCTTCATGGGCAAGGACGGCATGGACGGCGACCTGATCGAATGCGTCGCCGAGCCCTGCTACGACCTGCCGAACCTCAAGGTCGAGTGGGTGCGCCACGACATGCCGGCGGGCCTGAACGTCGGCTGGTGGCGCGGCGTGGGGCCCACGCACAACCTGTTCGTGATGGAAAGCTTCATCGACGAACTGGCGCAGCGCGCGAAGAAAGACCCGGTGGCCTACCGGCGCGCGCTGCTGAAGAAGAACCCGCGCACGCTCGCCGTGCTCGACCTGGCCGCCGACAAGATCGGTTGGGGCAAGGGCACGCTGCCGGCGCGCGTGGGACGCGGCGTGGCCGTGGGTGACCCGTTCGGCAGCCGTGTGTGCGCGATGGTCGAGGTCGAGGTCACGCCGCAGGGCGAGGTGCGCATGCGACGCGCGGTGGTGGCACTCGATTGCGGCATTGCGGTGAACGCGAGTTCCATCGAGGCGCAAATCCAGGGCGGGCTGCTGTTCGGCCTGAGCGCCGCGCTGTTCAGCGAGATCACGCTGCGCGAGGGTGCCATCGAGCAGAGCAATTTCCACGACTACCGGATGCTGCGCATCAACGAGTCGCCGCCGGTCGAGGTCCACACCATCAAGAGCGGTGAAGCGCCCGGCGGGCTCGGCGAGGTCGGCACCGCCATCGCCGCGCCGGCGCTGGCCAACGCGATCTTCGCGGCCACGGGCGTGCGCCTGCGCGCGCTGCCCGTGAACCGCGCGCTGCTGGCGCAGGACAAGGAGGCGATGAAGAAAAAGATCGCCGATGCCGGGCATGCAGCACCGGGCGAAAGGAGCGCGACATGAAGCGGCTTCTCAACGTGCTGGTGGTCGTGTTCGTGGTGGGCGCGGCGCTGTACTTCTTTCTCAACCGCACCGACAAGTCCGAGGGCGAGGCGCCCGCGCTGGCCGGCGCGCCGGCCGATGCGGCGCTGCTGGTGCGCGGCGAATACCTCACCAAGGCGGCCGACTGCATCGCGTGCCACACGGTGCCCGGAAAGGGCGAGCCCTTTGCGGGCGGCCTGCCTTTCGTGCTGCCCTTCGGCACCATCTACTCGTCGAACATCACGGCCGACCCGACCACGGGCATCGGCAACTGGAGCGACGACCAGTTCGTGCGCGCCGTGCACGACGGCGTGCGCGCCGACGGGCAGCGCCTGTACCCGGCGTTTCCGTACACCGCGTACACCGCGCTGAGCCGCAAGGACGTGCTGGCGATCAAGGCCTATCTCTTCAGCCTGCCCCCGGTGAAGCAGCCGAACCGCGAAGCCGACCTGGGCTTTCCGTTCAACCAGCGCTGGGCCATGGGCTTCTGGAACGCGGCCTTCTTCAAGAGCAGCCGCTTCGAGGCCGACCCGGCGCAGTCGCCCGCGTGGAACCAGGGCAAGTACCTGGCCACCGCGCTGGGCCATTGCGCCGAATGCCACACGCCGCGCAACTTCGCCTTTGCGCTGGAGACGAGCAACAACCTCGCGGGCGAATCGGTGCAGGGCTGGCGCGCCTACAACATCACGTCGGACGCGAAGAACGGCATCGGCGCGTGGAGCGACGCGGAGTTGGCCACCTACCTCACCACGGGCCACGCCGAAGGCCGCGGCTCGGCCTCGGGGCCGATGGGCGAGGCGGTGGAGCACAGCCTGCAGTACCTGAAGACCGAAGACACGGCGGCGCTGGTGAGCTACCTGCGCACGGTGCCCGCGAAGGCCGGCAAGAGCCCGATCGAGATCGATGCGAAGGCGCCCTGGGCCGTGGCCGCGAGCGCGGCGGCGCCGGCGGCCAACACGGCCGAAGGGCATGAGCAGGGACTCAGGCTCTTCGCGGCGGCATGCGCCAGTTGCCATCAGTGGAACGGGCAAGGGCAGCAGACGAACTACGCGTCGCTGCTGGGCACGCGCGGCGTGAACGATGCGGGCGGCGCGAATGTCACGCAGATGATCCTGCGGGGCGTGAAGATGCGCGTGCACGACAGCGAGGTCTACATGCCCGCGTTCGACAAGGCCTACACGGACACCGAAGTCGCGGCGCTGGCGAACTACGTCATCGCGCAGTTCGGGAACAAGCAGGGGACGGTGACGCCGGAGTTCGTGGCGAAGCAGCGCGCGCAGTGAGTGCTTAAGCAGAGGTCACCCAACAGCCCGCGGGGAACTTAACTCTTCCTACCTATCGTCCCGGTCGACGCAACACCGATACCGAAAAAAGAGCCCCACGGCCGCACGTTCATCCGCGTTCGGCCCGCATCGCGCTGTTAAGGTGGACCTCTGTTTTTTTCTGCCACGCACACCGCCCGTTGTCCAAGCATTGGGCAGTCCACATGCCCATTCGCCACGCCAGGATCTTTCCGCGCCATGCGTTCTATTGCGTGCTGGGTGGGCTGGTCGTGGTCTATGCGTTGTGCGCGGTGCTGCTGGTGTTCGCGGGGGTCTATCTTTTTCCTTTTCTCTCCGACGGAGAGGACGTGTCCGAAGATGGCCTGCTCTTCCTGGCGGTGGTTGCCGCACCGCTCGCGCTCTACCTGATCTTCTGGCGCGGCAGCGACTTCCTCGCGTGGTGGCGCACGCCGCGCGTGCTGACCCTCGGCGCGCACGGCCTGCAGGTCGGGCGCCGCATCATCGCGTTCGCGGACGTGACGCGGCTGCGGCATCGCCACAGCCGCAACCACATGCTGATCGCCACGCGCCGGGGCCGGCCGATGCGCTTGCGGCTCGACCTGTGGGACCACGCCTTCGCGCTGCGAACGGAAATCGAAGAAGCGATCGGCAGGGTGCTGCGCAGCGACGTCGAGCGGCGCATGCACGCGGGCGACACGGTGGGCTTCGGCGTGCTGGGCATGAACGCCGAGGGGCTGGTGCACAAGGGCCAGCTCATCGCGTGGTCGAGCATCGACACCGTGCGCACGCAGTCCGCGACCGACGGCATCCTGGTGGACGAGCAGCTCGTGATCGTCGCCAACGGCCAGACCCGCCGCATCGACCGCTCGAAAATCGAGAACGAACCGGTGCTGCTCGCCTGCCTGATGCAGCGCCTGCCGGCCGGGTGATACGGCCTTTTCGGCGGGCTGTCATTTCGGTCCGATAAACTGCGGGGGTGAATTCCTCCTCCGAGCCTCCCAGTAGGCCGCTGGCCTGCGCCAGCTTCTGCCTGCCTCCGTGCGCCGCGTCCGACCCCTTCGCGGCTCCCGTTCCTCCCGCCTTTTCTCTGTTGTCGCCCGACATGGCCCGCGCCATGCCGGGCCGTACGCGTTGCCGCGCCTTTGTCTTCCATCATGATCGTTGAACTGCTCACCGACCCCGCCGCCTGGATCGGTCTCCTGACGCTGGTCGTCCTGGAGATCGTGCTGGGCATCGACAACCTGATCTTCATCGCGATCCTTGCCGAGAAGCTGCCGCCGCACCTGCGCGACCGCGCGCGGCGGCTGGGCCTGGGGCTGGCGCTGTTCATGCGCCTGGGCCTGCTGTCGGTGGTCTCGTGGCTGGTCACGCTGACCACGCCGCTGTTCACGGTGTTCGGCCAGGGCTTCTCGGGGCGCGACCTGATCCTGCTCGTCGGCGGCCTGTTCCTGCTGTTCAAGGCCACGTCGGAGCTGCACGAGCGGCTCGAGGGCGTCACGCACTCGGCCACCGGCTCCACGGCCTACGCGAGCTTCACGCTCGTGGTCACGCAGATCGTGGTGCTCGACGCGGTGTTCTCGCTCGACGCGGTGATCACCGCCGTGGGCATGGTCGACCACCTGCCGGTGATGATGGCGGCGGTGATCATCTCGATCGGCATCATGCTGTGGGCGTCCAAGCCGCTCACGCGCTTCGTCAACGCGCACCCGACGGTGGTGGTGCTGTGCCTGAGCTTCCTGCTGATGATCGGCCTGAGCCTGGTGGCCGAGGGCCTGGGCTTTCATATCCCGAAGGGCTACCTGTACGGCGCCATCGGCTTCTCCGTGATGATCGAGACGCTGAACCAGTGGGCCAAGCGCAATGCGCTCAAGCACGAGGCGCGCCGCCCGCTGCGCGACCGCACGGCCGAGTCGATCCTGCGGCTGCTGGGTGGCCGCGCGCCGGGCGAACCGGCGCTGGCCGGCGCCACGGCCGATGGCGCCGAGCGGCTGCCAGAGCCCGCGTTCGCCGTCGAGGAGCGCAACATGGTCAGCGGCGTGCTGTCGCTGGCCGAGCGCAATGTGCGCTCGGTGATGACGCCGCGCGCCGACATCTCGTGGGTCGACCTCAACGACGACCCCGAGGCGGTGCGCGAGCAATTGCTCGACACGCCGCACGGCATCTTCCCGGTGTGCCGCGGCTCGCTCGACGACGTGGTGGGCGTGGCGCGCGCCAAAGACCTGCTGGGCCACCTGCTGCGCCACGGAAAGATCGACGAGAGCGGCGGCCTGCGCGCGCCGATCTATGTGCCCGAGTCGACCACGGTGATCCGCCTGATCGACACGCTGCGCGGCGCACGCGGGCAGCTCGCGCTGGTCAACGACGAGCACGGCACGCTGACCGGCGTGGTGACACCCATCGACGTGCTCGAGGCCATCGCGGGCGAGTTCCCCGACGAGGACGAGACACTCGAAATCCTGCAGACCGCCGCCGACAGCTGGACCGTGTCGGGCAGCGCCGACCTGCATCTGCTGGAGCAGGCGCTGCAGACGCACGGCCTGCTGAGCGACGACGACAGCTACACCTCGGTCGCGGGTTTTCTGCTCGCGCGCTTCGGCGGCTTGCCGGCGCAGGGCGAGACATGGGTACACGACGGCTACGAATTCGAAGTGACCGAAGCCGACGCGCAGCGAATCCGCACGGTGGTCGTGCGGCGCCTGCCTGCGACAGAATCCGAGCACTGAGCCATTGCCCGACCGGATGCCATGAACCAACCACACCACCGCCAGCCCGTTCCCCTCGACAAGGCCTACCGCCTGCTGAACCACGGCCCCACCGTGCTGGTGAGCGCGGCGCACGGCGGCCAGCGCAACATCATGGCCGCGGCCTGGGCCATGCCGCTGGACTTCGCGCCGCCCAAGGTGGCGGTAGTGCTCGACAAGAGCACCTGGACGCGCGTGCTGCTCGAAGGCGCCGGCACCTTCGCGCTGCAGGTGCCCACGCGCGCGCAACTCGACCTGACCGAAGCGCTGGGCAACAGCTCGGGCCGCGAGATCACCGAGAAGTCGGGCCACGACAAGTTCGCCGCCTACGGCCTGCAGACCTTCGCGGGCACGGCCATCGACGCACCGCTGCTCGAAGGCTGCGCGGCCTGGCTCGAATGCCGGCTGCTGCCCGAGCCGCACATCCAGCAGGGCTACGACCTGTTCCTGGGCGAGGTGATCGCCGCGCAGGCCGATGCGCGCGTGTTCGCCAACGGGCGCTGGAACTTCACGGGCCACGACGAACTGCGCACGCTGCACCATGTGGCGGGCGGACACTTCATCGTCGACGGCGAGGCGGTCGATGCGCGGCCGCTGCCGCCCGTTCGGCCCTAGGGCGCGGCGTTTCTAGACCGAGGTGCCCCGCGCCGGCCTTGCCACCAGCATCAGCCGCAGCACCAGCGTGCCGCACACGGCCGTCACCAGCGCCAGCAGCGCAAACCACAGCAGGCGCTGCGGCGAGGCCGCGTCGAGCCACTCGGCCAGCAGCAGCGTTGCGCAGTTGTAGGTCGCGTGCAGCGCAATGCACGGAATGAGCGAGCGCGTGCGCTCGTAGAGCCACGCCAGCACCGTGCCCATGACACAGCCGACCACGAACTGGTAGATGTTCAGGTGCGCCGCGCCGAACAGCAGCGCCGACATGAAGATGGCCTGCCAGCGCGGATAGCGCTGCAGGAAGCCGCGCAGCACGATGCCGCGGAACAGCATTTCCTCGAGCAGCGGCGCCATGACGCACACCGCCAGCACCGCCGCCACGCTGCCGTCGCCCATGCGGTTGAACAGCGCCTCTTCCCAGGCCGAGAGCGGCACGAGGCGTATCAGCAGGTTCAGCGTCGAGACGATGGTCAGCAGCAGCGCCGGCACCAGCAGCAGCACCGGCGGCACCACCAGCATCAGCGTGACGCGGGCCGAGGCCGGCGACTGGTGGAACAGCTCGCGCCACGTGAGCTTCTGCGTGTGCATCACGAACGCGAACACGCAGCCGTTGCCCAGCACGGCCGAGAGCACGCTGATCTGCATGACGTTGAGGCCGAGCCAGCCGTTGGCGTCGCGCAGCGCGGCACCGACGACGATCTCGCACAGGCACAGCGCCAGGAACAGCAGCGCGGCTTGCGCCGCCGAGGGAAAGGCGGTGCTTTTCGGGGAAGGCATGGGGCTGGCGGCGCTCGGGAAGGGGAGGCGCGCATATTAGCCGCAGGCCGGGGCGGGGCTCAGTCGACCTTGATGCCCTGGTCCTTCGCGAGCTTGGCCCACAGCGGCAGTTCCGACGCCAGCCGGGCGCGCGCCTGCTCAGGCGTCGACGGCGTGGGTTCGAAGGCCTCGCGGTTCATGCGGTCGCGCACGGCGGGCGCGTTCAGGGTGGCGTTGAGCGTGGCATTGAGCTTGTCGACCACGGCCTTGGGCGTGGCGGCCGGTGCAATCACCATGAACCAGGTCTCGAAGCGGTAGCCCGGCAGGCCGGCCTCGGCGATGGTGGGCACATCGGGCATGAGCGCCGAGCGCTTGGCCCCGGTCACGCCCAGCGCGCGCAGCTTGCCGGCCTTGACCTGCTGCTGCGCGGCCGAGAGCACCGGAAAGCTCATGTTCACCTGCCCGCCGATGGTGTCGACCAGCGCCGGGCCGCCGCCCCGGTAGGGCACGTGCTGGATGTCGACGCCGCCCACCGAGCGGAACAGCTCGGCCGCCATGTGGAAGGTGCTGCCGCTGCCGGCCGAGCCGTAGTTGAGCTTGCCCGGCTGCGCCTTCGCGAGCGCCAGCAGCTCCTTCACGTTCTTCGCGGGCAGCTCGTTGTTGACCACCAACACGTGCTGCGAGCTGGCGACCATGCCAACCGGCGCGAGGTCTTTCAGCGTGTCGTAGGGCATGGCGGCGTAGAGCGCGGGGTTGATCGCGAGCGACACGGTCTGCAGGCCGACGGTGTAGCCGTCGGGCGCGGCCTTGGCGACCGCGTCGACGCCGATGTTGCCCGAGGCGCCGGCCTTGTTCTCGATGAACACGGTCTGCCCGAGCGCCTTGCCCCAGTCGGCCGCGATGAGGCGCGCGGCGATGTCGGCGCTGCCGCCGGCCGCATAGGGCACGACGAGCTTGACGGGCTTGGCGGGGAAGGCCGGTTGTGCGCAAGCAGCCGTCGCCGTGAGCGCGAAGCCCGCCGCGAATGCGAGCCGGGATGCGATGGTCTTGATGTGTTGCATGTCTCTTGTCTCCTGTTTGTTGTCGTGAACTCAGTCCGCGTACTGCGCCGCCGCCTTCAGCACGGGCTGCCAGCGCTGCATCTCCTGCGCCACGAAGCGCTTGTGCGCCTCGCGGCCGGTGCGCTCGTCGGTGACGACCACCGCGCCCAGGTCGGCTTCGCGGCGCTGGAAGTCGGGGTCTCTCAGGCTGGCCTTCAGCAGCGCATTGAGCTTGTCGGCAATGGCCGGGGGCGTACCCCGGGGCGCATAGAGCCCGTGCCACACCGCCACGCGGAAGTCCTTGAGGCCCGCCTCGTCGAAGGTCGGCACGGCGGCCAGCGACGGCGTGCGGATGCGCGCCGCCGTCGTGATGCCGTACACCTTGAGCTTGCCCGCCGCGATCTGCGCGCTGGTGTTGGTGGTCTGGTCGCACATCAGGTCGACCTGGCCGCCCAGCAGCTCCGACATGGCCGGCGCCGTGCCCTTGTACGGCACCGCCACCATGCTGCCCTTGACGGCCTGCTGGAACAGCAGCCCGCACAGGTGCGCGGCCGAGCCCACGCCCGCGTTGGCGATGGTGAGCTTGCCGGGCTCGGACGTCACCAGCCGCGTGAGCTCGGCAAGGTTGGCGGCGGGCAGGTTGCCGCGGCCGATGAGCGTCATCGGCACCTCGCTGACCATGCCCAGGTATTCGAAGTCTTCCAGCGGCTTGTAGGGCAGCTTGCGGTACAGCGCGGGCGAGGTGGCCATGGCGATGTTGTGCAGCAGCAGCGTGTAGCCGTCGGGCGCGGCGCGCGCCACCTTGGCCGCGCCGATGTTGCCGCCCGCGCCGGCGGCGTTGTCGATGATCACCGTCTGCCCGCCCAGCGTCTTGCGCAGCGCCTCGGCGAAGTCGCGCGCCACGCGGTCGGTGGGGCCGCCGGCGGTGTAGGGCACGACCAGGGTGATGGGCTTGTCGGGAAACTCCGCCAGCGCGGCCGTGGCCGACGCGAGCGAAAGGGCGCAGAGCAGAAAGCGTTTCATGGGTTTGTCTCGGGGTGTCGTGGGAAGAGCCGGTCGAGCCGTTCCTTCGTGCGGCGGGCGACGTCGCGCGTCCAGGGCTCGGTGGCCCAGCGGCGCTGTGCAAAGGCTTCGATGGCCGCGCGGTGCACGAGCGATGCACCGATCAGGTCGAGCCCTTCGAGGAACATGGTGCGGTGCCTGTCCGACAACGCGAAGGCGCTGGTGCCCACGGGCGAGCGGACTTCGAGCCGCTGCACGTCGATCCCGATGCGCAGCGGTTCACTGCCGGAGGCGGCCGCGTCGAGCAGCGCGCGCACCTCGGGCTCGGGCAGCATCACCGCGAGCAGGCGGTTGTTCATCGCGTTCGAATAGAAGATCTCGCCGAAGCTCGGCGCAATCACCGCGTCGATGCCGTACTGCTGCAGCCCCCACACCGCGTGCTCGCGGCTGGAGCCGCAACCGAAGTTGGCGTCGGCCACCAGGATGCGCGTGCCCGCGTAGGCCGGGCGGTTGAGCACGAAGTCTTCGCGCGGGCTGCCGTCACCATGAAAGCGCAGGTCCCACAGCAGGCCCTGCGCGAGCCCGGCCTTGTCGATGCCGCGCAGAAACTGCTTGGGCATGATCTGGTCGGTGTCGAGGTTGGCGATGGCGATCGGCGCGGCGATGCCCTCGATGCGATGGTGTTCCCGCTGCTGCTGCTGCTGCTGCTGTTGTTGTTGTGTTTGAAGGGTGTCGCTCATTGCAGTGTCTCCAGCTTGCGCACGTCGGTGATGCGGCCCGTGAGCGCGGCGGCCGCGGCCATGGCGGGGCTCATGAGGTGCGTGATGGCGCCGCGCCCCTGCCGGCCCTCGAAGTTGCGGTTGGTGGTCGATGCGCAGCGCTGGCCGGGCGAGAGCACGTCGTCGTTCATCGCCAGGCACATCGAGCAGCCGGGCTGGCGCCACTCGAAGCCGGCCTCGACCAGCAGCGCGGCAATGCCTTCGGCCTCGGCCTGCGCCTTCACCGCGCCCGAACCGGGCACGACCATGGCGCGCACGCCGCCCGCCACGCGGCGGCCCCGCACCACCTGCGCCACGGCGCGCAGGTCTTCGATGCGCGCGTTGGTGCACGAGCCGATGAACACGTGCTGCACAGCCAGCCCTTCGATCGGCGTGCCCGCCGCCAGGCCCGTGTAGCGCATGGCCTGCTCGATGCTCGCGCGCTGCGCGCCTTCGGCCGGCGGCACCGCGCCGTCGATGGGCACGGCCTGGTCGGGGCTGGTACCCCAGGTCACGTGGGGCGCGACGTGGCTGGCGTCGAAGCGGTGTTCCACGTCGAAGGCAGCACCTTCGTCGCTGCGCAGCGTGGCCCAGTGGGCGAGGGCGTGTTCGCGCTGCGTGGCGTCGATGTCGGGGGCGCGCGCCAGCACGTAGTCGACGGCGGCGCGGTCGGGCGCGATGAGCGCGCCGCGCGCGCCGGCTTCCACCGCCATGTTGCACAGCGTGAAGCGCGCCTCGACCGACAGCGCCTCGATGGCGCTGCCGCAGAACTCGACCGCGAAGCCGCGCGCGCTGCGCGCCGATGCGCCCGATGATCATCAGGATCAGGTCTTTCGCGGTGGTGCCCAGCGGCAGTTGCCCGTCGACGCGGATGCGCATGTCCTGCGCGAGCCGGTACACCAGCGTCTGCGTGGCCAGCACGTGCTCGACCTCGGAGGTGCCGATGCCGAAGCCCAGCGCGCCGAGCGCGCCGTAGGTGGTGGTGTGGCTGTCGCCGCAGATCACCACCATGCCGGGGCGGATCATGCCGTGCTCGGGCGCGATGATGTGCTCGATGCCCTGCAGCGCGTCGTTGGTGTCGAACAGCGCAATGTCGTGGCGCTCGCAGTTGCGCCTGAGGTTGCTGGCCTGCAGCGCCGAGGCCGGGTCCTGGATGACGCGGTGGCGCACCGGGTGCGTGGGAATGATGTGGCTCACGGTCGACACGTTCTGCCCGGGCATCGCGACCTCGCGGCCCTGTGCGTGCAGGCCGGCGAAGGCTTGCGGGCTGGTGTACTCGTTCATCAGGTGCAGGTCGCAGAACAGCAGGACGTTCTGCGCGTCGAGCCGCACCACGGTGTGCGAGTCGACGAGCTTGCGGTAGAGGGTGCGGGGCGGGTGATTCATGCGCGGTCTTCCTGCGTGAGAAACGGGATCGCCCGGGCCAGCAGCTTGCCGGGCGCTTCCTCGGCGATGTAGTGGCCGCAGGGCAGCGGCTCGCCCTCGACCTGGCGCGCCACGCGGCGCCATTCGTCCAGCGGCTTGAAGCAGCGGTGCACCACGCCCTGTTCGCCCCACAGCGCCAGCAGCGGCGGCTGCAGCAGCAGGCCGGCGTCGCGGTCGGCGCGGTCGTGCGCCAGGTCGATGCCGGCCGACGCGCGGTAGTCCTCGCACAGGCCGTGCGCCGCGCCGGGCAGCGCGACGCAGCGCTGGTATTCGGCCAGCGCACGCGCGTCGAAGGGCGCAAGGCCCGCGCTGCGGCGGCCCATCACGTCGCGGATGTAGGCGGCGGGGTCGGCTTCTATCAACCGCTCGGGCAGCGGCGCGGGCTGGATCAGGAAGAACCAGTGCCAGTAGGCGCGCGCGAATTCTTCCGTGGTCTGCGCGTACATCGCGAGCGTGGGCGCGATGTCCAGCAGCACCAGCCGGCGCACCGCGTGCGCATGGTCCATGGCCAGCCGGTGCGCCACGCGCGCGCCGCGGTCGTGCGCCATCAGGTCGAAGCGCTCGAAGCCGAAGTGGCGCATCAGCGCGAGCTGGTCGGCGGCCAGCGCGCGCTTCGAATAGTTGGCGTGATCGGCGTCGCCCGCGGGCTTGGACGCATCGCCGTAGCCGCGCAGGTCGGCCGCCACCACGGTGAAGCGCTCGGCCAGCACGGGCGCCACGCGGTGCCAGATGGCGTGCGTCTGCGGATGGCCGTGCAGCAGCAGCAGCGGCGCGCCCTGGCCGCCCTTGACGGCGGAAATGACGATGCCGTCGCCCACGTCGACGTGGTGCTTCTCGAAGCCGGGAAAGAGTTCATTCATGGGGTGTCTCCTGCAAGAACCAAAGCGGTGGGGGCGCTTGTGGTCAATCGTAGGTAGTTCCCTGTGCGCCACAAAGTCGCAACGGGCAATTGATTCTTTCCTTGAGCGACTTAATATCCGGCGCATGGACGCACTCTCCGACCTGTCGTTTTTCTCCGTGCTGATGAAGCAGGGCAGCCTGAGCGCCGCCGCGCAGGAACTGGGCATCACGCCGCCTTCGGTCAGCAAGCGGCTCGCGGCGCTCGAGGCGCGGCTGGGCGTGCGGCTGCTCAATCGCACCACGCGCCGCATCGGCCTCACGCCCGAGGGCGAGACCTACCTCACCGAAGGCGCGCGCGTGCTCGACGCGCTCGACGCGGTGGAGCGCGCGGTGTCGGGCGCAAGGTGGCGCCGCGCGGACTGCTGAAAGTCAGCGCCACGCTGGGTTTCGGGCGGCGCTTCATTGCGCCGGCGCTGTCGAAGTTTGCGCGGGCCTTTCCGGAGGTCGAGGTGCAGCTGCACCTGACCGACCGGCCGGTGAACCTGGTCGAGCAGGGCTTCGACGTGTCGGTGCGCATCGGCACGCTGCCCGACGCGCGGCTCACGGCGCGCAAGCTGGCGTCGAACACGCGCGTGCTGTGCGCGTCGCCGGGCTATCTGTC
The DNA here is from genome assembly GCF_016082275.1 of Variovorax sp. E3. GTDB lineage: Bacteria > Pseudomonadota > Gammaproteobacteria > Burkholderiales > Burkholderiaceae_C > Variovorax. Next base: position 21,550 of record NZ_MOWM01000138.1, read on the forward strand.
GAAGGCCGGCGAGCCCACGCACCCGCGCGAGCTGCAGCAGCACCGCTGCCTGTTCATCCGCGAGGGCGACGAGGCCTTCGGTTCATGGCACCTGCGCTCGGGCGGCCGGCAGGAAACGGTGAAGGTGCGCGGCGCGCTGAGCAGCAACGACGGCGAATGCGCGCTGGCCTGGGCGCTCGACGGCCACGGCATTCTGCTGCGCTCGCGGTGGGATGCGGCGCCGTACCTGCGCTCGGGCCGCTGCGCCAGGTGCTGCGCGCGTGGGAGCCGCCGTCGCCGACATCTACGCGGTGTTTCTCACCAAGGCCCACATGTCGGCCAAGACGCGCGCACTGGTCGACTTTCTGCACGAGCGCTTCAAGAGCTATCGCGGCGAAACGGACAGGGCAGGCAGCGCGGCCGAGGCATCCGGCTGGTAGCACGCCGCCGCGTCATCGGCGGCGGCGTGTCTACCGGGCCCTAGGCATGAACCAGTTCGCCGCGCTGCAAGAGCCGCGACAGCGGCGCGATCGCAATCGGGCCGGGCCGTTCGTGCGGCGCCAGCGCGAGCGTGCGCAGCACCGCGTACTCGCGCATGCGCGCCGAGCCGTGCGGGTCGCCGGGCTGGATGCCGGCCGAGGGGTGGCACATCAGCACGTCGCCCGTGCGGCAGGCCGCGAGCCAGTCGGCCAGGTGCCGTTCGTAGCTTTGCAGGTCGCCCGTGAAGTCGTACACGCCGAGCAGCCGCCGGCTCACGGGAATGCCGTGGCGGGTGGCCAGCGCGGCCAGCCGCGCGCCGCCCAGCGCGTGGATGACGCGGGCCTTCAGCCGGTCGGGGCCGCTGTTGCTGCCCGGCGCCGTGTAGCGCACCCAGGGCGGCGACGCGCCGTAGCGCCGCACGATTTCCTCGACCAGCAGGTCGCGCACCACCGGGAACTGATGCACGTGCCGGTGCCCGTCGACGAAGGCGGGCGCGCGGCCCATGGCGTCCTCGAAGCGGGTGAACTGGTCGCGGATGTCGGCGTAGAGCGCGGGCGTGAACACGGTGCGCGTCCAGGTCCGCGCGATCAGCCCCGCCAGGCCGGGCTCGGGGCCGTCGGGCGTGCCGGGGCGCGTGAGGTCCAGGTGCAGGCCCACGTCCAGCCGCGCGGGGTCGAG
>NZ_MOWM01000139.1 GCF_016082275.1 Variovorax sp. E3
GCCGCCTCGGCGGCGGCACGGCGCGCGGCCTCCTGCGCCTGGGCCTCGCGCTGCTTCACGGCCCGGCGGCGCGCGGGGGTGCTCATCAGGTAAACCACCAACGCCAACGGCGCCACGCCGTACAAAAGAAATGTGAAGATGGCGCCCAGCACCGTGCCCGTGGTGTTGGTGGCCTCGGCCACGGCCATCATCAGCACGACGTAGAGCCAACCGATCACGATCAGATGGATAAACACGAGAAGTTTCAGTCGGTAAGTGAAAGAGCGGCGTTGTGAGCGCCTTGTGAATGCAGGATACTCAAATCACGCAAGCCATCCGGATCGATTCAGGCGAGGACCACGAGACATGATGAAGCAACAAACGGGGGCCGATGCGTTCGCGCCCTTCCAGAAGGCAATGACCGAGGGATGGACCCAGGCGCTGGAAGCATTCCGGCAGTCCGCCACGCAGGGGGCCACGGCTTTCAACGTGGGTGGCACGCCGCTATGGCAAATGCCGCAAATGCCGCAGATGCCGCAGGCGAAGATGCCCGAGCTGCCCAAGTTGTCCATCGACCCCGAAAAACTCCAGTCCATCCAGCAACAGTACGTTGCGGAAGCAACCGAACTCTGGCGCCGCGGCTTCGACGCCAAACCCGAGGGCGACAAGCGCTTTGCCGGCGAGGCCTGGGGCAGCAACCCGCTGTCGGCCTTCTCGGCGGCCGTGTACCTGCTCAACGGCCGCACCATGCTCAGCATGGCCGAGGCCATCGACGCCGACGAAAAAACCAAGGCGCGCATGCGCTTCGCGGTCGAGCAATGGATGGCGGCCTCGTCGCCCAGCAACTCGCTCGCCTTCAACGCCGAAGCCCAGAAGAAGGCCATCGACACGCAGGGCGAGAGCATTGCCAAGGGCATCCAGAACCTGCTGAACGACGTCAAGCAGGGCCACCTGAGCATGACCGACGAGAGCGCCTTCGAGGTGGGCCGCAACGTGGCCACCACAGAAGGCGCCGTGGTGTTCGAGAACGACTATTTCCAGCTGCTCGAATACAAGCCGCTCACGGCCAAGGTGTACGAGCGGCCGTTCCTGCTGGTGCCGCCTTGCATCAACAAGTTCTACATCCTCGACCTGCAGCCCGAGAACTCGCTGATCCGCTATGCGAACGAGCAGGGCCACCGCGTGTTCGTGGTGAGCTGGCGCAACCCCGACGAGTCGATGGACAAGGCCACCTGGGACGACTACATCGAGAACGCCGCCATCCAGGCGATCCACACGGTGCAGGAAATCAGCGGCAGCAAGCAGATCAACACGCTGGGCTTCTGCGTGGGCGGCACCATCTTGAGCACGGCGCTGGCGGTGCTGGCGGCGCGCGGCGAGAAGCCGGCCGCGTCGGTCACGCTGCTGACCACCTTTCTCGACTTCAGCGACACCGGCATCCTCGACATCTTCGTGGACGAGCCCATGGTGGCGTACCGCGAAATGCAGCTGGGCAAGGGCGGCCTGCTGCCCGGCGGCGACCTGGCCTCGACCTTCAGCTTTCTGCGGCCCAACGACCTCGTGTGGAACTACGTGGTCGGCAATTACCTCAAGGGCGAGACCCCGCCGCCGTTCGACCTGCTGTACTGGAACAGCGACGCCACCAACCTGCCGGGCCCGTTCTACGCCTGGTACCTGCGCAACACGTACCACGAGAACAAGCTGGCCAAGCCCAACGCGCTCACCGTGTGCGGCGAGAAGATCGACCTGGGCAACATCGACATCCCGGCCTACATCTACGGCTCGCGCGAAGACCACATCGTGCCGATCGGCGGCGCCTACGCGTCGACGCAGCTGCTGCCGGGCAAGAAGCGCTTCGTCATGGGCGCGTCGGGCCACATTGCCGGCGTGATCAACCCGCCCGCCAAGAAAAAGCGCAGCCACTGGATCCGCGAGGACGGCAAGTTTCCCAAGACCCAGCCCGAATGGCTGAGCGGTGCGCAGGAGCATCCGGGCAGTTGGTGGACCGACTGGGCACAATGGCTCAAGGGCCACGCGGGCAAGCAGATCCCCGCGCCCAAGGCATACGGCAACGGCAAGGCCTACAAGGCCATCGAGCCGGCGCCCGGCCGCTACGTCAAGGCCCGCGCCTGACGCCGCACACAGCAGACACACACCTCGATTTCAAATCACTTCAACGGAGAACCTCATGGAAGACATCGTCATCGTTTCGGCCGCGCGCACGGCGGTCGGCAAGTTCGGCGGCTCGCTCGCCGGCATTGCCGCCACGGAGCTGGGCGCCATCGTCATCAAGGAAGTGATCGCGCGCGCCAACCTCACGGCCGACCAGGTCGGTGAAGCCATCATGGGCCAGGTGCTCGCGGCCGGCGCGGGCCAGAACCCCGCGCGCCAGGCATGGCTGAAGGGCGGCGGCACCAAGGAAACGCCGGCGCTGACCATCAACGCCGTGTGCGGCTCGGGCCTGAAGGCCGTGATGCTGGCGGCGCAGGCCGTGGCCACGGGCGACAGCGAGATCGTCATTGCCGGCGGCCAGGAAAACATGAGCATGGCGCCGCACGTGCTGCCCAACTCGCGCAACGGCCAGCGCATGGGCGACTGGAAGATGGTCGACACCATGATCGTCGACGGCCTGTGGGACGTCTACAACCAGTACCACATGGGCATCACGGCCGAGAACGTGGCCAAGAAGTACGGCATCGACCGCTCGGCGCAGGACGAGCTGGCGCTGGGCAGCCAGACCAAGGCCGCCGCCGCGCAGGACGCCGGCAAGTTCAAGGACGAAATCGTCGGCGTGAGCATTCCGCAGAAGAAGGGCGACCCGGTCGTCTTCGACAAGGACGAGTTCATCAACCGCAAGACCAGCGCCGAAGTGCTGGCCGGCCTGCGCCCCGCCTTCGACAAGGCCGGCGGCGTGACCGCGGGCAATGCCTCGGGCCTGAACGACGGGGCAGCCGCCGTGATGGTCATGACGGCCAAGAAGGCCGCCGCGCTCGGCCTGAAGCCGCTGGGCCGCATCGCCAGCTACGCCACCGCCGGCCTCGACCCCGCCATCATGGGCATGGGCCCCGTGCCCGCGTCGACCAAGGCGCTGCAGCGCGCCGGCTGGAAGGCCGCCGACCTCGACCTGCTCGAAATCAACGAAGCCTTCGCCGCGCAGGCCTGCGCCGTGAACAAGGAAATGGGCTGGGACATCAACAAGGTGAACGTGAACGGCGGCGCCATCGCCATCGGCCACCCCATCGGCGCGTCGGGCTGCCGCATCCTGGTGACGCTGCTGCATGAAATGCAACGCCAGAACGCCAAGAAGGGCATTGCCTCGCTGTGCATCGGCGGCGGCATGGGCGTGGCGCTGACGATCGAGCGCTGATCGTCTGGCGACGACGGGCGCCTGGCGCCCCGTCGTTGCGGCTCAGCGTGCCATCGACGGGCGCTGCGCCATCGCCGCGCGCCAGCGCAGCAGCTCGGGGTGCTGTTCCCCGGGCTTGACGCGCACCACGCGCGCAAAGTCCACCGCCACCACGGCGGTGATGTCGGCCAGGCTGAACCGGTCGGTGGCGATGAACTCGCGGCCGGCCAATCGCCCGTTCAGCGTCTCGAAGAAATGCTGCACGCGCGCCAGCCCGCGCTGCGCGAGTTCCGGAATCTGCGCGTAGTTGACCGGGCCGGGCAAGGCCCGGTCGGCCATGGCCGGCGAGCCGTTGCGCAGCGTCTCGGCAATGGCCAGCAGGCCCTCGAATTCGACGCGCCAGTTCCAGCTCGCGATCTCGGCTTTTTCCTGCGGCGTGCGGCCCATCAGCGGCGGCTCGGGGTAGCGGGCTTCCAGGTACGCCGCGATGGCGGCGTTGTCGGTCAGCAGGCCGCCTTCTTCGATGCGCAGCGCGGGCACCGTGCATTGCGGATTGATCTCGCGGTAGGCCGTGCCCAATTGCTCACCATGCGCCAGGTCGACCTGCACGGTGTCGTGCGCAATGCCCTTTTCGGCAAGCAGGATGCGCGCGCGCCGCGGGCTCGGTGCGGTGGCGCAGTCGTAGAGAATGATCATCGTCTGTCCAACTCCTCCTGGAACTCATTGCATGAATGGCACGACCGCTTACACGCCGCCCACCGTCTGGTCCTGGAACAAGGAAAGCGGCGGCCGCTTCGCGAACATCAATCGCCCGATCGCGGGTGCCACCCATGAGAAAGACCTGCCGGTGGGGCGGCATCCGCTGCAACTCTATTCGCTTGCCACGCCCAATGGCGTGAAAGTCACGGTGATGCTCGAAGAACTGCTGGCGCTGGGCCACGCGGGTGCCGAGTACGACGCCTGGCTCATCCGCATCAACGATGGCGACCAGTTCGGCAGCGGCTTCGTGGCGGTGAACCCGAACTCCAAGATTCCCGCGCTGATGGACCGCAGCGGCGCCGCGCCGATCCGCGTGTTCGAGTCGGGCGCGATCCTGCAGTACCTGGCCGAGAAGTTCGACAACGCTTTCTTGCCGACCGAGCGCGCGGCCCGCGCCGAGTGCCTGTCGTGGCTGTTCTGGCAGATGGGCAGCGCCCCGTACCTGGGCGGCGGCTTCGGGCATTTCTATGCCTATGCGCCCTCGAGGATCGAATACGCGATCGACCGCTTCGCGATGGAGGTCAAGCGCCAGCTCGACGTGCTCGACCGCCGGCTGGCCGAGAGCCGCTACCTCGCGGGCAGCGAATACACCATCGCCGACATCGCCGTGTGGCCCTGGTACGGCACGCTGGCCAAGGGGCAGCTCTATGAGGCGGGCGAGTTCCTGCAAGTGAGCGAATACAAGAACGTGCTGCGCTGGACCGACGAGATCGCGCAGCGCCCGGCGGTGCAGCGCGGGCGCATGGTCAACCGTGCCTGGGGCCAGCCGTCGAGCCAGCTGCACGAGCGCCACGAAGCAGGCGACTTCGACACGCAGACCCAGGACAAGCTGCAGCCGCCGACCTGAAACCCGGAACAAGGAGCCCCTCCCATGAGCGACAAGATCCTGGTCTTCTACGGTTCCTACCGTTCCGACCGCATGGGCGTGCGCCTGGCGGACTACATCGTCGCGGGGCTCGTCGCGCGCGGCGCGCAGGCCGAGCTGATCGACGCCAAGGCCGTCGACCTGCCCATGCTCGACCGCATGTACAAGGAATATCCCAAGGGCACCGCGCCGGCCGCGATGGAAGCGCTGGCGGAAAAGATCCGCACGGCCGACGCTTTCATCTTCGTGACCGGCGAATACAACTGGGGCCCGCAGCCCGGCCTCAAGAACCTGACGGACCATTTCCTCGAGGAGTGGTTCTGGCGGCCCGCCGCGGTCGCGAGCTATTCGGCGGGGCGCTTCTCGGGCGTGCGCTCGGGCTCGATCTGGCATTCGATCCTGTCGGAGATGGGCATGGTCGTGGTGTCGAGCACGCTCGCGGTCGGGCCGATCTCGCAGACGCTGGATGCACAGGGCAAGCCGACGGGCAGCGCGGGCGAGTCGCTGGACCGGTCGTTCGGCCGGTTCGCGGACGACCTGGCGTGGTGGACCGAGGCGGCGAGGGCGCAACGGGCGCGCAGGGCGCCGCCGTACTGAGTTGAGCGATCATCCGGCTGACGCGCCACGCACGATGCGCGAGAGGAGCTGGAGATGAAGAGCCGGATCATGTACATCGAATCGAAGTCGGGCGGCCTTGCGGGGCCGGCCCGAATCGGCCGCGTCGCGTTCTCGAAGACCGGTGCCACGCTCTACTACGGGCCGCAGGCGTTTCGCAGCCAGAAGGGGCGCGGCTTCAAGTCCAACTACTTCGATGTGGAGACTGGGGCGCCGTACTGGATTTCAGGGCCGCGCAAGGACGGGCGCGATGCGCTCTATGCCACGCACACGCGGCCCGCGATCGACGACGACGTGCGCGAGGAATACTGGTTGACGGTCCGTGGGCTTCCGGTGCCGCCGCAACCTGAAGAGCAGGCGCACGCCGAATCCAGCGAGGCACGCGGATGAAGATCGTCGTCTACAACTCGTCGGATCAATACGCGCTGTCGCGAAGCGAAGTCGAGTGCATCGAAAGAACGCTACCGCCAGCCATGTGGAGCGGCATTCGTGAGTTCCATCTTGCGCACTCGCATTCGCGCAAAGCCGAGGTTTTCGAATTCGACGCCGGGAGCGGCATTGCTTATTTCATTGCGCCCGTGCGAGAGAAGACGGTGGCGGTGAGGGACCAAGCTGTTCATGAACTGCTGGTCGGGTTGTCGCGGGTTGCTTCAGGCTCTCGATTCTTTCTTCCGTTGAGGCCCGCGAGCGCACAGCGCATGAAGAGGCCATGGCCGCTTGGTTGCCGAAGTGCCGGGATGCTTTGGCAACCCCACAAGGCCGACGGCCCGTCTAGCGTCGAGCAAGACCGACGCTCGGACCATCTTGTTCACCGCTCAAAATTTGAGCAAGTTGTTGAATCCCCTTATAAAACAACAGCTTGCGTTCCTTTTACAAGGCTCCACCTGAGTTACCCCCAAAGTTGTGCACAGAAAATGGGGAGTAACCGGGCGAGGTGCGATTGCGCGCGCAAGTTGGCGGCACACCGCGAAAAAATCTCACTGAAAACCGTGAGTCCGGACTGAAATCCGGCCTGGCTCTGCTAGGGATTCGAGCCCGAAAAGGGCTTCCGGACAGGGTCCGCATGCCGATGTTGTACACCGCTCAAAATTTGGGCAAAGTGTGGAATACCTATACAAAACAACGAGTTACATTCCTTTTACAATGCTCCGCGTGAGTTATCCCCAAAGTTGTGCACTGAAATTGGGGACTACATCGAATCACTCAGCTTTCGCGCGTAACTTGCAGTGGATCCGTCGGCGTAGTGCCGGCACAGCGTCTCGACCAGCGCCTGTGCATAGATCGGCAATGCCGCGCGGTCGCGTACCAGCAGATACCGTTCGCGCACGCACCACGCGTCGCTGAGGTCGATCAGCGCGAGCTGCATGCTCTCCTGGTTGCGCCGCGCGGCCGACTCCGGCACCACGCCAATGCCCACGCCGCTGCCGATCATCCGGCACATGGCGTCGAAGCTGCCGAGCTGGATGCGCAGCTTCTGGCGCTTGCCGAGGTTGTCGGTGATCTGCCCCAGAAAGGTCTGCAAGGTGCTGCCTTGCTGCATGCCGATGGCGTCTTCGTCGAGCGTTTCGGCGAAGGCGATGCTGCTGCGCTCGGCGAAGCGGTGCTTGCGCGAGGTGGCGAGCACCAGCCGGTCGGTGCTGAAGTGGATGGCCTCCAGCCCGAGGGTGTCGACGCGGCCCGCGACGATGCCGATGTCGGCGCGGCCGTCCAGCACGCCGCGCGGAATCTGAGCATTCGGTTTTTCCTGAAGGTCGACGTTGATGCGCGGGTTCTGCGCGAGAAAGCCCGGCAGGATCTCGGGCAGGAAGTCGGTCACGGCCGTGGTGTTGGCGAACACGCGCAGGTGGCCGCGCAGGCCGCCGCCGTATTCGAGCAGGTCGGCGCGCAGCTGCTCCGTTTGATGCAGCACCAGCCGTGCGTGGTGCAGGAAGGCTTCGCCCGGTGGCAGCAGCCGCACGCCGCGTGCCTCGCGCTGCAGCAGTTGCAGGCCGGCCTGTGTTTCGAGCGCCTTGATGCGCGCGCTGGCCGCGGCCAGCGACAGGTGCTGGCGCTCGGCGGCCCGCGTGAGGCTGCCGAGTTCGGCCGTGGCCACGAAGAGCCGCAGGTCGGTGAGGTCGAAAAGCATGGCGCGATCTTAGTCAAGCTTCGGAATTGCAGAAGGCTGGGTTCCGAATTCGCAGATTGCGCGCGCGGGGAGGGCCAACGACCATGCGGCCATGGAGACAAGACACATGAGCTTTCGCGCAATCGCGCTGCTGGCCTTCACCGCCGCAGCCTCGCTGACCCAGCCGAGCCTGGCCAGCGCCGACCCGTACCCCTCGCGCCCCGTCACGCTCGTCGTGCCGCAGGCCGCCGGCGGCACCAACGACATCGTCGGCCGCCTCGTGGGCCAGAAGCTCGGCGAGGTGATGAACAACGCCAGCGTGGTGGTCGACAACCGCCCCGGCGCGGGCGGCAACATCGGCACGCAGCTGGTGGCCAAGGGCCCGAAGGACGGCTACACGCTGCTCATGACCATCAGCAGCAGCCAGGCCATCAACCCGGCGCTGTACAAGAACCCGGGCTTCGACCCGGTGAAGGACTTCAAGCCCGTCGGCCTGATCGGCGCGGTGCCCAACGTGCTGCTGGTCAACCCCTCGTTTCCCGCCAAGGACTTCGCCGAGTTCCTGAAGCTCGCGCGGCACAAGGGCGCCAACTACCAGTACGCCTCGGCCGGCAACGGCACGCTGAACCACCTGCTCGGCGAAATGCTCAACAGCATGGCCGGCATTTCGCTGCAGCACGTGCCCTACAAGGGCGTGGCACCCGCGCTCAACGACGTGCTGGGCGGGCAACTGCCGATCGTGTTCGCGAGCCTGCCGTCGGCGCTGGCGCACATCAAGGCCGGCAAGCTGCGCGCGCTGGCGGTGAGCGGCGACAAGCGCTCGCCCGTGCTGCCCGACGTGCCCGCCATCGCCGAGGCCGTGCCCGGCTACAACGGCACGTTGTGGATCGGCCTGTTCGCGCCCGCCGGCGTGCCGCCCGATGTGCTGGCCACGCTGCAGGAGGCGACGCGCAAGGCGCTCGCCTCGAAGGACCTGCGCGACAAGCTCGACCAGCAGGGCGTGGAGATCGCGCCGCCCACCACCCCCGACCAGTTCGCGAAGCTGCTGCAGGACGACCTCGCCAAGTGGGCGCGCATCGTCAAGGCGTCCGGCGCGGCGGTCGACTGACAAAGACGACGCAACCCATGAACGCAGGCATTTCCTCGATGACCACATCCCCTTCGATCGACCGCGACGCACTGGCGAAGCTGCAGGCCTGGCAGGGCCGCGGCGAAACGCTGGCCGACGACATCACCGCCGCGCCCGTGCGCGCGCTGTCCGCCACGCTCGACCGCGACGACGCGGCGCCCGTGCCCGGCACGCGCCTGCCCGAGCTGTGGCACTGGCTCTACTTCCTGCCGCACCACCGCCAGTCGGAGATCGGTGAAGACGGCCATGCCAGGCGCGGCGGTTTCCTGCCGCCCGTGCCGCTGCCGCGCCGCATGTGGGCCGGCGGTCGGCTCAGGTGGGAGCCGGGCAATCCGCTGCAGGTCGGCGACAAGGCGGAGCGCACATCGACCATCGTGTCGGTCGAGCACAAGACCGGGCGCAGCGGCGAACTGGTGTTCGTGCTGGTGCGCCACGAGGTGCGCAACCAGCGCGGCCTGGCGTTGACCGAAGAGCACGACATCGTCTACCGCGCCGCCGCGCAGCCCGGCGAGCCGACGCCGCCCCCCACGCCCGCGCCGAAGGACGCCGCCTTCAGCCGCGACATCGCGCCCGACGACGTGCTGCTGTTCCGCTACTCGGCGCTGACCTTCAACGGCCACCGCATTCACTACGACCGCCGCTACGTGACGCAGGTCGAGGGCTATCCGGGCCTGATCGTGCACGGCCCGCTGATCGCAACGCTGCTGGTCGACCTGCTGCGCCGCAACGTGCCGGGCGCGCGGCTCTCGCGCTTCGAATTCCGCGCCATGCGCCCGACCTTCGACACCGCGCCGTTCCGCGTGCACGGCAAGCCGGCCGAAGGCTCGGTCGACGGCAAGACCTTCAGCCTCTGGGGCGAGGACGCCGACGGCTGGCTCACGATGAACGCCACGGCCGTGCTGGCTTGAAGGGAGCGAACAAGACATGACCCGACCCCTGGACGGCATCACCGTCATCTCTCTCGAACACGCGATTGCCGCGCCGTTCTGCACCCGCCAGCTGGCCGACCTCGGCGCGCGCGCATCAAGGTCGAGCGGCCCGGCGACGGCGACTTCGCGCGGGCCTACGACGAGCGCGTGGGTGGCGAGGCCTCGCACTTCGTGTGGGTCAACCGCTCGAAGGAAAGCATCACGCTCGACCTGAAGCAGCCGGCCGCGCTCGCGGTGCTACAGCAACTGGTGGCCGATGCCGACGTGCTGGTGCAGAACCTTGCGCCGGGTGCCGCGGCGCGCATGGGGCTCGGCGCCGAGGTGCTGCAGGCGAAGCACCCGAAGCTGATCGTCTGCGACATCTCGGGCTACGGCGACAACGGCCCGTACCGCGACAAGAAGGCCTACGACCTGCTGATCCAGAGCGAGGCGGGCTTCCTGTCGGTCACGGGCACGCCCGACGAGCCCTGCAAGTCGGGCAACTCCATCGCCGACATCGCGGCGGGCATGTACGCCTACACCGGCATCCTCGCGGCGCTGCTTCAGCGCGGCAAGACGGGCAAGGGCTCGCACATCGACGTGTCGATGCTCGAGTCGTTGGCCGAGTGGATGGGCTACCCCATGTACTACGCCTACGAAGGCGCGCCGCCGCCGCCGCGCAGCGCCGCGTCGCACGCGACCATCTACCCCTACGGCCCGTTTCCGGCGGGCGACGGCGGCACGGTGATGCTGGGCCTGCAGAACGAGCGCGAGTGGCGCGTGTTCTGCGAGAAGGTGCTGCTGCAGCCGGGGCTCGCGGCCGATGCGCGCTTCGACAGCAACGCGCGGCGCAACGAGAACCGCGAGGCGCTGCGCGCGCTCATCGTCGAGACCTTCGGCGCGCTGAGCACGGCACAACTGCTCGAGCGGCTCGACACCGCGCAGATCGCCAACGCGCGCATGAACGACATGGCCGGCCTGTGGGCGCACCCGCAACTGCAGGCGCGCGAGCGCTGGCGGCAGGTGGGCTCGCCGGCCGGGGACATTCCCGCGCTGCTGCCGGCCGGTCGGCAGAGCGCGTTCGACTACCGCATGGACCCGATTCCGTCGGTCGGCGAGCACACCGAGGCCATCCTGCGCAGCCTGGGCCGCAGCGAGGCCGAGATCGCGGCGCTGCGCGAGGCGAGGGCGGTGTGAGCGGCGCGCCTGTGGTGCCCCTGGCGTTGGCGCGGGCCTTTCTTTTCGTGCCGGCCGACCGGCCCGAGCGGCATGCGCGCGCGCTGGCGACCGGCGCGGGCGGCGTGATCGTCGATCTCGAAGACGCGGTGGCGCCCGAGCGCAAGGCTGCCGCGCGCGACGGGCTCGCCGCGTCGTTTGCCGCGCTGCCGGCCGCGCAGCGCGGGCGCTGCTGGTGCGCATCAACGCGCACGGCACGCCGTGGCACGGCGACGACTGCGTGCGCGTCGGCGAACTGGCCGCGCAAGGCTTGATCGCGGGCGTGGTGCTGCCCAAGGCCGAACGCGCAGCGGACCTGGCGCGCGTGGCCGAAGCCATCGGGCCGCAGGGCGTGCTCGTGCCGCTGATCGAATCGGCCGCCGGGCTCGACGCGGCCGATGAACTGGCAACGGCCCCGCAGGTGCTGCGCCTGGCCTTCGGCAACCTCGACTTCCAGGCCGACCTGGGCCTGGCCTGCGACGCGGACGAGGCCGAGCTGGTGCCCGTGCGCCTGGCCATCGTGCTGGCCTCGCGCCGCGCCGGCCTGCCCGCGCCCATCGACGGCGTGACACCCGACTGGCGCAACGACCAGCGCCTGGCGGCCGACACCGCGCGCGCCCGGCGCGGCGGCTTCGGCGCCAAGTTATGCATTCACCCCGAACAGGTCGCGCCCGTGCATGCCGCGCTCGGCCCGAGCGCCGACGAGCTGGGCTGGGCCCGCCGCGTGGTGGACGCGATTCGCGCATCGGGCGGCGGCGTGGTCAGCCTCGACGGCCGCATGGTCGACGCGCCCGTCGTGCGGCTGGCCGAGCGGCTGCTCGCACTCGGCGCGCAACCCCTGCCTTGATGCTTTGAGACAGAGACCCATAACCATAGGAGACAAAGAAGTGAAAGAAGCGACAGCAACGAAGAAGACCTGGAAGTTCAAGACGGCCCTGCTCGCGGCATCGGTGGGCGTCGGCCTGCTCGCCGCCCAGTCGCCCGCCGCCGCGCAGGCCGCGTGGCCCGACAAGCCGATCGTCATGGTCGTGCCGTACTCGGCCGGCGGCCCGACCGACGTGGTGGCGCGCATGCTCGCCATTCCCATGGGCAAGTCGCTCGGGCAGACCGTGATCGTGGAGAACACGGTCGGCGCGGGCGGCACCATCGCGCCGTCGCGCGTGGCCCGCGCGGCGCCCAACGGCTACACCATCCTGATCCACCACATGGGCATGGCCACCGCGCCCGCGCTCTACAAGAAGCTCAACTACGACCCGCTCAAGGACTTCGAATACGTCGGCCAGGTGCTCGACGTGCCGATGACGCTGCTGTCGCGCAAGGACTTTCCGGCCAACAACTACCAGGAGCTGCTGGCCTACGTGAAGGCCAACAAGGACAAGGTCACGCTGGCCAACGCGGGCGTGGGCGCGGTGTCGCAGCTGTGCGGGCTGCTGTTCATGAACCAGATCGGCGTGCAGCTGACGACCGTGCCCTACAAGGGCGCGGGCCCCGCGCTCAACGACCTCATGGGCGGGCAGGTCGACCTGCTGTGCGACCAGACCACGCAGACCGCGCCGGTCATCAAGGACGGCAACCGCGTGAAGGTGTTCGGCGTGACCACGCCCAAGCGGCTGTCGAGCATGCCCAACATCCCGACGCTCGACGAGCAGGGCCTCAAGGGCTTCGACGTGAAGGTATGGCACGGCATCTACGCGCCCAAGGGCACGCCGCCCGCGGTGATCGAGAAGCTGAACGTCGCGCTGCGCGCCGGGCTGCAGGACGAGATGGTCAAGCACCGCCTGGCCGAACTCAGCTCGGAGATCGTGCCGCTGGACAAGCAGACGCCAGAGAGCCTGAAGGCGCACCTCACAGCCGAGGTGGACAAGTGGGGCAAGGTGATCCGCGCGGCGGGCGTGCAGGCGGATTGACGCGTCAGTCGGGCGCGGCTTCGGGCTGCGCCCGCAATGTTTCTTCGAACAGCGCGAGCAACTGGCGCGCGAACACGTCCATGTTGCGCGGCCGGTCGGTGTCGCCGTTCTCGATGGTGCGGCTCACCGTGGTCGCGTTGCCGACGATAGCCAGGCAGACGTGCCCCGGCGCATCGCCATACGGGCTGCCGACCGGGCCGGCCGCGCCGCTCTCGCTGATGCCCCAGGTCGTGTGGTGGCTGTCGCGCACCCGGCCCGCGACGAGGCGGGCGTAGGGCTCGGTCTCGCCGCGCATGCCGGCCATGTCCTCGGCCGTGAGGCCCAGCAGCGCCCGGCCCGCACGCCGCGAATAGACGACCGCGCCACCGCGAAAGTAGGCCGACGCACCCGGCACCGCGAGCAGCGCCGCCGACACCAGCCCGCCCGCCGAAGACTCGACGACCGACACGGTCTGGCCCCGCGCACGCAGCAACTCGCCCACGCGCGCAGCCAGCACGGGCAGCGTTTCCAGGCCGGCAACGGAAGAAGAAGAGGAAGAAGAGGGCACCTGGCTCATGGCGCGCTGAACGGCGTGCCCGGCCGCTTCACATAGGCCGGCGCGCGCTCGTGGCTCGTGGTACTGCCGTATACCGTGTCCGCCGGGTAGTACTCCGACTGCAGTTGCACCTTGGCCGCGGCTTCCTCGCCCGCGGTGTGGGCGATGAAGGCCAGCATCAGGTCGGTGCCGGCCGATACCCCCGCGGAAGTCCAGACATTGCCGTCGCGCACGAAGCGCTGCTCGACCACCTTCACGTCGCCCAGCGCGCGCAGCCGGTCGAGCGACCCCCAGTGCGTGGTCGCGGTCCTGTTCGACAGCAGCCCGGCCGCATGCAGCACGAAGGCGCCGGTGCACACCGACAGCAGCGCGCGGCAGCCGGGCGCCTGGTCGGCCAGGAAGCGGGTCATGGCGGGGTTGTCGACCTCGCGCCGCGTGCCCATGCCGCCGGGCACGAGCAGGTAGTCCAGCGGCGGGCAATCGGCGAACGAGGCATGCGGATTGATCGACAGGCCCTTGGCGCAGGCCACCGGCTCGCGCTTCTCGGCCACGATCAGGCAGTTCGCGGGGCCGCCGGCCAGCTTGCTCCACATGGTGAGCATTTCCCAGGGGCCGACGAAGTCGAGTTCCTCGACCTCGGGGAAGATGATGATCCCGAAATTCATACTTTCGAACTCCTTGGTGTGGGCGCTTGCGCAAGTGCGTACAGGTGCGAGGATAGAGGCTGTGCCGGGGCCTCGCTTCGTGACAGCTGGTTGCAAGCTTGGCTCAGTGTTTTCCTCAGAGTTCGGTGGCCTGAAACTCGCTAGAGTGAAGGCGGCCGTTCAGGCTTTTGCTACGTACACATCAAGGAAATCTCATGAGCAAGAAAGTTGCATATGTCACCGGAGGCATGGGTGGCATCGGAACAGCCATCTGCCAGCGTCTGCACAAGGACGGGTTCACCGTGGTCGCCGGTTGCGGCCCTACACGCGACTACGCCAAGTGGCTCGCCGAACAGAAAGCCGAAGGCTTCGAGTTCCACGCGTCGGTCGGCAATGTCGGCGACTGGCAATCCACCGTCGAAGCCTTCTCCGCGGCCAAGGCCGCGCACGGCGCCATCGACGTGCTGGTCAACAACGCCGGCATCACGCGCGACCGCATGTTCCTGAAGATGACGCCCGAAGACTGGAGCGCGGTCATCGAGACCAACCTCAACAGCATGTTCAACGTCACCAAGCAGGTGGTGGGCGACATGGTCGAAAAGGGCTGGGGCCGCATCATCAACATCAGCTCGGTGAACGGCGCCAAGGGCCAGGCCGGCCAGACCAACTACTCGGCCGCCAAGGCCGGCATGCACGGCTTCACCATGGCGCTGGCGCAGGAGCTGGCCAACAAGGGCGTGACGGTCAACACCGTGAGCCCGGGCTACATCGGCACCGACATGGTCAAGGCCATCCGCCAGGAAGTGCTCGACAAGATCGTGGCCACCATCCCGGTCAAGCGCCTGGGCGAGCCGAGCGAAATCGCTTCGATCATCTCGTGGCTCGCCACGGACGAAGGCGGCTACAGCACGGGGGCCGACTTCTCGGTCAACGGCGGCTTGCACATGCACTGAGCATGCTGACCTGCACCTGATCGACAAAACCCGCTTCGGCGGGTTTTTTCATTTCATGGATGTGGGTTCTACGGATAGAAAGCGGCTCCCGCGCGTCCTACAGTTTTCAAACCACCGGAGGCATCCATGGAAAACACAACAAGTACACCTGCCAAAAAGCTCCCGATCTATCGCTCCCTTTATGTGCAGGTGATCACCGCGGTGATCATTGGCGTGCTGCTCGGTCATTTCTATCCCTCGGTCGGGGAAGCGATGAAGCCGCTGGGCGACGGCTTCATCAAGCTGATCAAGATGATCATCGCGCCGATCATCTTCTGCACGGTGGTGGTGGGCATCGCCGGCATGGAAGACATGAAGAAGGTCGGCAAGACCGGCGGCCTGGCGCTGCTGTACTTCGAGGTCGTGAGCAGCATCGCGCTGCTGGTCGGCCTGGTGCTGGTCAACGTGCTGCAGCCCGGCTCCGGCATGAACGTCGATCCGGCCACGCTGGACACCAAGTCGATCGCCTCGTACACCGGCCCCGGCAAGATGACGGGCACGGTCGACTTCATCCTGAACATCATTCCCAGCACGCTGGTCGACGCCTTCGCCAAGGGCGAGATCCTGCAGGTGCTGCTGATCGCGGTGCTGTTCGGCTTTGCGCTGCACCGTTTCGGCGGGCGCGGCACGCTGGTGTTCGACGTGATCGAGAAGGGCTCGCACGTGCTCTTCGGCATCGTCAACTACATCATGAAGCTGGCGCCCATCGGTGCCTTCGGCGCCATGGCCTTCACCATCGGCAAGTACGGCCTGGGCAGCCTGTTCTCGCTGGGCAAGCTGATGGGCACGTTCTACCTGACCTGCCTGCTGTTCATCTTCGTGGTGCTGGGGCTCATTGCGCGCTTCCATGGCTTCAGCATCTGGAAGTTCATCAAGTACATCAAGGAAGAGCTGCTGATCGTGCTGGGCACGTCTTCGAGCGAATCGGTGCTGCCGCGCATGATGGAGAAGATGGAGAACCTGGGCGCCAACAAGACCTGCGTAGGCCTGGTCATTCCCACGGGCTACTCGTTCAACCTGGACGGCACCTCGATCTACCTGACGATGGCGGCGGTGTTCATTGCGCAGGCCACCAACACGCCGATGACGCTGGTGCAGGAGATCACGCTGCTGGCGGTGCTGCTGCTCACGTCGAAGGGCGCGGCGGGCGTCACGGGCAGCGGCTTCATCGTGCTGGCGGCCACGCTGTCGGCGGTGGGGCACGTGCCGGTGGCGGGGCTGGCCCTCATCTTGGGCATCGACCGCTTCATGTCGGAGGCGCGCGCGCTGACCAACCTGATCGGCAACGGCGTGGCGACCATCGTGGTGGCCAAGTGGACCAACGAGCTGGACGAGAAACGGCTGCAGGCCGGGCTCAACAACGAGACCTGGGTCGAGGCACAGGAACCCGAGGCGCTGGACGCGGCGCGCAGCGGCAAGATGGCCGGCTGACACGAAGGGGTAGGCATCGTTCCTGCAAAATGGAGCGATGCCCCACAGCGTTTCCCTCATCAACACGATCGCCGCCGGCCTGGGGCTTGCGCTCGTGTTCGGTTTCCTGGCGGCCAAACTGCGGCTGCCGGCGCTGGTCGGCTACCTGTTGGCCGGCGTGATCATCGGCCCGTTCACACCGGGCTTCGTGGCCGATGCGGGCATTGCCGCCCAGCTCGCCGAAATCGGCGTGATGCTGCTGATGTTCGGCGTCGGCCTTCATTTTTCCCTCGACGACCTGTTGGCGGTGCGCAAGATCGCGCTGCCCGGCGCGCTCGCGCAGATTGCCGTGGCCACCCTGCTCGGCGGCGGGCTGGCCATGTGGTGGGGCTGGAGCCCCGGGGCGGCGCTGGTGTTCGGGCTGGCGCTGTCGGTGGCCAGCACGGTCGTGCTGCTGCGCGCGCTCGAAAGCCTGGGCATTCTCGATTCGTTCACCGGGCGCATCGCCATCGGCTGGCTCGTGGTCGAAGACCTGGCGATGGTGCTGGTGCTCGTGCTGATGCCGCCGCTGGCCAGCACGCTCGGCGGCCACAGCACGCAGGCCGGCCCTGCCGATCCGTTGTGGCAGACCTTGGGCCTCACGCTGCTGCAGGTCGGCGGCTTCGTCGCGCTCATGCTGGTGGTGGGGCGGCGCGTGTTCCCGTGGATCCTGTGGCAGGTCACGCGCACCGGTTCGCGCGAGCTGTTCACGCTGTGCGTGGTGGCGGCGGCCGTGAGCATTGCCTTTGCGTCGGCGGCGCTGTTCGGCGTGTCGTTCGCGCTGGGCGCCTTCTTCGCGGGCATGGTCATGCGCGAGTCGCAGTTCGCGCATCGCGCGGCGGAAGAGTCATTGCCGCTGCGCGATGCGTTCGCGGTGCTGTTCTTCGTGTCGGTCGGCATGCTGTTCGACCCCTCGGTGCTGATCGAGCGGCCGCTGCAGGTGCTGGCGGTGGTGCTGGTGATCGTGCTGGGCAAGTCGCTCGCGGCCTGCGCGCTGGTGCTGGTGTTCCGCTACCCGCTGGGCACGGCGCTCACGGTGAGCGCGAGCCTGGCGCAGATCGGCGAGTTCTCGTTCATCCTGGCGGGGCTGGGCGTGTCGCTCGGCCTGCTGCCGGTGGAAGGGCAGAGCCTGGTGCTGGCGGGCGCGCTCATTTCCATTGCCACCAACCCGCTGTGGTTCAGCCTCATCGCGCCGATGCAGAAATGGCTGCACGCGCATTCGTCGTTCGCGCGCGGACTCGAGTCGCGCGACGACCCGCTGGCCGAGCTGCCCATGACCACCGAGGCCAAGTACCTCTCGCGCCAGGTGGTGCTGGTGGGCTACGGGCGGGTGGGGCGCCGCATCGCGGCCGAGCTCGACGCCAACGACATTCCCTACGTGGTCGCCGAGCAGAACCGCGAGCTGGTCGAGAAGCTGCGCGAGGCTGGCACGCCCGCCGTGTGGGGCGACGCGGCCGACCCGGCCGTGCTGATCCAGGCGCACGTGGCGCGCGCGCGTGTGCTGGTGGTGGCCACGCCCGACGCCATGAACGTGCGCCAGATGATCGAGACGGCGCTCACGCTCAACCCGACCATCCAGACCGTGATCCGCAGCCACAACGAGCAGGAGGCGCAGTTGCTGACGCAGGAAACGTCGGCCACCGTGTTCCTCGGCGAGCATGAACTGGCGCAGGCCATGGCGCGCGACGTGGTGCAGCGCGCCGTGTCGATGGCCGTGCCCGCTTGAGCGCGGTCCGGTCTGAACGCCTCTTCAAAGATCTTCGATGACCAGCGTGCGGTAGCGCTGCGCGATGGAGTAGGGCACGGTGCGCACCAGCGCCATCAGGCGCTCGGCCGCCGCGCCGTCCTTCGTCCTGACCAGCAAGGCCGTGTGGCCGTCGCGCGCGAGCTTGGTGTAGGCACGTACCGTGGCCCCGTCGGTGCCGGCGGACGGCAAGGGGTTGTCGGCGGTCTTCACCGTCGGCGCGATTTCCTCCAGCACGGTCTGCGCGGGAAGCAGGTAGACCTCGTCGCCGCTGCAGCCTTGCTCGATCAGCCGGTGGCCGATGCGGTTGGCGTCGTCCGCGTTCGGGAACATCACCATCGAGTAGCCGGTCGGATAAAAAGCGCCGCCGATGCTCGACCGCATGCCGGGTTCCAGAGTGAAGTGCTTCATGCTGCCTCCTGGGTTCTGTGGGATCCCTGACTTGCTACAACATTAGGCCGCATCGGGAACACCCTCTGTAGGAGAAGCCCGGAAGCTGTCAACCGGACCCGTCCTCCACCCATTCAACAGCCAGCCCTGTTCAACTTCATTCCATGCCCGCACAGAGAAACATCGCGCTCACTGTCCACGAACTGGAGAAGGGGGAGTTCTATTGGGTGCTGATGGAGGCCGTGGCGGGAACCCCCGGCGATGCCTCCCATGTCTACGAACCACTCGAGGCCGCCCACGAGCCCTACGCCAGCTATTCGAATGCGCTGGTGGCCGGCGTGGCGGTGATGCGCCGCCTGTTCGGGCCCGACGGAAACCCCGGCTCTCTATAATTCTGCGGTTTTGGTGTGTTAATTCGTATTAACAACGCCAAAAAACACGGTTCGAAGGTGCCCCGCCCGCCATGCCATGGCGCCGGGGTTAAACGGGAAGCAGGTGCGCCGCGTCATTGCCGACGTGGTCATTCCTGCGCTGCCCCCGCAACGGTCAGCGGATCGGAAACTCTCAAGCCAGCGCCTCCCTGAAAAGGAGGCCTGCAGCCACTGCGCTTCGGCGTGGGAAGGCGAGGGTTTCTGCCCGGCCGCGCACTGCATGAAAGCAGTGCGCGGCCGGGCGCTCCGCAAGCCCGGATACCGGCCTTCGCAACCGCCCTTCGGACGCTGCGGGAGTGCGTGTTCGGGCCTGCCGTCTTCGCGCCCTGCGCGGACCGTCATCGCCTCTTCATCGCTTGCGCTTCGTCCTGTTTCAGACAGAGGAGCCCGCGGGGACGCGGGTCGCAGAAGAGGTGGCATGAATCAACTACAAGCATCGCCGGCGCGCGGCCGCGCGGACGCACCGCGTCGGGCACGCCTTTCGGGCATTCCATTGGCACTCGGGCTGGCGTTCGGGCCGTCGGTGGCCTTCGCGCAAGCAGCGGGCAACCAGAGCCTGACACCCGTGCAGGTCGAGGCCGACCGCCACACGCGGCTGGCCATCGACGAAACGACGCAGACCGGCAGCCGCCTGGGCCTCACGCCGCTGGAAACACCGGCCAGCATCGAGGTGCTGAACGGCGACACCATTCGTGCGCGCGGCGACGTCTCGGTGGTGGAAGCCGCCACCCGCGCCACCGGCATCACCGGTGCGCCCGCGCCCGGCAACGGCGGCAGCGCCATGGCGGCGCGCGGCTTCACCGGCCACGGCTCGGTGATGCAGCTGTTCGACGGCACGCGCATGTACGCGGGCGCGGGCACGGTGAGCTTCCCGTTCGACACCTGGTCGGTCGACCGCATCGAGGTGCTGCGGGGCGCGGCCTCGGTGATGTACGGCGAAGGCGCCATCGGCGGCGCCATCAACGTGGTACCCAAGAAGCCCACGCGCGGCCCGATCCAGAACCAGGCGCTGCTCACGCTCGGCTCCGACGCCACCCGCCAGGTGGCCTTCGGCAGCGGCGGGGCGATCAACGACAAGCTGTCGTACCGCTTCGACATCAGCCACCGCCAGACCGACGGCTTCATGCAGCGCGGCCAGGCCGAGAGCCTGGCCGTGGGCGCGGCGGTGCGGCTCGACGTGTCGCCGCAGCTGCAGTTCACGCTCTCGCACGACGAGGGCAAGCAGTCGCCGCAGCGCTACTTCGGCGTGCCGCTGATCGACGGCCGCCTGAGCAGCCAGACCGTGCGCCAGAACTACAACCTGGACGACTCGGAAATCAAGTACCACGACAAGTGGACTCGCCTCGATGCGCAATGGACGCCGAACGATTCGGTCACCGTGCGCAACCAGCTCTACCGGCTGGAAAGCAAGCGCCACTGGCGCGACAGCGAAACCTACACCTACAACGCCACCACGCGCCGCGTGACGCGCGGCGACTACCTGGAAATCGGCCACGACCAGGAACAGATCGGCAACCGCACCGACGCCACCTTCAGGCACGGCCTGTTCGGCATGGCCAACCAGGTGCTGGTGGGCTTCGACGTGAACCGCATCGACTTCCTGAACTCCAGCGATACGCCCTACGGCGGCCGCTCGGTGGTCGACCCGTTCAACTTCAGCCCCGGCTATTACGCGTCGCCCGTGGCCTATCTGCCGCGCTACAAGACCCGCACCAACACCTACGCCTTCTTCGCCGAGGACAAGCTGGCGTTCAACCAGCAGTGGTCGCTGGTGGGCAGCCTGCGCTGGGACCACGCGAAGATCGCGCGCGTCGACATGCAGAACGCGGCCAACAACCTCGGCAAGACCTTCGAGTACGCCACCGGCCGCCTGGGCGTGGTGTACGCGCCCGATGCGTCGCAGTCGTTCTACGCGCAGGTGGCGCGCGCGGCCGACCCGTTGACCTCGCTGATCAGCACCTCGGCCACGCAGGTGCCGTTCGAGCTGAGCACCGGCAAGCAGGTCGAGGTCGGCTACAAGCGCCAGCTGGCCGACAACCGCGGCGCCTGGACGGTGGCGGCCTACCGCATCGAGAAGAACAAGCTGCTGTCGCGCGACGCGAGCGACCCGAGCAAGACGCAGCAGGTCGGCCAGCAGTCGTCCGAAGGCATCGAGGCCACGCTCGACCTGGCGCTCACGCCCACGCTGAACCTCGAGGCCAACGTCGCCAAGCTGCGCGCGCGCTATGACGACTTCAACGAAGTCGTGGGCGGCAAGCTGGTCTCGCGCGCGGGCAACACGCCCACCGGCGTGCCGGAAGAAGCGGCCAACCTGTGGCTCAACTGGCGCTTCCTGCCGAAGTGGGAGGCCGCGTTCGGCGTGCGCTATGTCGGCCCGCGCCAGGTCGATGCCGCCAACACGCGCAAGATCGGCTCGTACACCGTGGCCGACGCCTCGGTGAGCTGGCAGGCGAACCCCACGCTGAAGCTGGCGCTGCGCGCCTACAACCTGGCCGACCGGCGGTACCCGGTGTCGTTCTCGAACAGCGGCAACCAGTGGCTGCTGGGCCGCCCACGCTCGTTCGAGCTGTCGGCGCTGGTCGACTTCTGAAAACCGGCGAACGCATGACCTTCGCATGGCGCCGCGCCTGGCCGCACATCCGGCACTGGCTCTACTGGACCCACCGGTGGCTGGGCATCGGCGGCTGCCTGCTGTTCGTCATGTGGTTCGTCTCGGGCGTGGTGATGATGTACGTGGGGTACCCCAATCTCACGGACGCCGAGCGGCTGGCCGGGTTGGGGCCGCTGCGCTTTGCGCAGGCGACCGTGTCGCCCGCTGCCGCGCTCGACGCCTTGCCGCCCGATGCGCGCGCCAGGCCACCGAGGCGCATGGTGCTGGAGATGCAGGGCGGTGCCGACCCGCAGCCCGTATGGCGCATCGTCGATGCGCGCGGCGGCCGGCACACCATGTCGGCGCGCGACGGCCATGTGCCGGGCCCGGTCGATGCCGCGCAGGCCGAGGCCATTGCGCGCGCGTTCTCGGGCCAGGCCGGCGCGCGCTGGGCCGAGACGCTGGAGCGCGACCAGTGGACCGTGCCGCAAGGCCTGAACCCGCTGCGCCCGCTGCACCGCATCGAGCTCGGCGACGCGGCCGCACCGAGCTGTATGTGTCCTCGCGCAACGGCGAGGTGGTGCGCGACACGAACCGGTCGGAGCGCTTCTGGAACTGGCTGGGCTCGGTGCCGCATTGGATCTACTTCACGCCGCTGCGCGCCGATCCGCCGCTGTGGCACGAGGTGGTCGTGTGGCTGTCGGCCGCATGCATCGTCTCGGCCGCGACGGGCATCGTCATCGGCATCCTGCGCGTGCGGCTGCGGCGGCGTTTTCGCAACGGGGCGGTCACGCCCTACACCGGGTGGATGGCGTGGCACCACATCGCGGGGCTGATCGGCGGCTTCTTCGTGCTGACGTGGATCATCAGCGGCTGGCTGTCGATGAACCCCAACGGCTGGTTCCAGCGCGGGCCGGGCGACGCGGCCGCCATGGCGCGCTACAGCGGGGCCGGCGCGGCGCCGTTCCCCTGGCC
>NZ_MOWM01000140.1 GCF_016082275.1 Variovorax sp. E3
GCGCCGGCAATGCCTGCGCGCGGGCCAGCAGTTCGCGCACGTCGGGCAGCAGCGCCTCGCCGGCCGGCGTGAGCGCCACGCGCCGCCGGGTGCGGTCGAACAGCACCACGCCCAGCGCTTTCTCGAGCTGGGCGATGGCCTGCGTGACGGGCGGCTGCGTCATGTGCAGGCGCAGCGCGGCGCGGCCGAAGTGCAGTTCTTCGGCCACGGCCACGAACTGGCGCCAGGCCCGCAGGTCGATCAGGCTTTCTTTCATATGCCGAGCATATCAATGCGTGGTGAAAATCGGATTGGAACCAATCAATCAGAAGTCCGATACTTGAGCCCGTCGCGCCCCCTCGCGATTCCCCACACCCCACGACAGAAGAGACACCATGGACACCAAACCGATCCAGATCAATCGCCGCAGCGCCAACATCGTCGAAGGCAAGAGCCGCGCGCCCAACCGCTCCATGTTCTACGCCATGGGCTACGAGGAAAGCGACTTCAAGAAGCCGATGGTCGGCGTCGCCAACGGCCACAGCACCATCACGCCCTGCAACTCGGGCCTGCAGAAGCTGGCCGACGCGGCCATCGCGGGCATCGAGGAAGCCGGCGGCAACGCGCAGGTGTTCGGCACCCCCACCATCTCCGACGGCATGGCCATGGGCACCGAAGGCATGAAGTACTCGCTGGTGAGCCGCGAGGTCATTTCCGACTGCATCGAGACCTGCGTGGGCGGCCAGTGGATGGACGGCGTGCTGGTGGTCGGCGGCTGCGACAAGAACATGCCCGGCGGCCTGATGGGCATGCTGCGCGCCAACGTGCCGGCCATCTACGTGTACGGCGGCACCATCCTCCCCGGCAAGTACAAGGGACAAGACCTGAACATCGTGAGCGTGTTCGAGGCCGTGGGCCAGAACGCCGCCGGCAACCTGAGCGACGAAGACCTGCACGAGATCGAGAAGCGCGCCATTCCCGGCACCGGCTCGTGCGGCGGCATGTACACGGCCAACACCATGTCCAGCGCGTTCGAGGCGCTGGGCATCTCGCTGCCCTACTCGTCGACCATGGCCAACCCGCACGACGAGAAGGCCAACTCGGCCAAGGAGTCGGCCAAGGTGCTGATCGAGGCCATCAAGAAAGACCTGAAGCCGCGCGACATCGTGACCAAGAAGGCCATCGAGAACGCCGTGGCCGTGATCATGGCCACGGGCGGCTCGACCAACGCGGTGCTGCACTTCCTGGCGATCGCGCACGCGGCCGAAGTCGAGTGGACCATCGACGACTTCGAGCGCATGCGCAAGAAGGTGCCGGTGTTGTGCGACCTGAAGCCCTCGGGCAAGTACCTCGCGGTCGACCTGCACCAGGCCGGCGGCATTCCGCAAGTGATGAAGGTGCTGCTGAACGCGGGCCTGCTGCACGGCGACTGCATCACCATCAGCGGCCAGACCATCGCTGAAGTGCTCAAGGACGTGCCCGACGTGCCGCGCGCCGACCAGGACGTGATCCGCCCGATCGGCAAGCCGATGTACGCCGAAGGCCACCTGGCCATCCTGAAGGGCAACCTGTCGCCCGAAGGCGCCGTGGCCAAGATCACCGGCCTGAAGAACCCGGTCATCACCGGCCCGGCGCGCGTGTTCGACGACGAGCAGTCGGCGCTCAAGGCGATTCTCGACGGCAAGATCGTGGCCGGCGACGTGATGGTGCTGCGCTACCTCGGCCCCAAGGGCGGCCCGGGCATGCCCGAAATGCTGGCCCCCACGGGTGCGCTGATCGGCGCGGGCCTGGGCGAAAGCGTGGGCCTCATCACCGACGGCCGCTTCTCGGGCGGCACCTGGGGCATGGTGGTGGGCCACGTGGCGCCTGAAGCGGCGGCCGGCGGCACCATTGCGTTCGTGCACGAAGGCGACTCGATCACCATCGACGCGCACGACCTGAAGCTGGAACTGAACGTGCCCGAAGCCGAGATCGCCAAGCGCCGCGAAGGCTGGAAGGCACCGGCCCCGCGCTACACGCGCGGCGTGCAGGCGAAGTTCGCGTTCAACGCGTCGAGCGCCAGCTCGGGCGCGGTGCTCGACAAGTTCTGATTCTTGTCGAAGCGATGACGCTCAGGCCCCGGGCATGCCCGGGGCCGGGGCCGCTCAACGGCGCGGGCGCTGCCCGTTGCCGGTCTTGATGCCCATGTTGGTCTTCTGGCGGTCGATGCGGTCCTGCCTGCGCTTGTCTTCGCGCTCCATGACCTTGCGCTTGGTGTAGCCCGACGAGTCGGCCCAGGCCCACCACGCCAGCGCCATGGCAAAGGGCGACAGCACGATCCACCAGCTCCAGCCGGCGACCATGCCCACCTCGAAATACTTCAGGGCCAGGCCGAGCAGGCCCAATGCCAGAAACCACATCGCGAATCCCTCGGGGTTGTATTGGCAACGCATCCGGACGCCGTGCACGGCGCTACCTACAATCGCGTTGAGTCGAATGTAACTCAGCCCTTACGAAATAGATCCCCATGAAAAGAGTCTTGTTGACGGCAGCCCTGGGTCTCGGCCTTGGCGCACTCGCCGCGCCCGCCTTCGCCGACCTGGCGCTGGCCACCTCGAAGAACTGCATGAGCTGTCACGCGGTCGAGCGCAAGGTGCTCGGGCCGTCGTTCAAGGACGTGGCCGCGAAGTACAAGGACGACAAGGGCGCGGTCGACACGCTCGCCAACAAGATCATGAAGGGCGGCTCCGGCGTGTGGGGCCCCGTGCCCATGCCGGCCAACAACCAGGTCAGCGAAGCCGACGCGAAGAAGCTCGCGGCCTGGGTGCTACAGACGAAGTAAGCCGCCCGCGCATCAGCCCTGCGGGTTGATGTCCGCCGGCATCACCGGCGCCGGCACCGGCGACAGCGGCCGGCGCTCGATGCGGTCCTCGAGCTGGCCGATGTGCGCGGCCACGGTGTTGTCGGTCTGGTCGGAGCGCAGGCGCACCGAGGTCTCCAGCTGCTCCAGGCGCGCCAGCAGCGCGGTCTGGCGGTCGGCGTTCTGCGCCATGTGCTTGTTCTCCTGCGCTTCGAGAAAATTGCGCAGCTCGGTGAAGCGCGAGGCCTCGGCCTTGTCGGCGAGGTCGCGCTGCACCTGCATTTCCTTCGTGTGGCGCTTGGTGTCGAGCAGCACCGAGCTGTGCAGGTACAGCACATAGACCAGGAAGAAAGCGGCCAGCACCACGGTGAGGCCCAGCATGATCAGGCCCAGCGGCGCCGACACGGTCATGAAGCCCAGCCACACGTCGGTGGGCGCGGACAGCGTGCCCCAGTTCAGCGCGGCGAGCGCCGCGATGAGCAGCACGATGACAAACAGAAAAGCGGATCTCACGCCCATGGGGGCCTCCTTCGGAAAGATCGAACACATCGAAACAGGCCGTGCGCGTCGAGGCGCACGGTCACTGCGATGGTTTTACCTCAGCGCGAAGGCCCGCCAGGCGTCCGTGGCCGGATAAACGGCCACGTCCTACAGCAGCCCTCAGAGCTTCTCGGACAGTTGCTCGAGGATGGCCGGGTTCTCCAGCGTCGACGTGTCCTGCGTGATGGCCTCGCCCTTGGCGATGCTGCGCAGCAGGCGGCGCATGATCTTGCCGCTGCGCGTCTTGGGCAGGTTGTCGCCGAAGCGGATGTCCTTGGGCTTGGCGATGGGGCCGATTTCCTTGGCGACCCAGTTGCGCAGCTCGTTGGCGATCTGCTTGGCCTCCTCGCCGGTCGGGCGCGCGCGCTTGAGCACGACGAAGGCGCACACGGCCTCGCCGGTCACGTCGTCGGGGCGGCCCACCACGGCGGCCTCGGCCACGAGGTCGGTCTTTGACACCAGCGCCGATTCGATTTCCATCGTGCCCAGGCGGTGGCCCGACACGTTCAGCACGTCGTCGATGCGGCCGGTGATGCGGAAGTAGCCGCGGTCGGCGCTGCGCACCGCGCCGTCGCCGGCCAGGTAGATCGTGCCACCCATCTCTTCGGGAAAATAGCTCTTCTTGAAACGCTCGGGGTCGTTCCAGATCGTGCGGATCATCGAGGGCCAAGGCCGCTTGATGACCAGCATGCCGCCGGCGCCGTTGGGCAGGTCCTTGCCCGTTTCATCGACGATGGCGGCCATGATGCCCGGCAGCGGCAGCGTGCACGAGCCCGGCACCAGCGGCGTGGCGCCCGGCAGCGGCGTGATGACGTGGCCGCCGGTTTCGGTCTGCCAGAAGGTGTCGACGATGGGGCAACGCTCGCCGCCGATATTGCGGTGGTACCACATCCACGCCTCCGGGTTGATCGGCTCGCCGACCGAACCCAGGATG
This sequence comes from Variovorax sp. E3, assembly GCF_016082275.1. Lineage (GTDB taxonomy): Bacteria > Pseudomonadota > Gammaproteobacteria > Burkholderiales > Burkholderiaceae_C > Variovorax. Next base: position 4,293 of record NZ_MOWM01000140.1, read on the forward strand.
CGCAGGCTGGTGAGGTCCCAGTTCTTCGGGTGCACTTTCTCGTCGCCCTCGGCCGCCTTGATGAGCGAGCGGATGGCGGTGGGCGCCGTGTAGAACACGCTGACCTTGTGCTTCTCGATCATCTGCCAGAAGCGGCCCGCGTGCGGGAAGGTCGGGATGCCCTCGAACACCACCTGCGTGGCGCCGGCCGCGAGCGGGCCGTAGGCGACGTAGGTGTGGCCGGTGATCCAGCCGATGTCGGCGGTGCACCAGAACACGTCCTCGGGCTTGATGTCGAAGGTCCAGTCCATCGTGAGCTTGGCCCACAGCAGGTAGCCGCCGGTGGCGTGCTGCACGCCCTTGGGCTTGCCGGTGGAGCCCGAGGTGTAGAGGATGAACAGCGGGTGCTCGGCGTTCACCGGCACGGGCGGGCAGTCGGTGCTCTGGCCTTTCAGCGCTTCGGCGAAGGTCTTGTCGCGGCCCTCGACGCGCTTCCACGCGGTGGGCGTGCGCTCGTAAACGAACACGGTCTTGATCGATTCGCAGCCGCCCAGCGCGATGCCGTCGTCCACGATGGCCTTCAGCGGCAGCTCCTTGCCGCCGCGCAGCTGGTAGTTGGCGGTAATGACCGCCACCGCGCCCGCGTCGATGATGCGTTCCTGCAGCGCCTTGGCCGAGAAGCCGCCGAACACCACGCTGTGGGTGGCGCCGATGCGCGCGCAGGCCTGCATGGCGATGACGCCCTCGACCGTCATCGGCATGTAGATGATGACGCGGTCGCCCTTCTTGATGCCCTCGGCCTTCAGCGCGTTGGCGAACTGGCTCACGCGGGCCAGCAGCTCCTTGTAGGTGACATTGGTGACGGTGCCGTCGTCGGCCTCGAAGACGATGGCGGTCTTGTTCTCGACCGGGGTGCCGATGTGCCTGTCCAGGCAGTTGGCGCTGGCATTGAGTTCGCCGTCGCCGAACCATTCATAGAACGGCGCCTTCGACTCGTCGAGCGTCTTCGTGAAGGGCTTGGTCCACTGCAGGTTGCCCTTGGCCAGGCGGGTCCAGAACCCTTCGAAGTCCTGTTCGGCTTCCTTGCACAGCGCCTCGTAGGCGGCCATGCCGGAAATGCGGGCGCCTTCGGTGGCGCGGGCGTCGGGCGGGAACACGCGGTTCTCGACCAGGACGGATTCAATGTTCTTCGATGCGCTGCTCATGCTCTATGTCTCCTGGATGGATGCGGCCGTAATGTCGACGGCCGCACTTACGGGTCACTGACGGTCCGATGTTAGTTCGCAGGGTTATCACGAGTGCGACACGGGGACACCCCTAGAATCCCCCGTCCCAAACAACCGCCCTCCCGATGTCCGCTCCCGATCCCTTCGACACCCGGAACCCGCCCGTACCACGTCGTGGTTCGCCGCTGCGCCCCCTGCCCAAGCTGATTTTCGCGAGCCGCTGGCTGCAGCTGCCGCTGTACCTGGGCCTGATCGTGGCGCAGGCGGTGTACGTGGTGCACTTCCTGGTCGAGCTGCTGCACCTGGTGGAAGCCGCCTTCGGCAGCAAGGACGCGCTGCAGGCGCTGATCACCAGCATCGGCTACAAGACCACGGCCCCCGTGGGCACGCTGAACGAGACGGTGATCATGCTGGTGGTGCTGGCGCTGATCGACGTGGTGATGATCTCCAACCTGCTGATCATGGTGATCGTGGGCGGCTACGAGACCTTCGTGAGCCGCATGGACCTCGAAGGCCACCGCGACCAGCCCGAGTGGCTGAGCCACGTGAACGCGTCGGTGCTCAAGGTGAAGCTGGCCACGGCCATCATTGGCATCAGCTCGATCCACCTGCTGAAGACCTTCATCAACGCCGACAACTACACCGACCGCGTGCTCATTGCGCAGACGGTGATCCACATCGCGTTCCTGTTCTCGGCCATGGCCATCGCCTACACCGACAAGCTCATGACCTCGTCCGCCCCGCACGGCGACGACCGCCACTGAGCCGTTGCCTTGTTCCCTAGCCTGCGTGCGGCAAGTCCCACGCGGGCACTTCGGTGAAGCGGGCCGCCAGAAAGTCGAGCATGGTGCGCAAGGTGGCCGGCATGTGCTTGCGCGAGGCATACACGGCATGCATGCCCACCACCTGCGGCTCGAAATCGGGAAAAAGCCGCACCAACTCGCCCGCCTGCAGCAGCCCCGCCGTGAGGTAGGTCGGCAGCATCGCGATGCCGGCCCCTGCCCTGGCCAGGTACATCAGGCTGGCCGCGTCGTTGGTCGACACGTTGCCGCCCACGGCCACCGACACCGGCTCCCCGTTGCTCTTGCGCGTGAAGTTCCACAGGCTGCGCCCGAAGTAGGAATGCGTGAGGCAGTTGCGCTGCGCCAGCTCTTCCACCCGCAGCGGCTGGCCGTGTTCCTTCAGGTAGGCCGGTGAGGCGCAGACCACCGAGCGGCAGTCCGTGAGCCGGCGCGCGATCAGGTTCGGGTCGATTTCCACTGCCACGCGAATCGCGAGGTCGATGCGCTCATCCACCAGGTTCACCGCCCGGTCGAGCAACACCAGGTCGACCGCCACGCCCGGATAGAGCCGCACGTAGTCGGCCACCGCCTCGGCCAGTTGCGCCTGCGCGAACGAGGTGCTGGCCGTGATGCGCAGTTGCCCGCGCGGCGCCTCGGCCGGGTGCCGCACCGCGGCCTGCATGTCGCCCGTGAGTTCCAGCACCTGACGGCAACGCGGCAGCAGTTCCGCGCCCGCGGCGGTCAGGCTCAGGCGGCGCGTCGTGCGGTGCAGCAGCCGCGCGCCGGTCCATTGCTCCAGCTCGGCCACATAGCGCGTCACCACGGGGCGGGACAGGTCGAGCTTGTCGGCGGCGGCCGAAAGGCTGCCCGCATCGACCACGTTCACGAACACCCGCATTGCATTCAATCGGTCCATTCGAACGATTTTAGAAATAAACAAGCGCGCAAATCGAGGTATTTCTTTCGAAAGCAGAAACCTAAGATGCGTTTCATCCCATCCACTTTCTGGAGATCACCATGAGCCACATTGCCATCATCGGCGCCACCGGACGCGCCGGCGGCCGCCTTCTGGAAGAAGCGCTGCGCCGCGGCCACACCGTCACGGCCATTGCCCGCAAGGCCAGCGCCAAGCTGGCCGGCCGCGCCAACGTGAAGGCGGTCGACCTCGACGTGCTCGACGGCGCCGCCCTCGAGAAAGCGCTGGCCGGCCACGACGCCGTGTTCAGCGCCGCGCACTTCGCCACCGTGCCGCCCGCGGCCATCATCGAGCCGGCCAAGCGCGCGGGCGTGAAGCGCCTGCTGGTGGTCGGCGGCGCCGGCAGCCTGTTCGCGGCGCCCGGCCTGAAAGTGATCGACACGCCCAACTTCCCCGACGCCTACCGCGCCGAGGCCTCGGCCGGCGGCGTGTTCCTGGACGCGCTGCGCAGCGAGAAGGACCTCGACTGGACCTTCCTGTCGCCCTCCGCCGAGTTCGTCGAAGGCGAGCGCACGGGCAAGTTCCGCCTGGGCAAGGACGACCTGCTGGTGAGCGCCGAAGGCCGCAGCTGGATCACCTTCGAGGACTACGCGATCGCGTTCATCGACGAGCTGGAAAAGCCCGCACATTCGCGCCAGCGCTACACCATCGGGTATTGAGGCTCGCCCCCAGGCTCCGCGCACTTCGTGTCGCTTCTCCTACCCCCTACCGGGGGCGGGCCGGCCGCTTCGGGCGGCCGTGCGCGGCGGCCCCCACGAAAGAGCCCAGATCAGGCTCAGCGGCCGGTCATGTTCTCGGGAATCACCCACGCGTCGAACTGCTCGGCCGTCAGGTGGCCCGAGGCGATGGCCGCTTCGCGCAGGCTGGTGCCTTCCTTGTGCGCCTTCTTGGCGATGTAGGCCGACTTGTCGTAGCCGATGTGCGTGTTCAGCGCCGTCACCAGCATCAGCGAGCGCTGGACCAGTTCGGTGATGCGTTCGCGGTTCGGCTCGATGCCCACGGCGCAGTGGTCGTTGAAGCTCACCATGCCGTCGGCCAGCAGGCGCACGCTCTGCAGGAAGTTGTGCGCCACCATCGGGCGGAACACGTTCAGCTCGAAGTTGCCCGACGCGCCGCCGATGTTGATGGCCACGTCGTTGCCGAACACCTGCGCGGCCAGCATCGTGACGGCCTCGCTCTGGGTCGGGTTGACCTTGCCCGGCATGATCGACGAGCCGGGTTCGTTCTCGGGAATGCTCAGTTCGCCGATGCCGCTGCGCGGGCCGCTGGCGAGCCAGCGCACGTCGTTGGCGATCTTGTTCATGCTGGCCGCCAGCGTCTTGAGCGCGCCGTGGGCATGCACCATGCCGTCGATGCTGGCCATTGCCTCGAACTTGCTGGGCGCGGTCACGAACGGCAGGCCCGTGAGCCTGGCCAGCTCAGCCGCCACCTGTTCCGCGTAGCCCTTCGGTGCGTTCAGGCCGGTGCCGACGGCCGTGCCGCCCAGCGCCAGTTCGCTCAGGTGCGGCAGCGCGGCGCGCACATGCGCTTCGCCGTGGGCCAGCTGCGCCACGTAGCCCGAGAACTCCTGGCCCAGCGTGAGGGGCGTGGCGTCCTGCAGGTGGGTGCGGCCGATCTTCACGATGTCGGCGAAGTCCTTCGACTTCTGCTCCAGCGTGCCGCGCAGCTTGGCGATGGCGGGCAGCAGCTTGTGCGTGATGGCCTCGACGGCGGCCACGTGCATGGCGGTCGGGAACACGTCGTTGCTCGACTGGCTGCGGTTGACGTCATCGTTCGGGTGCACCAGGCGGCCTTCGCCGCGCTCGCCGCCGAGGATTTCGCTCGCGCGGTTGGCCAGCACCTCGTTCACGTTCATGTTGGTCTGCGTGCCCGAGCCCGTTTGCCAGACCACCAGCGGGAACTCGCCCGGGTGCTTGCCGGCAATGACTTCGTCGGCCGCGGCCACGATGGCGTTGGTCTTCTTCTCGTCCTGCAGGCCCAGCGCATGGTTGACCACGGCCGACGCACGCTTCACCTGGGCCAGCGCTTGATGATCTCGCGCGGCTGCTGCTCGCCGGAAATGTCGAAGTTCTGCAGCGAGCGCTGCGTTTGCGCGCCCCACAGCTTGTCGGCCGGCACGTCGATCGGTCCGAAGGTGTCGCGCTCGGCACGGGTCTTGGGGGAAGTCGTCATGAGAAAAAGCTCCGCATTCAAGAAAAATCGCGCCGCTTTCCGGCGCAGTGCCGAGTATCGCGCCAACGAGAGTAGCTCTCATCTGACGAGGCCATTGCGCCGCCGCTGACAGGCTGATACCTCTTCGCGCCTTGACCTCTTCATGTCAAAAAGTTATGATTGACGTCTTCTGACGACCAACAAGTCATGATGATGACAGCGTTGGTCACCCCTTCACTACTCGCGGATCTTTGAATCCCGTCGCGGTGCAAGGTTCTTGCGCCGGGCCCAGCCCGGCAAACCGGACGGTTTTTCCGTCCCCATTGCCACGTCACGCTCATCCAGGCGGCGCCCCTCGACCAGGCCCGTCGCACTGCGAATGAAGCATCCGGCGGGCACTGGTTTCGTCGCCATGTCGTCTTCAGTGCCTGCCGGCAGCCTTCGAGGCTAGCCGGGCCATTGCGCGCGCCACCGCGCGCCGATCCATCCCCGGACAGCCCCGAAGGCTGGCGACGTGGTCGCCGCCGCCCTTTTTTCGGGGCGGCGATCTGTCCACCCTTCACACGAAAGGAGCCCCGACATATGGCCAAAGGAATTCTCATCGACCATGTCTTCAAGGTGTTCGGCGACGAGCCCGAACAAGCGCTGGAGCTGGTCCGCCAAGGTCTGTCCAAGAAAGAAATCCTGGCGCGCACCGGCCAGTCGATCGGCGTGTTCGACGCCACTTTCGAAATCCAGGCCGGAGAAATCTTCGTCATCATGGGGCTCTCGGGTTCGGGCAAGTCGACGCTGGTGCGCCTGCTGAACCGGCTGATCGAGCCGACCGCGGGCCGCATCATGATCGACGGCGCCGACATCAACGAGCACTCCGACGCCAAGCTGCGCGCGCTGCGCCGCAAGGACATCAGCATGGTGTTCCAGTCGTTCGCGCTGATGCCGCACATGACGGTGCGCGAGAACACGGCCTTCGGCCTCGAGCTCTCGGGCACGAGCAAGAAAGAGCGCCTGGCGCAGGCCGACAAGGCGCTGGCGCAAGTGGGCCTGGCGGGCTGGGGCGCGAGCTACCCCGACGAGCTCTCGGGCGGCATGCAGCAGCGCGTGGGCCTGGCGCGCGCGCTGGCCTCCGACCCGTCGATCCTGCTGATGGACGAGGCCTTCTCGGCGCTCGACCCGATCATCCGCACCGAGATGCAGTCGGAGTTACTGCGCCTGCAGCAGGAGCAGCGCCGCACCATCGTCTTCATTTCGCACGACCTGGACGAGGCCATGCGCATCGGCGACCGCATCGCGATCATGAAGGACGGCCAGGTGATCCAGGTCGGCACGCCCGACGAGATCCTGCGCAGCCCCGCCGACGACTACGTGCGCAGCTTCGTGCGCGGCGTGGACGCGGCGGCCGTGTTCAAGGCCGGCGACATCGCGCGCAAGTCGCTCACCGTGGTGTGCGAGCACCCGGAGCGCGGCGCGCGCGCGGCGCTCAAGCTGCTCGAAGACCAGGACCGCGACTTCGCCTACGTGGTGAACCCGAACAAGCGCTACCTGGGCACCGTGTCGGCCGACACCCTGCGCGCGGCGCTCGACGGGCACTCGGGCCCGCTCGGCCTGCGCCATGCGTTCCTCGATGCGCTCGGCACGATCGAAGCCGACGCGGCCGTGGCCGGCCTCATCGGCCAGGTCGGACAGGCGCCTTGCGCCGTGCCGGTGGTCGGCGACGACGGCCGCTTCTGCGGCGCGATCAGCAAGACCACGCTGCTGAAGTTCCTCGACCGCGACACCCCGCCGATCGACCCCGCGCACCAGCCCCAGCAACCCGCGGCCGCCGTGGCCCTCGCCTGAACGATTCGAAGGACCCATTGATGAACGACACCACGCTGCCCTCCGAACTCGCTCCGCTGAACGACGCCGCCACGATGCTGGCGACACCCGCACCCGCACCCGCACCCGCGCCCACGCCCCTCGACCCGTGGGAAGCCATGTCCGCCGCGCCCGACCCGTCGTCGACCAGCGCCTGGCTCGACGCGCCCGTGAATGCCGCGCACCAGCTGGCCGGCCAGCCCGACGCCGCCGCCGGCGGCTTCCAGCTGCACCGCCTGTGGGACGGCTCGCTGCCCGTCGAGGCCTGGATCAACCAGGGCCTGGGCTGGGTGGTCGAGCACTTCCGCCCCTTCTTCCAGACCGTGCGCCTGCCCATCGACAGCACGCTGAACTGGGTGCAGAGCCTGCTGACCGGCCTGCCCACGCTCGCGATGATCGCCCTCATCGGCCTGTTCGCCTGGCAGTTCGCCGGCCGCGCATTGGCCATCGGCACCACCGTGGCGCTGCTGCTGGTGGCCATGCTGGGCATCTGGCCCGAGGCCATGGTCACGCTGTCGCTGGTGCTGACCTCGCTGGTGTTCTGCATGGTCATCGGCCTGCCGCTGGGCGTGCTGCTGGCCAGCAGCGACCGCGCGCAGCGCATCATGCGGCCGGTGCTCGACGCGATGCAGACCACGCCCGCGTTCGTGTACCTCGTGCCGGTGGTGATGCTGTTCGGCATCGGCAACGTGCCGGGCGTGATCGTCACGATCATCTTCGCGCTGGCCCCGCTGGTGCGCCTGACCAACCTCGGCCTGCGCCAGGTGCGGCCCGACCTGATCGAGGCCGCGCGCGCCTACGGCGCCTCGCCGTGGCAGATGCTGGTGAAGGTGCAGCTGCCGCTGGCCATGCCGTCGATCATGGCGGGCATCAACCAGGCGCTGATGCTGTCGCTGTCGATGGTGGTCATCGCCTCGATGATCGCCGTGGGCGGCCTGGGCCAAATGGTGCTGCGCGGCATCGGCCGGCTCGACATGGGCCTGGCCACCGTGGGCGGCCTGGGCATCGTGCTGCTGGCCATCTCGCTGGACCGCCTGACGCAGGCCATGGGCAAGTCGCGCCGCAGCGGCGGCCGCCGCTGGTGGCACACCGGCCCGGTGGGCTTCGCGCTGCGCATGCTGCAGCGCGCGGTGGCGCCGAGCCGCGCCGCCGGCGAGCCGGCACCCGCCCTGTCGACGCAGGCGCAATGAGCGGAGGAACCCGACGCATGAAGCACATGACGAACAAGAAGACCAGTCTCATCGCACGCGGCCTGCTGGCCCTGGCCTTCGTGGCCTCGGGCACGGTGGCCCTGGCCGCCGGCAACGACCTGCCCGGCAAGGGCGTGACCGTGCTGCCGCTGAAGAGTTCGCTGGCCGAGGAGGCCTTCCAGACGCTGCTGGTGATGCGCGCGCTCGAGAAGCTCGGCTACACGGTGGAACCCATGAAAGACCTGGAGCCCGCCACCGAGCACCTGGCCATTGCCAACGGCGACGCCACTTTCATGGCCAACCACTGGAGCCTGCTGCACGCCGACTTCTACAAGAACAGCGGCGGCGACGCCAAGCTGTGGCGCAAGGGCGTGTACTCCGACGGCGCGGTGCAGGGCTACCTGATCGACCGCAAGACGGCCGAGCAGTACGGCATCACCAACATCGCACAGCTGAAGGACCCGGCCATCGCCAAGCTGTTCGACGCCGACGGCGACGGCAAGGCCGACCTCACGGGCTGCAACCCCGGCTGGGGCTGCGAGCTGGCCATCGAGAACCACCTGAACGCCTACCAGCTGCGCGACACCGTCACCCACAAGCAAGGCAGCTATGCCGCGCTCATGGCCGACACCATCGCGCGCTTCAAGCAGGAGAAGCCGGTGCTGTACTACACGTGGACGCCGTACTGGGTCAGCGCCGTGCTGCGCCCCGGCGCGGACGTGGTGTGGCTGCAGGTGCCCTTTTCTTCGTCGCAGGGCGATGCCGGCAATGTCGACACGCAGCTGCCGAACGGCAAGAACTACGGCTTCCAGGCCAACCAGGAGCAGATCGTGGCCAACCGGGCCTTCGTCGAGAAGAACCCGGCGGCGGGCAAGCTGTTCGAGGTGATGAAGCTGCCGATCAGCGACATCAATGCGCAGAACCTGCGCATGAGCCAGGGCGCGAACACGCAGCAGGACGTGGAACGCCACACGGACGGGTGGATCAAGGCGCACCAGCAGGTTTTCGACGGCTGGATTGCGCAGGCGCGGGCCGCGGCCCGGTAGCTTTCGCGTGGGTGGGGGCGCTCTTCGGGGACAGGCACACGCCCCGAATCGCCCGCTGAGATAATCCGGGGGCGTTTCCACATTCATAAAAGCCCCCCACCATGACGACCACGATCCAGCAGGCCGACCTGATCGAATCGATCAGCGCCGCGCTGCAGTACATCAGCTACTACCACCCCGCCGACTACATCGCCCACCTAGCCAAGGCCTACGAGCGCGAGCAGAGCCCCGCCGCCAAGGACGCCATTGCGCAGATCCTGACCAACAGCAAGATGAGCGCCACGGGCCACCGCCCGATCTGCCAGGACACCGGCATCGTCAACGTGTTCCTCAAGGTGGGCATGGACGTGCGCTGGGGCGGCTTCACCGGCAGCCTGGACGACGCCATCAACGAAGGCGTGCGCCGCGGCTACAACCACCCCGACAACACGCTGCGCGCCTCGGTCGTGGCCGACCCGCAGTTCGACCGCAAGAACACCAAGGACAACACGCCCGCGGTGATCTTCACCGAGATCGTGCCGGGCAACACCCTCGAAGTGACGGTCGCGGCCAAGGGCGGCGGCAGCGAGAACAAGAGCAAGCTGGTCATGCTGAACCCCGGCGACAGCGTGGTCGACTGGGTGCTCAAGACGGTGCCGACCATGGGCGCCGGCTGGTGCCCGCCGGGCATGCTGGGCATCGGCATCGGCGGCACGGCCGAGAAGGCCGCGCTGATGGCCAAGGAAAGCCTGATGGACGACCTGGACATGCACGAGCTGCAGGCCAAGAAGAAGTCGGGCGCCGAACTCACGAAGGTCGAGGCGCTGCGCATCGAGATCTACGAGAAGGTCAACGCGCTGGGCATCGGCGCGCAGGGCCTGGGCGGCCTGGCCACCGTGCTGGACGTCAAGATCCAGATGTACCCGACGCACGCCGCGAGCAAGCCCGTGGCCATGATCCCCAACTGCGCGGCCACGCGCCACGCGCACTTCACGATGAACGGCAGCGGCGCCGTCTACCTCGACCCGCCGTCGCTCGACATGTGGCCCGACGTCAACTGGGCCCCCGACGAGAAGAAGAGCAAGCGCGTCGACCTCGACAAGCTCACGCCCGCGGAAGTCGCAAGCTGGAAGCCGGGCGACACGATCCTTTTGAACGGCAAGATGCTCACCGGCCGCGACGCCGCGCACAAGCGCATCCAGGACATGCTGGCCAAGGGCGAGAAGCTGCCGGTCGATTTCACCAACCGCGTCATCTACTACGTCGGCCCGGTCGACCCGGTGGGCGACGAGGCCGTGGGCCCCGCGGGCCCGACCACCGCCACGCGCATGGACGGCTTCACCGAGATGATGCTGGCCCAGACCGGCCTGATCGCGATGATCGGCAAGGCCGAGCGCGGCCCGGTCGCCATCGAGGCCATCAAGAAGCACAAGAGCGCCTACCTCATGGCCGTGGGCGGTGCCGCCTACCTCGTGAGCAAGGCCATCAAGACCGCCAAGGTGGTGGGCTTCGCGGACCTGGGCATGGAAGCGATCTACGAATTCGACGTGGTCGACATGCCCGTGACGGTGGCGGTCGACGCCGGCGGCACCAGCGCGCACATCACCGGCCCGGCCGAGTGGCAAAAGCGCATCGCCAGCGGCGAGTTCAAGACCATCATGATGGAAGAAGCTTGAACACGGTAGGCGTCTTCGACAGCGGCGTGGGCGGGCTCAGCGTGCTGGCCGCGCTGAGGGCCGAGCTGCCGCACGAGAACTTCGTGTACTTCGCGGACACGGCCTATGCGCCGTACGGCGAACGCGGGGACGCCTACGTGATCGAGCGCTCGCGCGCGGTGGTCGACCACCTGCTGCGCGCGCACGGCATCAAGGCGCTCGTGGTCGCGTGCAACACGGCCACGACCGCCGCCATTCATTTGCTGCGGGCCGAGCACCCCGACCTCCCGATCGTCGGCCTGGAGCCAGGGCTGAAGCCCGCCGTGGCGACGAGCCGCACGGGGCACGTGTCGGTGATGGCCACGCGCGGCACGCTGGCCAGCGCCAAGTACGCGGCCCTGCGCGCCTCGTTCGCAGGTTCGGCCGAGGTGCGCCCGGTGCCCTGCGACGGGCTGGTGAAGGCCATCGAGGGCTTCGACGCCGCCGGCATCTCGGCCCTGTGCGAGCGCTACATGAAAGAGGCCGGGCCTTTCGGCGACGGCCCCACGGACGTCGACACGGTGGTGCTGGGCTGCACCCACTATCCGCTCGTGAAAGACGAACTGCGCCGGCACGCGCCGGCCGCCTTGCGTTTCATCGACACCGGCGTGCCGGTCGCGCAGCAGACGCGGCGGCTGCTGGCATCGGCGGGCCGGCTCGCAGGCGGCGGCGATGGCGGGCTGCGCCTGGAGAGCAGCGGCGACGTCGCCGTGCTCGAGGCCGCCGCCACGCAGTGGCTCGGCCTCCCCACGGCCGCCGCGACCTGACCGCACCGTTCGCCCCCTCATGCGCCTTCTACGCCACGCCGCCCTCCTCCTTTTCTGCCTCTCGGCCGCCGGCCTGAGTCACGCGGCCTGCGAAAGCGGCCTGGCCGAGCGCATGCACGCCAAGCTGCACCCCAAGCGCCCGCTCGACGAGCGGCTCGCGGCCTGCAAGATCTGGCCTGCGTTCCCGGGGCGCAGCATCGTCGTGTTGCCGCTGCCGCGCGAGACCACCGACAACGGCGCCAAGGTGTTCGACCTGGAGCTGCTGCTGATCCAGCGGCCCGACAACGGCAACACCGAACGCGACACGGTCATCGCCCGGCTGTTCCAGCCCGAGGCGCTCGACGAGGACGCGACCACGTCGATCCAGGACATCCGCATCGACACCTCGCGCTACGTGCTGTCGGCCGACGCCCGGGCCTTCGGCGTGCGCGTGCGCTACCGGGGCACCAGCGCCCCCGGCAGCCCGCTGGCGAGCGAGACCGTGCGCCTGTACGTGCACCACGGCAAGCAGTTTCGCCAGGTGCTGCAGGAGGTCGAGCTCGACCACGACAACGGGGGATGGGATTCGACCTGCACCGGCCACTTCGAGAAGCTGCGCACGATGCTGTCGGTGGGCAAGGCCAGCAGCAACGGCTTTGCCGATCTGCAGTTGTCGCGCACGCTCGTGCAGAGCCGCGCGCAGGAAGAGGAAGACCAGGGTTGCGTGGAGAAGGCGCTGCCCGCGAAGTTCAGCACCGTGACGCTGCGCTACGACGGCGAGCGCTTCAAGGTGCCGAAGTCGCTGCTGCGCCAGGCACCCTGAAGTCTGTCAGTGCAGGTGGCGCGGGCGGCGACCGCCGCCGTGTCCACCACCGCCGCTGCCCCCGCTGCCGGGGCCGCCCGTGCCGCGCGGGCGCTTGCCGATCTCCAGCGAGTTCACCAGGGCGTCGAAACGGTCGCTGAAGAGGCGATCGATCTCGGAGACGACCCCACCCAGCTCGGCGCCGTCGAAGTGGCGCTCCATGAGGTTCACGACGTCTTCCACCAGCAGGTCGCGCTGCACCTGCATGATCGCGGCCGGATTGGGGCCGACGAACAGCATCAGGAAGTCGTCGCGCGACTCTTCTTCAGGGTCGCCCTCTTCCTCGTCGAAGTCGGTGTCGTAGAACGTGACCTCGATGGCCGCGCCGCGCTCCGACAGCTCGTTCAGGCCCATGCACATTTCGTCGAGCGCCTGGCGGAAGTCTTCGTCGCCCGGCACCGTCCAGCAGATCTGCAGCGTGTGGTCCTTCTGCTCGAAGCGGATGCCCGGCTCTTCTTCGTAGGTGCTGGTGGCGCCGTCGGCCAGCGACTTGGCGCCGGCGTACTTCCACAGGGGCTTGAGCGCCTCCTGGATCTGGTCGAAGCTCACGTCCGCGCGCAACGGCACATCGCCGTGCACATGGATCTCAAATGGAGCGTTGTAGCGAGGCATCGAATGCTCCCTTGTAAGTTTGGTACCCGGAACGGGGGTCGAACCCGTATGCCCCGATTAAGGAAGCGGCGGATTTTAAGTCCGATGTGTCTACCAATTTCACCATCCGGGCGTCAGGTTGAACATCGACGATAACCCAAACAAAACAAGCCCCGGCAACGTCGGTTGGCGGGGCTTGGAAGTCGGGGTCGAATCGAGTTGAACGAGAGGGTGGAGGCGCGACCCGGAGTCGAACCGGGCTAGACGGATTTGCACTGGAATCAGTCCAACCAAATCAACAGGCCAGCGCAGCTAGCCAAACCACTCTCTGCTCCGCTCTCCCCCCGCTTAGGTAGCGCCGATGCAAGGCCCGATTATCTCTCATGCGGCAGGGGGCGGACACCAGCCTGTGCGGTCGAAGTGCTCACCTCGCGCCTGTCTAGGTTGTCCGAGTTGGTGGCCAGAAGGCCTGAGCCGGCCAAGCTGGTGATGGGCCCACGTCTGCGCCAACATGCCCGGGACCGCCTGGAGGGCGAGATCCACGATGCCCAAGCGCGCGAGATCGCCGGGCCTCGGCAAGCTGCGTTCACCCGCAGACTTGGCAGTTCCTGCCAGCGGCTTTGCAGACCCCATTGGGGATTCACATGGGCAAGCGCTCACCCTGTGGGTTGATCCAACACTGCTCGTGAACGGAATCCGGGAAATGCAGGCGCGGCCGCAATCCGAGGACGTCGATTTCGACCGAGATCCGGATTTGATCAAGATTCGATGGGGCCGAATCGAAACGTCGGGCACGGCTACGGATACGCTGTAAAGATCAACTGTACAGATGAAGATCCATTTTTTACGCCAACCGGCTGCGGTCGAACAGCCGCATGCCGTATTACCTTGTCTCACTGACGACAATCGGGCATAGCATGGAACTCAACCTGAACCACAATGACTTAGTCGTGCTGAACGCAGCAGACCGAAAGCCCGAGGAAGGCCGCGTCTTTGTTATCGGACAATTCTGATCAGTTCCGGTCTCCGCGCAAAGAATGCACGCAGAGCTCGTGCATCATTGTTGGCTAGGCGATCCATAAACAAAGCAAATTTGACGCCCTGAAGGGGCAAGGAGAGAGAGATATATATGAGGAAGCTTCTGATTGTTTTGATTTCGCTTACAGCACTCCCGCTTATCGGGTGTGGTGTAGCGCCACAAGCGAGCCCCGAGATTCGAGCAAGGGCAATGGAGCCACTGTACTGCGAAGGCGCAGACGAGTGCGCTCGTTATTGGCGCCGAGCCCAGGTATGGGTGGTGACAAACAGCAAATGGAAGATTCAAACTGCGACCGATGCCGTGATCGTGACCCACACGCCCCCTTCAGGCGATATTTATAGGGCCTACCAGATCACACGAGAACCACTTTCCGGCGGCCGCGAGCAAATCAAGATTGCATCAGGTTGCGCCAACACATTCGGCTGCACCACGGACGAGTCCACCATGGCTCTCGCCTTCAAGAACTACGTGAAGGGGTCGCAGTAGCCGCCTGACCTCCTGTTGCAGGACCTCAATCCACAGCTCCCAACTACCCGAGCTCCACCCGCGAAACCGTGGGTGACGCGAACACACCGAAGCCGCCCGTGAGGCGGCTTTTTCATGGGCGCCATCTACAAAGCCCACTTAGCAGCCGACTGGCTGATGCGGTCCGACTCGTAGTTGACCAGTGCGCACACGCGGCAGCCATGCCACGATGGCTGCCCCATGCGGCTCGTCGCCGAGCACGCCAGGCTTGAAGGTGAAGAGGTTCCCGTTGTCGCTCACGGCCTCCAACACGGCAAAGTGAAACTCCCCCTGCTCCAGCTCGGTTACGGTGATCGCCCAGCGCCTCGCTCCTGCCGTGTGCCCTCTCCCCTGTTGTTGAGGAACGGTTGTGCGGCGGGCAAGCCGTTCACACTGTCAACGATGGTCAAGCCGGCGGGAGTAGTTCTCGATCAGGGGCACCATGTGACGCTGGCTCAAAAAACGCACGGCCTCCAGGAGCGTACAACCTCGTTCAGCCTCTCTTGAACAAGGGGTAGCACTCCTCGATCGCAATATCGCTTACCCGCTTTGGCGGGTATTTTTGGCGGCCGCCCAGACGCCACGCAATCTTTGCGCAATGAACTAAACGCAAAATGCCCGACTCCCCGCTTGGCCAACAACGATCGACATGAATACATCAGAACTCACAGGTGCGCAGCTTGACCAATGGGTAGCAAAGGCTGTGGGTCGCGAGGCTGAGCCGGACTACTCGCCCTCATCAGATTGGACGCAGGGCGGTCCGATCTTGGAGCGGGAAGGCATCCACGTCGCCCCCCTGCCGGCCAAGGGCGGTGCGTGGTGCGCGATCTCTATAGGCCGGCTGCAGGATCGAGCAACCAGCGGCCGTGGAACTTGGGTGGAGGGACCATCGCTGCTGGTTGCTGGAATGCGGGCCCTCGTAACAGCGAAGTTCGGCCCGACCGTCAACGCCTAGAACGCGCTGTGCCGGCGGCGTGGTCAATTTCCTGTTTGGCTACAGCCATCGCAGCAAGCACCGCCGACGCCGAACTCCGCGAAACGAACTCGTCCCTGCGGACAATCGGGCCATCGTCGATCTTGAACGACCATTCGAATTGCTCTGCCTGCTCCACGACCTGGACATCAACGCGCCGGCCCTTATGCGAGAAACTGTGATCCATCATGCCTCCTGCGTTTTGGTTTTCAGTTTGCCGCGCGACTCACTGATTGGGTTTAAATAGTCGGTAAGTTTTATCGCCGGCCGTTACCTCGGCTACCTCGTCGTAGCCAGAGGGGAAAGGTAGGCCGGCTGAACCCAGCAGTAGGCGCAGATCGCCATCGTCCGCGTCCAAATCAAGCAGCACAAGGGCTGTACGCAGTCGAGCCTTTTCCGCAAAGCCCATGGCTATCTTGCTGTACGCAAGATAGCCTGGCGTACCGAGCAAGAACGTGGGGTGCCCAGGGGATCGCCCGCCCATCGCGTAGACCAAGCCCGGCAGATAGCTCACTGCCACGATGTCGTCCCCTGGCTTGAAGCCACTGCGCGCGGCGGCTGTGCGGAGTTGTTCAATCAGCGTGTGCGACGTGCGGTCCAGCTTCATCCAGTGCGCAGGGAATCCAACCTCGGTTGGAATGGCTTGTAGCTGCAGTCCGGTCGAGACCTGTGAAGGCGTTTGCACACTACCTTGCACCACTTGGCTGCACGTCACGCCGCCCATAACTGCCATCACGCCGAGCAACAACGCTGGCCGGACTCTATAGCGAGCGATCAGCGCGACACCGAGCAGAAAGACCAACCCGAACCAGGGCACGGCATAGAAGGAGATGACGTTGTACAGCGGGTTGGCGGTACCGACGGAGCCCGCGATCGGCAGGCCTAGCAGAAACAGCACGAGTCCGCGGCACTGCATCGCGGCCGGGTCACATGCTCGCCGTGCACCAGCGGACTGCATGGCGAAGAGTGCGTAGATCGCAATCAGCAACAGGATCCACGCCCCGTAAAACGACAGGTAAGCAGAGACGCCGGTGGCGGACGCTAAGGCGGGCAGCCTGCTCGTCAGCACGTCTGCACCAACGCCCCACGACAGCACGGCTGCGACAGCAAACGCCAGCGTGGCAACGACCGAGGGACGGAGGATCGCCAGCGTACGAGAACCTGGCCCAGCGAGCCGCAGCACGAGCAACGCCGCAGCGACCATCAAGTGGCACGGCCAGAAGATCAGGAAAGCGGACCAAGCCAGGACGAACAGGTCACGCGGGTAGGCAAAGATCTTGGCCTCAGGCGAGTGGGTGCCGATCGCTTGATATAGCTTCCAGCCATGCGTGAACATTTCCCATTGGCGCACGGGGCCTTGCACTGCGATGAAGTGGAAACCAGACCATACGATCATGCCCAATCCCACAGTCAAGAGCAGCCGGATTCTTCGCAAGCGGCCTACGCCGGGCCAATACCAGAGCAGCGCGAACAGGCAACCCAAAACCAATACAGCAGAGGTGAAGCGCACGAACACCCCCGAGCCCAGTGCCAGCCCGGCGATCCCAAAAAAACTTGTCGTTTGCGCGTTACCTGACGCCGATGTTTCTCGCGCCAGCGCCCACATCACGAACCCCGCGAAGAGGTTGAGCGCGATCGCTGTCAGCGTGTAGTAATTTGGCGTCGCAAAGGCCCACTGGTAGTAAAGGATCCCGCCGAGTTGGATGAACAGCAGCGAGTTCAGGCGTACGTGTTGCGCATGCCTCGCGCCTGGAAACATGATCAGCAGCAGCTTTTGAAATCCAATCCAGAACGCCAGCGCCGACAGCATGATCGCCGCAAGGCCCGCGAGCCGGAACATCGCAGGGTCATAGCCCACCAACCTGAAGATCGCGCCTGTGTAGTCGAAGACAGCAGAGACGTTCTGCTCGATCTCCATGGGATACCGGGCGGCCAACAGATACACGCCCTCGTCCGCGATGCCAAGGCCGCGATCTGCGCCCCAAGCAATCACAGCGATGGCTGCAGCCAGCAGGGCCGCCAACAGGGCACCGATGCCTCGCGCAGCCAAGCACGCTCCTGAAATCTTCGCTGACTTGTTCAGTTGATCCCTCGCTCCGTAATATTTGCACCGGATGCTGCCCGCTCAAGATGACAGAAGGAATCGGGTCAGACCAGTAGACGTAAGGTCGCCTTAAAAGAAAAAATCGCCCCAATGCGAACGTCGGGAGGAAGGACGCGCTGAGGCCGGCTGCTATGACGGGGCAAGAAGCGCTCTATCGTTCTTCACGGTGGGAACTCGGAGACGCGTCCGGTGGGTCGAGGTTCGCTCATACCATCGGTCATGAACCAGCATTCGGGATCCAGGACCGCCGACTCGAACCAAGCCGCCATGTCACCCTAGTGCGAGAAGAAGACGATATTAGAGTCCATCATCTGATATTGAACGCCCTCCTCTTCGCGCAGGTCCCGAAGCATCCCGTGGCTCAAGTAAACGCAGTCGATAAATCGCGCCGAGCCCTTAAAGATGCATTCCGGATCCTGCCCCATCCACAGCAGGTCTCCCTATAGGCCTGAGGTCGCTCAA